>JABFGF010000001.1:322087-644175 GCA_013112635.1 Calditrichota bacterium | reverse complement strand
TTAAAGCGGTTTAACTGGGACATAGTGGCTAATTCTTCGGCTTGATATTGGTGCTGCCATTCTGTTGAATTTGAGCTTGCGCTGACTTTTTCATCGTCACCAACTATTGTTATGTTGGTTTGCCAGCCATTTCTAACCTGGTTTTGATTGTAAATTTGTAACTTCTCAACCACTCTCTCTGCATCAAGAGCATTTTCAACCGGCAGACGGCCAATCGCTAATGAAGGCGTAATTGTGTTAGGAGCAATTGAATTGATACGCGTATCTAAATCGACATAAAAAATATCACTTTCCCGGCTTGATAGTTCATCTAGACCATAAATTTGAAAAGTTGGAACAACGCTGCTGTCTTGAATGCTAATATTTCTATAATCAAAATGGCCATCACCTAACAATAAAATGTAGGAAATATTTGGTGTCTCCCAATTATAATAAGCGTAGCGGATAAAATTTCTTATGGCAGTTGGATCCTGAACCCCATTATTGAAATAGAAAAAGATATCCTCAACAGAAACAACTTCCGTTTTTAGATTGGAGTGTAGCTCTGCAATTTGTTGACCATAATCCAATAATGATTTGCGGGTTATTATGATGTAGTCAGCACTTTTTGATTGATCCAACAAATTGTTGTTAGTTGTGTAGGGCGAAAGTGAGTTTATTGTTGTTATTGATGAAGAACTAAGGCTACTAACTATGAAGTTTTTATTATCCCATTCTGCAGGAATATCAAAACTATATTTACCTGATATGCTTTGTTGATCCTTTGCCAATATTTTGACATGAAGCGGGTTGGTTACATCAAAAAGGTAAATATCGTTCACAGTACTTAATCCAGATACTGAATAACGTTTATTCGAACCATCGGCATCATGAAAGAAACTGATGGAATTACTGGTTGTATTTAGCTTTTTAGGATAAGTGATATTGAAATAATCAAGATAAACATTACTTTCATCAAAATCGCTGGAATAACTAAATTGCAGCGTATTCTTGCCTGACTTTAAAATTGATGAGCTTTCCAGCTCTTTCACTTTTGTGAAAGTAGATTTATTTGCTAATGAGAGAGCACTATGAACGGTTGAGCTGTTTAAAAATATATCAAAATAATACCTATAGATTGTTGAATTATAAGGCCAAAAAATATTGTTTGCACCTTTAAACCTCATTGTTATACTCGGTTTTATTTCGCTGTTAACATCTGCTTCAAGCTCAAAATCGATACTGTGATTACCTGATTGACCAAAAAAGCGCGTTCCGTACCAATCCGGGCCTGAGTTTAGCAGATTTACTTTTTCTTCTTCAAAATGAAACCTTTCTAAAAAATAATTTTGTTCGATAGCACCACTAATGGCAGGCAAATCTTCAATGACCATTCTTTTACCATTGCTACCACTTGCTGATAAATAATAAATATTCTTTGTGTCATAGCGGTGTGTTTGGTGCGAGAATTTTTTCAAATCAGAATCATAAAACCAACTATTTACAGCTTTTCCATAAAACAAGAAATAATCATTTCCATCAAAAATACCATTGTTGTTTTGATCAATAACATGGATTGGAATTTCCTGTGTAAATGCCGGATTCCACTGTTCCAGGTGTGTAGCAAGGCTTAATGTATGGCCACCATTATTGTACAATTCCAGCGCATTTATATTTAAGCCATCAATGTTAACGCCATTATTGCTCAAAGTTGAAGCTGTGATTTTATAAAGTCCATCCTGAGTAATTTCAAACCCATAAAAGGTGCCGGTAGAAAGGGACTTTGTTTTAAATATTTTTCTTTCTTTTGGTATTTGCCAGTTTTTTCCTGTCTCAAAATTAACAAGAAGTTTTTTATACAGGTTATCCAGCTTCCCCCTGGATTTATATAATGCCGAAGAGTTTATATTGCCTGAGTAAGTAACTTTTAGTTTTATTTTATGTGTTAATTTTAAACTTTTGGTTGTTCTGTTATAAGCAAGGGGATTAATTATAATATCCTGAATCATCATATCCCTGAAACGCCTTTTCTCTCCAATTGTAATAAGGTCGTCTATATTCGTTTCAGCAATTTGATATGGTTTTTTTTCTTCCAGGAAAACATTATTTATTGTTCTATCAGATTTGGAAATAAGCTGAACATTTAAGCTTCCATTCTGGGGAACGGCAAAATTAAGTAGCCGAAAAGGAAGATCGTAAATGGAAGATGAGGGCAATGAAGAACCATTTTTAAAAGAAATAGTTTGATAGCTATCCGTTAAGTCATTTGATTTTGAAACTTCAAAATCTTTTAATACTATCTCATATATTTCTTCATTATCATTTTTTTGAGTTCTCTTAATATCATCAAAGTCTGAAGCAAATCCCAGGCTGATTGTGCAAAATAAAAGAGTGCTTAACAAAATATTTTTTCCAAGCATTAATTTTTCTCCAAATCTAAAAAATCCATCTGTTGGTATTAAATTATCCGGTATACTTTTCAACATCAACACCAAATTTAAGTAGCATATTCTTAGTGTTACAAAGAATAAAATAGTTTTAAAAAACCTGTACTGTACCGGCTTTTTATATTTCTTGAATCATCAACAAAATTAATTGCCGCATAAGCATTTAAACTGATTCTGTTATTTACATTATAATAAATACTGCCAAATGGTCCCTGGTTTGTTATTGTCCTGTTTTTTGATTTTTTCGGAACATGCCGCCATTCCAATCGTGAGAAGAACAAATACCCAACTCTATAACCCAATCGGCGAAATAACTTTTGTGTAGCATAGATATTGTATTTTGTTACCCGGTATGATTGGATCAGGTTTTGGGCGAATTTCTTTTTTAAAAAATTTCCTTTTTCTTCAATTTCAAGCCGCGCATTTAAACCAATGGCCATCTTTTTATAAACAGGCACCAATACAGAGTCGCTAATCGTGTATTTCCTTGAAAGAAAAGAGCGTATCTTTGGTCCAAGGTTTTCAAAATCAAAAACAGTATAATTTGCAATCACACTGGTGGAAAGGCTGTTTTCAAAAATGTCATTTTTATATTTAACTTGCGGCGAAATTTTCAATACACGGTTCCAATTATTGTTTATACTTTGTTCTTTAAACAGATAAATTTGGTGAAATAAAAACCCATACGCATTTAATCTGAATGTTAAGACCGGTGATAATTGTGTAGTATAGCCAATGTCAAAAATAAACCTTTGTTCATCACGGTCATCTGTATTTTTTTCGTTTGGTGTATCATATTGAAGCTTATTATAAATAAAATCAAATTTCAGATTACTTTTATCGCTTATAAAATATTTAGATTTTAGAGCAAGTGAACTCTGCCTTGTCCTGCTATCCGTGATTGTTTCCCGGTTATCCAAAGTTTCGTCATTTGTCCGGAAATCAAGCTGGTAACTCAATTGTCCTAAATGTCTAAACTGTACTCTGTTCTCAATTAAGAACACATTTCTATTCGTTGATGATACATTATTGTTTGTGTTAAATGATACATTTTTTGATAAAATATTTGTTTCAAAAGTAAACTGGTTTTGATTTGAAAGTGCATATATAAGGTTATTTTGTATAGAACGGTTATATAATTTAACCTCAATTAAACTTGTGCCGCTTGTATTATAAAATTGTTTACTCACTTCTTCATAACTTACTTTTAAAGAATCTGTTGTAAATTTATTAAACTTGGTACTTATTTTATTTGAGAACCTATTGTTATAGTTCTTCCTAGTCTCAAAAAAATCATAATTTGAAGAAATATCTAAATTGTTTTTATAAGCACCAAACTCAAAATTATTGGCACTTCCATCAATTCCAATATCTAAACCTATATCCGATTTTGTTATATTTTTAGCTCTTTGCACTCCGGCATATGGCAAAAAAGAAATCTTTTTAATCGGTTCATATTTTATAAATAATGCTCCCGAGTGATTTGAAAACTCATTTCGGGTTGCTTGCTGCTTGTCGAATAAAAGCCAACTATTAATATACACTCCCCAAAGAAACTGGTTTAAACCGGAATAATACAATCCTTTAAAGCGGTGTTCATCTTTCCATTGTTTTATGGAGTTGCTCGGGGTAATTAAGTTACTCTGAAAAGTTTCTTTTAAGCTTAAGAACTCATTTTGATTAATTTGTTTTTCTATTTTAAAATGACCAAGCCAGTTCCAGGTCGTGTTCTGCTTGGAAAAGTCGGTTCTTAAATTTATGGCTGGTAGAGTATTTTGGTTTAATGGGATTTGACTTAATAATGGGTTTAAAGAGAAGAGTACATAGAAAAGGAAAAAGATAATTGTTTTGAATAGTCGGTGCATCGTTTTTATTTAGTCTTTGTCCATTTCAACCTGATATACTTTTTCCTCTTTCTTTTTCATTTTGTATTTCTCGCGGGCAATTTTCTCAATATATTCCGGATCGTTTTTTAGCTTGTCTTTTTCTTCCTTCAATTCATCTCGCTTCTTTTCAAGCTGTTCTATTTCTTGTTCTAATTTTTCCTTGTCAGAGTAGCTTTTATAAAAGAATAAAGTTCCACGATCTGCAAAAAGAAATACAGCAATAATAATAAAAACAACAATAACCACTAAAATAGATCCACTATTTTGAGAAACTTTCTTTACGGTTTTTGTAAATATTGTCTTATTTTTTTTTGCCATGATATTTTAAAAACTGGTTCCCAGTTTTAGTAAGGAACCAGTTTTTATTAATTGATTATCTGTTTTTATAGGTTTTAATTCCAGGGTAAACTGCTTCCTGATCCAAAATATCCTGGATGCGTAAAAGCTGGTTATACTTTGCAATCCTGTCACTACGTGATAAAGATCCTGTTTTAATCTGGCCACAATTTGTGGCAACTGCTAAATCGGCAATCATTGAATCCTCAGTTTCACCGGAACGGTGAGAAACAACAGCTGTGTAACCTGATTTATGGGCCATTTCAATTGCATTCATTGTTTCTGTTAAAGTTCCAATCTGGTTTACTTTAATCAAGATCGAATTTGCAATGCCTTCATCAATTCCACGTGCCAGTTTTTCTGTATTTGTTACAAAAAGATCATCACCAACAAGCTGAATACGGTTACCAAGTTTATCAGTCATTTGTTTCCAACCAGTCCAGTCATTTTCATCCAGGCCATCTTCAATGGAAACGATTGGATAATTATCAACCCATTTGCTATAAAACTCAATCATTTCTTCAGCGCTTAAGTTTCTGTTTTCAGAAGCTAATTCATATAAACCGGTTTCTTTATTATAAAACTCACTGCTTGCTGCATCAAGGCAAATAACAACGTCTTCACCGGGTTTATAACCAGCTTGTTCAATAGCTGTAATTATAACTTGTAATGCTTCTTCATTAGATTTTAGATCAGGAGCAAAACCACCTTCATCGCCAACAGATGTATTCAATCCTTTTTTATTAAGCACTTTTTTCAATGTATGGAAGACTTCTGCACCCATACGCAAGCCTTCTCTAAAATCTTCCGCGCCGGCAGGGGCAATCATAAATTCCTGAAGATCAACACTGTTATCAGCATGGGAACCACCATTTAAAATATTCATCATTGGTACAGGCATCATTTTAGCGCTTATACCGCCAATATATTGATAGAGTGGTAAACCGGCAGCTTCAGCAGCAGCTTTGGCAACGGCAAGCGAAACACCAAGAATGGCATTCGCACCTAATTTACTTTTATTTGGCGTGCCGTCTAATTCAATCATTAATGAGTCAACCAATGTTTGATCTGTTGCATCAAGTCCGATAAGTTCTTCACCGATTAATTCATTAACATTTTTTACTGCATTCATAACACCTTTACCTAAGTAACGGTCTTTATCTCCATCACGAAGTTCAACAGCTTCGTGCTCACCGGTTGATGCGCCTGATGGAACTGCGGCACGTCCCCTGATTCCACTATCTAAATCAACTTCTACTTCAACGGTTGGGTTTCCTCTGGAGTCAAGGATTTCCCTGGAATAGATATCAACAATTTCTGTCATTTTACTTCCTCTTATTTTTAGAATTTTGAATATGGTTTTTTATTTAAATCAATGTGGCCAACTTAAGGATTCGAAGAAATTCAAGCAATTTAAAATGGGTAAAATAAAGCCTTTAGGTAGAAATCAAAACTGCCCGAATTTTAAGTTACTATTTTTCTTTATGAATCATTTTTGCTGCCCCTTGTGCGTTGGCCAAAACAATCACATCGGCAATTTGCACATGGGCAGGGCGCGACGCATTAAAAATGGCAATTTCGGCAATATCTTTTCCAAGCAGCGGATCAAATCCTTCATAGAATTTATCGGCAGTTGCCTTGTCTCCATTCAAACGAACTGTGCTGAATTCAGTATTTACCGCGCCGGGGGATATGCTCGAAACGCGCAAGGGTGTATCTATCAAATCCATACGAAGGCCTTTAGTCAGCGCATCAACGGCATGCTTTGTTGCACAGTAAACTGCGCCTCCAGGATAGACTTCGTGCCCTGCGATTGAGCTGATATTTATGATGTCGCCACTTCCATTTTCAACCATGCGGGGCACAATTGCCCTGGTTACATTGAGCAATCCATTTACATTTGTATTGATCATTATTTCATGATGGTCTGGATTAGCTTGGTGCACCTTATCAGTTCCTAAGGCCAAACCTGCATTGTTGATCAAAATGTCAACAGACACGGTTTCCTTTAATTGAGAAAAAACCTCATCTTTGTCGGAAACATCAAGAACGATTATTTGAACATCAACATTAAATTCCTTTTCAATTTTTTGCTTTAACGATTTTAACCGGTTTTCGCGGCGGGCAATAACGATTAAATTACACCCTTCTTTAGCGAAGGCAAAGGCACATGCTTCACCAATTCCTGCGCTGGCGCCAGTTATAAGTACATTCTTATTTTTTAATAAAGACATAAAAACTCCATTTTTTTGAAAGAACAAATATAGGTGAATATGTAATTATTATACAAGATTGATCGATAACAAAGTAAGAAGTAAGAAGTAAGAAGTAAGAAGTAAGAAGTAAGAAGTAAGAAGTAAGAAGTAAGAAGTAAGAAGTAAGAAGTTTTTTACAACCTTCTATTATAACCTCATTTATATTTTTATGATACGTTTAAAAATATTAATTCTATTTTTGGGACTATTTTCTTTTTTAGCTGCTCAAAGTCATCACTTTGTAAACTATAA
The DNA here is from genome assembly GCA_013112635.1 of Calditrichota bacterium. Classification (NCBI taxonomy): domain Bacteria; kingdom Pseudomonadati; phylum Calditrichota; species Calditrichota bacterium. The sequence goes on along the minus strand of JABFGF010000001.1, from coordinate 637,020 downwards.
AGAGCATGGGTTTCCAAGTAACCAGATATTTTCTTTATATCAGGATTCCCATGGGTTTTTATGGATAGGAACCGGTGTCGGTTTAGCGAGATATGATTCTGAAGAATTTATTTATTTTTCAGTTGAAGACAGTTTACCGGCAAATGAAGTATTGTGCATGACATCAGATGGTTTGTCAACTTTATGGGTTGGTACGGGCCTAGGCTTAGCAGCATTTGATATCTCTGACATGAATAACCCAAAATATAAATTTGCACCGGAAGAACTGCTTGAAGAAACCATTTCATCTTTATTATTTCATGAAAATAAATTATGGATTGGAACCGATCATGGGTTATTTATTTATGAAGAAAATGATGATGGTTCTTATAATGTCATAAATTTTAATACAGAAAACTATGTCCCGGAAATTAAATTATCGCCTGATGAAGACATAATGGTTTTGTATAATAACAGCCTTGTTATTTACAATAGCAATAAAGATGTTCTCTCTAAAATAGACATACCGTTACAAGGGCGTCTTAAATGCCTCCTGCCACAAAATAACAAAACTCTAATAGGCACTTCACGTGGATTGTTTGAAATTATGCCAAATGGGAATCAGGTGAAACAGGTGAACAAACCAAAACTTGGTAACTTGGATTTTAATCGGTTTATTAAAGACAATAAAGGAACAATCTGGGCAGGAACAGATAAAGGTTTATTAAAGCTCACAAATAATGAATGGACTTTGATTGAAAAGAACAGGGGATTGCCCGGAAATGATATCAGGGCACTTTTATCAGATTTTGAAAATAACTTTTGGCTTGGAAGTTACACATCCGGTCTGTTTAAACTGAGCAATCCGGATTTGTTAAATTATGATGATTCACATGGTCTTCGATCCAAAGTTGTTAACTGCATAATTGCAGAAAATAAGCAGGTGAAACTGATTGGAACAGATTTAGGAATTTTCAAGATAGATGGATTATCCCTATTGAAGGATAATCGTTTCAAAACCCTTGAAAATGAAATAATCTGGTTTATTTACATCGATCGAGCGGGAAGTATTTGGGTTGGTGGAGAAGGTGTTTTATATGTTTACAACAAATACGGATTGAAAGAAGTTAAAATACGTTCGCTGAAAGTAGAATGTACTTTTCTCGATATGAAGCAAGACAGTAAAGGTACATATTGGATTTGTACAACTGTTGGCCTGTTTTCGATTAACGGGAATGAGCATGAGGAATATCCGGAGTTTAGCGCAAATGGTATCAGGAGGGTTTGGAGTGCCAATGAGTTGTCTGGGGACCGTCTTCTGTTTGGGACAGATAATGGCTATGCAGAGAAAACAGAAAATGGATTCACTTTTACAACAAAAAAGGATGGTTTACCTGATCGTGCAATTTATCAAATAGTTGAAGATAAAGACAAAACACTTTGGATGGCAAGTGATTTGGGAGTTATAAAAAAAGATACTCAGGGATATAAACTGTTTGGGGAAAAGGATGGACTTAGCGGTACAATTATTTCACAAATTTTATTGGATAAAACAGGTGCTTTGTGGATTGCATCTGATAAAGGATTACAAAAATTTGCAAATGGCAAAGCCGGCTACCGCTATGGATTAAAAGATGGTTTACTTGATGAAGAGTTCACAACCCATAATTCATCCCTGATTGATGAAGATGGAAATTTCTGGTTGGGTGTTTTTGGAGGATTAACCGTATTTAAACCAGGCAAGATCAAATCAGAAAATGAATACCCACCTGTATATTTTGTAAAAGCAGAGTATGGCTCAAAAGATAAAAAATACAATTTCAACCAGGATAAGATTAATACATTAAACCATTCTCAAGGTAATTTATTTTTTAAAATACGCGGCCTCTATTTCTATAATGAACAGAGCCTGAAATATATTTATAAACTTAAAGGATATGATTCAGATTGGCAGGTTGCGAAAAGAGGCGAATCCATTCGGTATAACAACCTTTCTGCCGGAGATTATAAGTTTGAAATAAAGGTTCAGTTAGAAGACGAAATTTCTGATGAGATATTTTTAACTCAGGAGTTTGTGGTCAAAAACCCGTTCTGGATGGAAATCTGGTTTGTTGCAATAGTAATTCTTTCTGCAATGACTTTTGGATATGGTATATTTTATTATAAAACAAAAAGAATTCTTGCTGTTAACAGAGAGTTACAATCCAAAATTAATAAAAATGTAAAAGATCTTGAACTGGCTGAAGCAACAATAGAAAATATAATTGAGCATTCGGGAAGCGTCCTTATTACGACGGATTTAAAGGGCCGAATCGCAACCTGGAATAAAAGAGCAGAGCAGGTATTTGGATATTCAAAGAAATCAGTTTTGCATAAAAATATTAATATTCTGGATAAAAAAAATGATTTATGGAGTTTCTTAAGTGTTCTTGATGAAGTAAAACAAAGTGGTGAATTACGGCAGCTTGAAGTGCAAAAGAAAACTGCTAATGATGAGATTGTTGATTTAATTGTTACAACAACAGCACTCCGGGATAAAGAAGGGAATATACATTTAGTAACTTATGCAATGGAAGATTTTAGTGAACGTAACCGCCTTTTGGAGTTTCGGATTAACCGGGAAAAATTATTGGGTGGTATTGAAGCTTTAAATAAACTTCTTGCAACTCTGTCTCATCACATCAATAATGCAATTGCATCAATAAGTGGAATGGCCCAACTGACTGAATTAGACAACGGTTATAATGCGCAGTTTGTCAGCGTCACCAAGTTTCAGGTTCAAAGAATCCAGGCTGTTTTAAAAAGCCTTACTTTACTGGTTGACCAATTAAATTTAAAAACTACAGACTATATTGGCGGGGACGAAAAACTGTTTGATATTGAAAATGAAATAGCAACATTTTTAAAAACTGTTGAGGAAATCTCAGGAGAATCTAAGACATAGTTTCTATTGTTAAATATTTTTGTTTGTATTCAATTTGATTATTGCCATTAGAAATGTCTGTAAGTATATTTTGCGTCTTTGAAAATTGAAAAACCTTAATAATAAAAAGGAATAAAATGAGTGAAATACAAGCTGTTTCTCCGCTAACACATTTAAGCGAAGAAGAGAAGTTTTTTTATGAAACTGTAAAAGATTTTGCTGAAGAAGTTATAAAACCACACGTGGCACAGATGGACAAAGATGCAGCGATGAGACCTGAAATTCCCAAACAACTTTTCGAAATGGGGTTGATGGGTATCCATGTACCTGAAGAATATGGTGGATCGGATGCTAATTTTTTTATGTCTGTTTTGGCGATTGAAGCGTTGGCAACTGTAGATGGTTCCACTTCTGTGATGGTGGATGTGCAGAATACGCTGGTTACAAATGCTTTTATAAATTGGGGCAACGAGACAATTAAAAAGAAATATTTACCGCAACTTGCTTCAGAAAAAATTGGCGCTTATGCACTTTCGGAAGCCGGTTCGGGAAGTGATGCATTTGCATTGGCATGCCAGGCAAAGGACTGTGGGGACCATTGGGAATTAAACGGTCATAAAATGTTTATAACCAATGGAAATGAAGCTGAGATTTTTATTGTATTCGCAAATGCTGACCCAAGCAAGGGTTACAAGGGAATTACTGCATTTGTTGTTGAAAAAGGATTTGATGGATTTTCCATTGGTAAAAAAGAAGAAAAACTTGGGATCCGTGCTTCATCTACCGTTGAATTAATTTTTGAAAACTGTAAAGTGCCAAAAGATAATGTTCTTGGGGAAGTAGGTAAGGGCTACAAAACAGCCATTGAAACACTTAATGAAGGCAGGATTGGTATTGGCGCACAAATGGTTGGGATTGCCCAGGGCGCTTTTGATGCCGGTGTAAAATATACAAAAGAGCGTGAACAATTTGGAAAAAGTATTTCCAGTTTTCAGGGGGTACAATTTCAATTAGCAAATGCAGCTACAAAAATTGAAGCGGCCCGATTACTTGTTTATAACGCTGCTCGAATGAAAGATGCAGGAATACCATTCTTAAAACAAGCAGCAATGGCAAAACTATATTCATCGCAAGCCGCGCAGGAAGTATGTTCTTTAATGATTGATTTACTGGGTGGATACGGCTTTAGCAAAGAATACCCGGTTGAAAAATTTTACCGCGATGCCAAGATCGGTACAATATACGAAGGCACGTCAAATATGCAGTTACAGACTATTGCCAAGTTTATTTTGAAAGATTAATATTTTGAATATCGATGCCATCATTTAAAATGACGGCATCGTTTTAATTTTGTTATTGAGAACTCGCCGGTGGATTAATCATAATATGAGCTTTATGTGTTCCTGCGTTCATAATCCATGGCCCACCTGACGTTGTTGGAGTTTCCGAAATTCCTGTAGTTTCTGTGGTTGCCCATGGGAAATAAACTACATACCTGTAAATGGCATCTACTTTTGTTGGACCGGACAGGATATGTAAAGTCGCCCCGCTTTTTGCCATTTTTAGCTTGCCACTCTTTGCTTCTTTTTCCCTGGTTTTAAAAACTTCCGATCTTGATTTCCCTTCAGATCTTAATTCACGACCTCGCGCCATAAATGGTTCCAAATCTTTATGATAGGCAGCAACGCTAAAACCTTTTTTGCGCGGATCATCTGCAAGGCAAATCATATTATTTGTGCCTTCCCGCAAAGTAGTAAATGATCCGTCTGTATTAAACCCTTTGACTGTCGCCTCTTTTCTGAACTCATCGGGAGCGGCGAGAACAGCAGATTCTATACGTTCAGCCATGGATGAATTATTTTGTGCCAGGTAAGATGTAATTGTTATCAAAGTAATGTAAAAATATTTTTTCATGATCTTCTCCTGGATTTGAATAATAACTGATCTAAACAAAAAAGAATCGAAAAATAATCCTGCTTGTTTTTTTGTGACAGGTTATTTTATACACATATTTTGTGTTGAATTTATTCCCTGGTTTTTTTCCAAAAACGCCAGGATAACATCACCGCAGCAGATGCCAAACCACTGACAAAACCAGCCCAAACACCGTCCACACTATAATCCCAGGTTATACCTAAAAAATAACCAATGGGGATACTTAATATCCAATAGGCAATAAAAACTATAAATGTTGGAATTTTTACATCTTGAATTCCACGCAAAACACCAACCCCTACAGCCTGAATGCCATCAAATATTTGGAAAATAGCTGCGATAATTAATAACCGGGCTGCAATTTCGCGCACAGAAAAATCATCAACAAAAAAGCCAACCAACTCATGACGAAAAACTACAAATATTAGTCCATTTACACCCATAACCAATATTGCAAGCAAGATTGCAGAAAAACCGGCTTTCAGTGTTTCTCTTTTTTGGTCTTTGCCAAACTCTATACCAACGCGAATTGCTGAAGCTTGAGAAATACCTAATGCAAACATAAATGTAACAGCAGCAAGTGTTAAGGCAATCTGATGCGCAGCAAGTTCGTAGGCTCCAATCCAACCAATAATAAATGCCACACCCGTAAAAGCAAAAACTTCAAGAAATGCTTGCAGTGAAGATGGAATTCCAATTCTTAAAATTTTCAAGATCAATTCTTTATGATATTTAAATCTAAAATAGCGTGGGTTAAACTTTTTAAATTTGCTGTTAAAAATGACATATAGAAACATAGCCACACCTGCAAATATTCTGTTTCCAAGAGTAGATATTCCAGCTCCATTCAGCTCTAATCTTGGAAAGCCTAAGTTGCCAAATATTAGCGCCCAGTTTAAAAAAACATTTACCACGTTTGCCAATAGCATTATGTACATGGCTGGCTTTACAAAGGTCAATCCATCACTAAATTGCCGATAGGTTTGAAAAAAAAGCATTGGTATGATCGAGATCGCAATTATCCTTAAATAGGGTGCGGTTAAGTTTATTATCCTCTCTTCCTGGCCTAAATAAGGTAGCAGGCCAATTGCAGCTTCCATCACGACTAACAAGAGAACCGAAGCGACCATATTTATTGCAAAACTGTGATGTAAAAGTGAAGAACATTCTTCTTCATTGCCTGGGCGATTTGCTGCAGCAACCAATGCTGAAAGGGCAAAAGTAAGCCCAAGGCCAAGGATCATGAATTGAACAAATATTGCATTAGCAAGCGATGCAGCAGCTAAAAAAACCGGACCAAGCTGTCCAATCATCAAGTTATCTACAACACCAAGGGCCATGTGACCCAATTGCCCAATTACAAGCGGAATTGCTAACTGAATTGTCTTTCTAAAATGTTCTTTTAATGACATTAATTCGATTCTGGTTTAAATAATAGAAAAGCAAGATAAGCCTTTTAATTTAATAGCTGCAATTTTGTTTTACGAAATTGAATAAATGATAATTGAAAAAGAATAATTCACTCTTATCAATAAAACATGTTGTTTTTGCGCCAATTATTGAATAAAAAAACATACCATCTTTTATTTATGAATTTATAAATAAGACCGAACGTGATGAGAAGATGATTATTATATACGCTTATTCAACTATACTTGCCGCAGTTTATTGTTGCTAGAAAACCATAATTAATAAAATAACATTAACAATAATTAGGATTTAAAATGCTTAGAAAAATTATTCTTTTCTCAATACTATTTATTCAACTTGTTTTAGGCCAAACCCGCGAGGCTGACTCCTTAGCACTTGTAACAATTTATAATCAAATGGATGGGGCAAACTGGGTTAATGCAGACTCCTGGCTTACTTCTGCGGATATATCGACTTGGGAAGGAGTAACAGTTTCTGATGATCGCGTTGTAAACTTAAGTTTATATAACAAAAATTTGTCTGGTGAAATCCCGGCGGCTGTTGGTGATCTTACGGGGCTAACTAGTTTGCAATTCGGAAATGATCCCATAACCGGCGCCATTCCTGCGGAAATTAGTAACTTAACTAATTTGCTGTATATGTATATTTATTATGCAGAAATTACTTCCATCCCTAATGAAATTGGACGGATGAGTAGTCTAAGAACTGTATATTTGAATAATAATGATTTGGAATCAATACCAGATTCTATAGGAAGTTTAACAGAGTTAAATAATCTTCAGTTACAGTACAATAATATTACCAGTTTGCCATCAACAATCAGCAATTTAACTGGCTTAACAACTTTAAATGTTGAAGGTAATAAACTGTCAGTTATTCCGGCTGAGATATATAACCTTACAAATTTATTATCATTGTCCATTGGGTCCAGTTCATTGACCAGTGTTTCATCCGATCTTGGAAATTTAATAAATCTAACTTTTCTTAGCTTGTCAAATAGCCAAAATCTTAGTGGGTTACCACCAGAAGTCTCTAGTTTAACTAATTTGACTTCTTTATATATAAATGGGATGAACCTTACTTCCATCCCAACCGGGGTATATTCTTTAACGAACCTTCAAACTCTCAATATTAGTAGTAATTCTATTAGCGAAATTGGTTCATCAATTTCAGATTTGACAAAATTGAACTCCCTATTTGCAAATCATAATGACCTTACAGAAATTCCGGAATCTATTTTTACACTAACAACCCTTTCCAATTTATACCTCTACAATAATTTTATTACAAGCATTCCTTCTGAGATTGGGGATTTGATTAATCTTCGCTATTTATATTTACAGACAAATCAAATAACCGGGAATATTCCTTCAGAAATAGGAGATCTTACAGAGTTATACTATTTAAATTTAAGTAACAACCAGTTTGAAGGGGAGATACCTCAAAGAATTACTCGGCTTAAAAATGTGCGCAGGCTTAATCTTGAAAATAATATGTTAACAGGAACATTGCCCGATAGTATGTCAAACCTGGAAGAACTTGATTATTTCTATGCATATAATAACCAGTTGAGTGGAACTATTCCAGAAGATTTAGGGAACCATAACAGCTTAATTTACCTCATAATTTATAATAATGAATTTGATTCACTACCAGATTATTCCGGAACTAACCTGACCAATACCATAAGTCAGATAAATGTTTATAATAACAAATTGGGATTTGAAGATATTATTCCAAACTTAGATGTGCCTTCAAGTAGTATTTATTATAATCCTATGAAACCTTATGGTACAGCTGTAGATTCGATTGTTTCACTTGGACAGGAAATTACGTTATCCGTTCAGCATAAACATAATGACAATATGTACCAATGGTACAAGAATGGTGTTATGCTGGATGGCGAAACAGGTCATAATCTGCATTTTTCATCGATTGATGCCGAAGATGCGGGCTCATATACATACACTGTTACAAACACAGCTGTTGCTGATTTGACACTAACAAGTGAAGAACAGAATATACTAATCCCGGATGTCGAAGCGCCATCTACACCCGGCAATTTTTATGCATATCCACGCAATACAATGGCTTACTTAGAATGGAGTGCAAACAATGAGGTTGATTTTTCCGTTTACAGAATTTATGGCGGGCTTTCATCACAAACTTCAACTTTGATCGACTCAACAACTGATAATTATTACACAGTTGAAAATTTGACCAACAATTTAGAATATAAATATTATATAACTGCCAGTGATTTGTGGGGTAATGAAAGTGCGTCAACCGCTGAAAAAAACGTAACACCGGATGGCACTCCTCCGGCTGTTCCCACAGGCTTGATGGCCTTTGCTGGTGAAGCCTCGGTAGATTTGCAATGGGATGAAAATAGTGAGGATGATATTGATTATTATTCGATATATTTTGGAACCTCACCAAACCCAACACAACGTTATACAAATACATCATCAAATTCTATAACTGTATCAAACTTAACTAATGATGTGATGTATTATTTTAGAATATCTGCCATAGATCATGCTTTAAATATTAGTGATACGACAGCAGATGTTACATCAACACCAAGCGACATGAAACCTCCCGCTCCAATCGATGTGAATGTGGTTGAAAATAATCAAAAATTAATCGCGCAATGGAATATTGAGAAAACGATCCCTGATTTTTATGCATACAAATTATATATGGACACTGTTCCTAATCCAGTTAAGTTGGTTGACTCGCTTTTAACACAATACTATGTGAATTCAAATGATTTGTCTATAGATATTGAGGGCCTTGAGAATAATAAAACATATTACTTGCGCTTAAAAACCTTCGATACGGGCGGCAAAGAAAGTGACTTTTCAAATGAAGTTATGGCTGAACCGGATAATTACAGATCTCTGGATTCTTTGGCATTGGTAGAGTTTTACAACGCAATGGATGGTTCAAATTGGACTGGTGCTGATTCATGGCTAACATCATCGGAAATATCTTCATGGGAAGGTGTTACAGTAACAAACGACCGTGTGTCACAATTAAACCTATATAATAAAAGCTTATCCGGTAATATACCGTCTGTAATTGGTAGCTTAACAGAATTGACCTATCTTAGATTTGGATATGATGATATTACAGGAGAAATACCAAGTGAAGTAGGGCTGCTTGATAAGTTACAAACCCTGGAGGTAAGAAATACGGAAATTACAAAAGTGCCGGATGAGATAGGGCAGTTAAGCAATTTAGTCACTTTGGCATTACATTCTAACAATATAACCGAACTACCTGATGTATTTGCAAACCTGGACAAGCTTTCCAATCTATATCTTTATTCTAATGAACTTACGACAGTTCCCCAATCGATTGGCAGTTTGGAAAAAATTACTTATCTGCGCTTAGATAATAACAACATTTCAAGCCTTCCAGTTGAGTTGTTTAATTTAGAAACCTTAACACAGCTTTTTATAAATACAAATCAGTTAACCTCAATCCCAACAGAAATTAGTAATCTTACTAACCTGACATATTTAAATATCTCATATAATAATATAAGCACCTTCCCTCAGGAATTGAGTAGTTTATCCAACCTCACTCAGCTTTATTTGGATGGTATGGCGCTTACTCAAATTCCATCATTTGTTTTTGATCTTTCTAATTTGCGAACGTTTTCTCTTTCTTATAATGAATTCAACAGCGTACCATCAGAACTGTTTAATCTAACAGAATTGACGTACATAAATCTGTCGGATAACAATTTTACAGGAGCTATTCCGGATGGTTTTGGTGACCTTACGAACCTAAACTCTCTATATCTGTACAGGAATGAATTTAGCGGAGAAATCCCGTCAGCAATTGGAAACATAACAAACCTCGTTAACTTAAATTTATATGGAAACCAATTAAGCGGACAAATTCCTGCGAGTCTTGGAAACTTATCCAAGCTTAGTAATTTGAGCTTGTATAATAACCAATTAGAAGGTGAGATCCCCGATGAAATAAATTCATTGCCAAATTTACGATATCTTTATATTCAAAATAATCAGCTAAGCGGAACAATTTCTTCTGAAATATCTAATTTAGAAAATTTGTATTATCTAAATTTAAGTAACAACGAATTCAGCGGAACATTGCCAGCCTCCTTTGGAGATTTTAAAAACATTCGTCAAGTACAGGTTCAAAATAATAATTTAGATTCATTACCCGATTTTACTGGGACAAGTATGGATAGCATCCTGAACCTGTTTTATATTTCTAATAACTACTTAGGATTTGAAGATGTTGTACCTAATGTTGGTGTTCCATCAGGGAATTATTCTTACAGCCCAATGAAGGCGTATGGAGAACAAATAGACACTGTTTCCCAGGCCGGCAACTCATTACAACTATCTGTAATTCACAAGCATGCAGATAATGAATACCAATGGTACAAAGATTCACAGATATTAGATGGAGAAACTAATCAAACACTCTCTATTGATACTTTGAAAGTAGAAGACATTGGTGCATACACATATCAAATTACAAATCTGAATGCACCATCACTAACCTTGGTAAGTGCAAATATAAATGTGTTTATTCCGGATTCTGTTTCCCCGGCAACACCAAATAATTTTGCAGTATATCCAAGAAATTCAGCCGTATTGTTATCCTGGAACAATGTACCAGAGCTTGATCTTTCAGTATACCGGATTTATGGTGGAGTTGTTGGCTCACCTACCAGCCTGATTGATTCTACAACTGCATTAAAATATATGATTAATGGATTATCAAATGGAACAGAATATCAATACTATATAACTGCGGTCGATCGCTGGGGTAATGAAAGTTTGCCAAGCGCAACAATGCAAGTTACTCCGGATGGTACTGCACCTTCAGTACCTGCAAACATAGTAGCAATGCCATTAGAAAACTCTGTTTTTCTAAATTGGGATAAAAACCCGGAGAGTGACTTATTACGCTATCATATTTATAGTGGTCAAAGTGCAGGCAATTTATCGTTAACAGATTCATCTGTTGTCGATTCTGCAATTGTAGATGGATTAATAAATGGTAGGGAATACTTTTTTGCAGTTTCTGCTGTTGACCGTGCCATAAACAAAAGCGATACTTCAGCAGTTGTTTCAGCAATACCGGTAAACCTTGTACCGCCTGTTGTTGCCGGTTTAGCCGTTATTGAAAATGATACCAAATTGACTTTGAAATGGACGCAGAGCCAAATCCCCGATTTTAATTATTATAAAATTTATATGGGAACGTCGGCAAATCCGACAACAGCAGTTGATTCTATTTATCAGAGTTATGTTGGATTAAAAGAGTATACAGGTTTGGTAAATGGAACGGAGTATTTTTTCCGTATGACTCAAGTAGATGACAACTTGATTGAAAGTGATTTTTCAATTGAAGTAAATGGCACACCCGGTGAATATTTTGAGCAGGACTCACTTGCTGTAGTTGCTGTGTATGACAGCTTGGGAGGAGCGGATTGGACAGATAATTCAAACTGGAAAACTAGTGCTTCTCTAGATGATTGGTATGGTATCACTGTTGATGATGGTAGGGTAACACGCGTTCAGTTATACAACAATAACTTAATTGGCACTATACCGGCAGAAGTAGGCGGACTAACAGCTATTAGCAATTTTGAGTTAGGTAATAATGCAGGAATTACAGGAACAATTCCAGACACAATAGGGTCCATGACAAATCTGGAATATTTATATTTGTACAATACCGGGCTATCCGGAACAATTCCCAAGGAAATTGGAAACCTTTCAGCTTTGAGATATTTATATCTTTATTCAAATTCTTTGACCGGGGCAATACCGGCAGAATTGAAATCCCTTTCAAATTTGAACAGGCTATATCTATATCAAAACGAACTAAGTGGATCAATTCCTGCTGAATTAGGGGAATTGGAAAACTTGCAGTATCTCAATTTACAATCAAACCAATTAACTGGGAATATCCCGGAAGAGTTTGGTCAGCTATCAAACTTATATAACATGAACGTACAATCTAATGAGCTTAGCGGTGAAATCCCGGAAAGCATAGGAAACCTTACAAATCTTCAATATATATATTTTAGTTCTAATCAACTTAGCGGTACAATACCAGCCAAATTAGGACAAATGGCTAACCTTTATGGATTATATATTGCAGATAATGAATTTACTGGGCAACTACCACCGGAGATTGGTGGATTACCTAATTTGTCTCAGTTTTATGCCTACGGAAACAACTTTACCGGTTACGTTCCTGTAGAATATAGAGATATGCAGAATATTGACCGCTTTTATATTTATAATAATGAAATTGATTCATTACCGGATTTTAGCGGATCAAGTTTTGATCAATCTGTCAGGTATTTTTCTGTTTACGGAAATAAGTTAGAGTTTAATGATATTATTCCAAATATTGCCGTTGCAGAAAATTCATTTAGCTATTCACCACAAGATAGTTTAGGGTCATATATAACTGATTTTGTAAATGAAGGCGGTGAATATACAATGACAGTCTCAACGCCTGGTGATAGTAATAATTATCAGTGGTATAAAGACAATTCTGCAGTAACCGGGGCAACTGAAAGCTCTTACACGATTTCTAACTTTACAGAAGATAACAATGGTGTCTATAATGTACGTGTCTCAAATAGCATGGCTCCAAGTTTAACACTTATCAGTAGGACAACTACTTTACAATTAGTTGCAAAACCGAAGATATCCACATCACTTCTTCAAAATCCTGCTTCAACAAAATATACAGATATAGTTGTTGTTTCTGATATGGAGCTTCTGACTACATCAAAAGTTGATGTTCTGGGACCAGGCGGAACCACTACTTTATCGTTGTCGCAAATATCCGGATCAACTGTTTATAAAACATCACATATATTCAACAGCGAAGGGCAGCATACTTTAACAATCACTGCCAACGGCGCATCTGGTCTCGATTCAGTCCAGGTGAGGGTACTAAACTTTGTATTGGCCAAAGTTGGGGAAGACAATTTAATTGCAACTGTAGACCAGAAAGCAAAAATATCCTTTAGTGTACCGGATTTAGATAAAAACCGTTTTGTAAGGGCAGAAACTGTAAAAATGAACAAGAAAGGTCATTTTATTTTTGGTCCGGAAATTAGTATTGATGAAAAAAGCGAATTATCAATTCAATTTGAAGCAGAGCAGTTTGAAGATATAAGTAAACTTTTTGTTTATCAGAAATCCGGCCAGGAATGGATACGGCTAAAATCTGCTGTTTATAAAACAGCAAAATTAATCAAAGCAAAAGTACCTGTTTTAGGTGAGTTCAAAATCGAAACAGACATGGAGTTTACCGGCAGTAATATTATGCCTGAAAAATATGCACTGCATCAAAACTATCCGAACCCGTTTAACCCTGTTACAACGATTCCTTTTTCATTAAAAGATGACACAAAGGTTGCTTTATATATTTACAACATCTTAGGTCAGCGTGTTAGAACTTTGGTAAATAAAAAGTATGAAGCTGGAACGTATCAACTGAAATGGGATGGTAGAAATGATTATGGTGTTAAAGTATCTACCGGTCTTTATTTTTATAATATTGTTACACCTAAGTTTGTGAAAAGCAAAAAGATGATATTGTTGAAATAGTAAGGATTAAATAAATACCAAATATCAAACCCTCAGTGAAAGCACTGAAGAGATTTTAAATTGGAGAAGAATAAATGAAAAAAATACTTGTAATTTTCCTGGCTGTTTTCTTAATAACAGCCTGCTCAAAACAAACTTCCGATTCCACGCCAGAAGATCTAACGTACGCCGAAGCAATGGAGAAAGGAATTACTGCGTTCGAGTCTTCAGACTATCAAGATGCTGTTAGCAAATTTAATAGTGCACTTGAACAAAATGCAGATTCTGCTTTGGTTTACACCTGGTTGGGATGGGCATCTTTCAAAGCGGATATACTAAATGATGCAAATACATTCTTTAGTACAGGAAGTTCTAAAATTAATCCGGATGTAGACTTGTATGCCGGGCATTCCTTTGTATTAAATGCTCTAAAAGAATACAGTGAGTCTAATTCAATAATCGATACTTTTTACAGTGCCCTGGATGATTCTGTTTGGTCATTTAATTATGGCCTGGACATTGGATTGAACCATATCTATCTTCTGTCTGCCCAAAACTATTTTGCCTTAGGTGATTATTCAGAAAGCCTTGATTGGGTTCAGGTAGTTGACCCGGAATTTTCTGTAAATGTAAATACAACTGAAGGATTGGCCGATTTAGCTGATAAAATTGAAGAGCTGATAAATTCTTTATAACACGTCCACCAAGTATTTCCTCCTTTACAAGCAGCGCTGATTATTTGGTGCTGCTTTTTTTATTTCCTTAGATTACGCGTCCTAAATAAACAAAGTTAGGTAAGTTCAGTTGTTATTAAATTAGCAAAACCTGCCTAATCTTCTTAAATTTCGCGGCTTAAAAATAACTATCAAAGAATATATTCTGTTTTACTTGAAAATAAGAACCAGTGGAAAATAATTCTAAATTAAAAACCGCGTCACTACACACTTTGGGCTGCCGTTTAAACCAGGCTGAAACAGCAATCATTGCTAAAAATCTACAAGAGCAGGGTTTTAAGATTGTTGATTTTGGATCGCCGGCAGATTTGACTGTTGTTAATACTTGCACTGTAACGGAGCAGGCTGATGCAAAGTGCAGGAAAGCCGTACGCCAAAGTATCCGTTCTAATCCTGATACTTTTGTAGCAGTTGTTGGCTGCTATGCCCAAATGGCCGTTGATACAATCCGTGCTATAGACGGCGTTGATATGATTGTGGGAAATGAACATAAAATGCAATTAGCAGGTTTTGTTGAAAATCTGGAAAAAGTATCTGAAGCGCGTGTGATTCATTCTCCAAAAATTTCAAGAAATGAATTTACGATCGAATCAGTTGGGTTATACGACAACAATACACGGGCAAATTTAAAAATTCAGGATGGATGTAATTTTGTATGTTCCTTTTGCATTATTGCCAAAGCCCGTGGCCCGGCAAGAAGCAGAAAATTTTCAGATGTTTTGGATGAAGCTAAAAAACTTGTGGAAATGGGCCATAAAGAGATTGTAATAACCGGTGTAAATGTTGGGACATATTCCAATTCTGGAAAGAATTTTTTGGATATTCTTGTTGCTCTTGAAAAGTTAAATGGGTTGGAAAGAATTCGCATCAGTTCCATCGAGCCTACGACAATTGGCAGGGAATTAGTAGATTTTATGGCCAATTCAAATAAACTGTGCCCATATTTGCACATTCCTTTGCAAAGCGGAGACGATACAATCCTTGACTCAATGCGCAGAAAACATGATGCAACTTTCTTTAAGGAATTTATACAGTATGCTGTGGAAAAAATTCCACATATTGGCTTAGGAACAGATATTATGGTCGGTTATCCAAAAGAAGGTGAATTGGAATATAAAAACTCTAAAAAACTATTGGCAGATTTACCTGTTTCATTTTTTCATGTTTTTACTTATTCCGACCGTGAAGGAACCAGTTCATTTAAAATGACACCTAAAGTAGATTCAAAGGAAAAGAAAAGACGCTATAATGAATTGGCCGATATGGGCCGCAGAAAAAAAGAGATGTTTTATCAACAATTTATAAATAAAAATTTGGATGTCTTGTTTGAGGAAGAAAAACATGGGCGTTGGAATGGATTTACCGGAAATTATTTGCGTGTGGTTGTGGAAAGCAATGAGAACCTGCATAATCAAATCCGCCGTGTTAAACTTAAACGAATAGAGAAAGACAGAATATTAGGAGAGCTTGTTTGAAAAAGGTTTATATAGAAACATATGGCTGTCAGATGAATGAATATGACAGTGAAATTGTAAAAACGATTTTAAAAAAACAAGGTTATGATTTTACAACTGAGCCAAATGATGCACATGTTATCTTTTTAAATACATGCTCGGTTCGTGAAAATGCACATCAAAAAGTACATAACCGTTTGGAGGCGCTGAAACATTTAAAACGCAAAAATAATAATCTTGTGATGGGTGTATTGGGCTGCATGGCACAAAACCTTCGCAAAGAGTTGCTGGATGAGAAGGTTGGGGTTGATATTGTTGCCGGCCCGGATGCTTATAAAAAATTACCTGAAATGCTGTCCAAGGTTAATGGAACCGGGGAGAAAGATTTTTATCTGACTTTATCGGAATTTGAAACTTACAGTGATGTTTTCCCGACACGGGAAGGTGGAGTAAATGCCTGGATTGCTGTTATGCGCGGATGTGATAATTTCTGTACATTTTGTGTGGTTCCGTATACTCGCGGCAGGGAGCGTAGCCGTGATCCTTTAAATATTGTAGATGAAGTAAAAGCCCTGGCAGATAAAGGATTTAAACAGGTTACATTGCTTGGACAAAATGTGAATTCTTATAAATATGAAAAGTATGATTTTGCAGACCTGATTGATATGTCCAGCAAAGTAAGCGGAATTGAGCGTATCCGGTTTACTTCTCCGCATCCAAAGGATTTTCCTGAAAAATTATTACACATAATAGCAGAAAATGATAAAGTCTGCAAACAGATTCACTTACCTCTTCAAGCCGGTAATACTCGCGTTTTAGATATGATGAACCGTACTTATAGCAAAGATGAATTTCTTTATTTAGCCGATCATATACGCAACACTGTACCGGACATATCCTTATCAACAGATATTATTGTTGGTTTTCCAACCGAAACTGAAGAAGAATTCCAAGATACGCTTGATGTGATGAACAAAGTAAAGTTTGATTCTGCTTTTACATTTAAATATTCCGAACGAAAACAAACCATTGCATCTCGCAAGTTTCCTGATGATGTTACTGAAGAAGAAAAAACTTCACGAATAACCCGAACTGTTGATCTGCAAAGACAACACTCTCTGGAACAAAACCAAAAACATCTGGGTGATACCTATAAAGTTCTTGTTGAGGGGAAAAGTAAAAAGCACAATCAGCAAAAGGGCAGGAATGACGGCAATAAAGTTGTAGTATTTCCTGATATAAATGCTGAAGTAGGTTCTCTGGTAGATGTGAAAATTACAAGCGTTACTACGAATACTTTGATTGGTGAGATTGTTTAGTTTATTTCTAAATGGAGATTTGTTTTTCGCTTAAATTCAGAATTGAATTGATCTTTTCAATTAATTGATTTGGCTTAAAAGGTTTTGAAAGAAACTCATCCATACCGGATGCAATGCATTTTTCCCTATCATCGGAATAAGCGTTGGCTGTTAATGCGATAATAGGAATATGTTTTTCTATATTTTGTTCTCTTTTTCTAATTTCAATGGTTGCAGTAAGCCCATCCATTACGGGCATTTGAACATCCATAAGAATTAAATCATAGCTATCATCCTGTTCAATTTTATCGAGCAATTGTTGACCATTTTCAACAGCATCTGCCTTACAACCAATCTTCTTCAGCATCGAGAGTAAAACCTTTTTATTTATTAGATTGTCTTCTGCGACCAGTATTTTCAAATTGTCTCTTATTAATGAAACCTCAGTTTTTTCATTATATTGTTGAAGTTTTAGTTGTTTTCCATTGATCAGATTTTGAAGTAAATGATAGTCAATCGGAAACGCCTTAACTATATCATATTCAAAGTCACAAGTTTCTGAGAAATTGGATTTTTCAAAATGAGGCTCGAGAACAATGAAGCTAATATTCTTACCCTCAAATTTGCTTTTTGGAATTTTATTCACTTTGGAGATTTCAGAATAATACACCACAAAAATTGAATTATTCTCAATATTTTCCAATTCGCTTTCATACTTTTTCAGGTCAATTTTGGAGATAACAAAGCCATTATATTCGAATATACTATATAATGATTTTGCCTTAATATCTTCTGGAATTATAAAATAACAATGCTTTTTTGAGTTTTGGTTATCAATTTTTGTAAAGACCAGTTTTGAATTTGGTGCATTTTCAAGTTTTAAAGTAAACCAGAAACTTGATCCATTCCCTTGGTTACTTTCAACACCAATAGTACCGCCCATTAATTGAACAAGCTGGTTGCAAATCGATAAACCTAGTCCAGTACCTCCAAATCTTCTTGT
Source organism: Calditrichota bacterium (assembly GCA_013112635.1). Taxonomy (NCBI): domain Bacteria; kingdom Pseudomonadati; phylum Calditrichota; species Calditrichota bacterium. The sequence continues at coordinate 618,656 of JABFGF010000001.1, read as the reverse complement.
AATAGAATCATCTGCTTGGGAAAAACTATCGAAAATATGTTTTTGATTTTCTTCTGAAATTCCAATTCCAGAATCAATTATTTTAAATTTAAATTCACTATGGGATTGTGTTGTAGAAGTTATTTCTATCTGCAACGTTACGTGACCATGTTCGGTAAATTTCACAGCATTACTAAGTAAATTTACCAATACCTGTCGTAATCTATGAGGATCTCCTATGTATTTATCCTTAAGGCTAAAATCTGGTTCACGGTAAAAAACAATGTTTTTTTCACGGCACTTAACCGAAAAAGTACTGGATAGTTCTCGAAAAATTTCTAATAAAGAGAACTCTATTTTTTCAATTTTTAACTTATTGGATTCTAATTTTGAAAAATCTAAAATGCCATTGATCAAATGCATTAGTGAATCGGCACTTGACTTTATAAACCCGGATATTTCTTTTTGGTCATCATTTAAACCGGAATCCATCAAAAGATGGTTCATGCCAAGAATTCCGTTCATTGGCGTGCGGATTTCGTGGCTCATGTTCGCTAAAAACCTACTTTTGGAACGTACAGCATTTTCAGCTGTAATTCGGGCTTGCTCCAATTCATAGGTTCTATCAGAAACTTTTTGTTCAAGTATCTTTTTTTCTTTTTCGAAAGCTTTTATGCGCCATTTAATATATGCCCATATCAATATGCTAATAAAAACTAAAAAGATTATGGCAAACCAGGTTGTTCGCCAAAACGGAGGGGCTATTTGAAACCTAAAAATTGCTGGGTTGGCAGAAACAACATTGTCTCCGCTTTTAGCCAGAACATTAAAAATATAGCTGCCAGGATCAAGATTTGTATAATTTGCAAAGTTTCTTTTTGTATAATCGCTCCACTCCTTTTCATAGCCTTCTAAAGTATAGCTATATTCAATACTTTTTTCATCCTTGAACCAAAGTCCGACAAATTCAAATGAAATAGAATTATGCTTATAATCGAATAATTTATTATCCGTTTGCGCTTTCTCATTTATTGATTCAATATGAACAATAGGCGCAGAAGAGGATGTAATATCTTCTTTTGGGTTGTATTTACAAAGACCATCGACCGTACCAATCCATAAATTATTTGCTGAATCAATCATAATACTGTTTATATTTGTTTCATCACTAATTAACCCGTTTTGGTATGTGTATGGAATCCATTTGTTTTTCTCTTTTTTTATCAAACCATGATTAGTTCCAAACCACATTTCACCATTTTCACCTTCTGCAAATGCCCAAACAGAGTTTTTTGATAAAGGCAAATAGTCATTAACAAAATGGAATTTACCGTTTTTAAAAATATAAGCACCTTCAATACTCCCAAGCCAAAGAGTATCACCAGAGCTTTGGAAAGAGCTATAAAAATTGTCAGTTTTTAATCCATCTTTTTCATCAAAATGTCTAACCACGCCATCTTTTATCCGGTAAACACCATTTCCATATGAACAGACCCAAACGCTATTATCATTTGTAATATTTATATGCCATATAGATTTATTTAACGTATGGTCAAGTGTTTTAAAGGTAGAATTTTGTGGATTAAAAATTGCAACTCCACGATCGGTTGCAATCCAAATGTTTCCATTTTCATCGAAGTCAATACTTCGTACATAAATACCGGGCAAGCCATCTTTTTCTGTAAAGTGCCGGAATGAATTGTCCTTAAATTTATAGAATCCTTCACGGCCTCCCATCCAATATGTATTGTCTTTTTTCCTCATTACACGGATCATTTTCGTTTTAAGTACATCAAACATTTTAGGTTTGATAATTTTTTTGTTTTTATATGCGACAATACCACCACCATGGCTGCCTATATAAATACTGCCCATATCCTCATAAATTGAAGTAATAAAGTTAACCGGGATTCCATGTAAGGTTGAAAAATACAGAAATTTTTCCTGAGAAAGTTTGCTAATCCCACCATTTGTGGCAAGCCAAACAATTTCTTCTCTATCAATATAAACTTTTAACACTCTTTCGTTAATAAGTCCGTTTGGGCTTGAATAATTTACAAATCCTCCCGACTCATTTAGTTTGCTTACGCCCCTGTTGGTTGAAATCCATAAGTAGTTTTTTGATTTTGCCAGAGAATAAATATTTTCAGAAGGCAGACCATCTGAACTGTTTAAGGTTTTTATTACTAATAATTTATTATTAACATATTTAGCTTTGATAAGGCCTTGCTTTGAACCAAGCCAGATTACACCATACTTATCAATATGTATAGATCGGATTTTAGTATTTGGTAAGCCGTCCTTAGTATCAAATTTGGTAATTCTATTACCATCAATTAAAAATAAGCCAAGATTATAAACAGAAACCCATTTACGATTCAGGGAATCACATACCATTGCCCGTGTAAATTGCTCATCATCATTATGGCCAAGTTCTAACTTTGAAAATGTGGAATCAGCATATTTAATAATTGTTGCGCTATCTGTTGCAAACCAAAGTGTATCTTTAACTTTTAATATGTCATAGACTTTATTGCCAGTTGAGTCGTAACTCTGAAAATAAGACTGGAAAGAATTGTTTTTATCAGGATTGTTTTTATTAAAGCGGAAAATGCCACCACGAATTGTACCGGCCCATAAATTCCCGAGATTATCCTCTTCAAGGCAATAAATTATATCCGATGCTATATCAACATGGTGATGATCATAATTTGTAAACTTTAAACCATCATAACGGCTTAGCCCGGCAGCTGTTGCAAACCACATAAACCCATCCCTGTCCTGCAAAACGTCATAAACCTGTGATTGGGGTAAACCATCGGAAACTTTGTAGTTTTCGAATTGCAGGTTTTGGGCTGATAAAGAAGATATTAGAGAAAAAAGCAGAATAAGTCGTAAAACTATCAATTTTCTATTTCCCGGAATCTATGTTTTTTCAAAAGTGATATATTCTTAATCGGTTTGTTTTTTTAGATAGTAAAATTTTTTTAATCTTTGTTTATAAAAATAATTTGATAACAAATTGGATTCAGACTGACTTAAAAGTAAATTCTCGGTTTGTAATTAGAATGTAATATGATAACAAAGCAAATTAACTATATTAATTTATGGTGTATTAAAAAAGCTCGATAATTCATGTCTTAGAAACTAATGCATGGGATTTATTTAGGAGAGAAAATGATAAAGTTTACGGAAGAACATGAAATGGTTCGGAAAATGGTGCGGGATTTTGCCCAAAAAGAAATGGCACCAATTGCGATAGAAATAGATGAAAATGAAAGATTTGCAGAAGAGACGTTTAAAAAAATGGCAGATTTGCATTTACTGGGATTACCGGTTTCAGAAAAATATGGTGGGGCTGGATTTGACTTAATCTCCTATGCAATTACACTTGAGGAATTTGCAAAAGTCTGTGCGTCAACAACACTTTCATATTCTGCACACATCTCGTTATGTTCAACGCCCATTGAAATGTTTGGAACGGAAGAACAAAAACTAAAATATCTTGTGCCTTTGGCCAAAGGAGAAAAACTGGGTGCATTTGGTTTAACAGAGCCTGGTGCAGGAAGTGATGCCGGTGGAACCCAGACAACAGCAGAAGAACAAGAGGACCATTATTTAATAAACGGATCTAAGGTGTTTATTACAAATGCTGAGTATGCTGAGATATTTGTAGTAACAGCAGTTACTAATAAGGGAAAAGGCGCACGGGGTGTTTCCAGTTTTATACTTGAAAAAGACATGGCTGGTTTTGAAATTGGTAAAAAAGAAAAAAAACTGGGGATGCGGGGTTCTCCCACCAGTATGCTTCATTTTACAAATGTCAAAGTTCCAAAAGAAAACCTGCTTGGTAAAAAAAATGAAGGGTATAAACAATTTTTAATGACCTTGGATGGCGGACGGATAGGAATTGCAGCTCAGTCACTTGGTATTGCAAAAGCTGCTTATGAAAAAACTATGCAGTATGCACATGACAGGGAACAATTTGGAAAAAAACTAATTGACTTTCAGGCTACACAGTTTAAAATTGCAGACATGGTCACAAAAATCATGGCTGCGGAAGAACTTATTTATAATTCCATATCATTAAGAAACGAAAATTTGCCACATAAAAAAGAGGCATCTATAGCTAAGTTGTTTACATCGGAAGCAGCGATGGATATCACAAAAGAAGCAATCCAAATTCATGGTGGTTATGGATATGTTCAAGATTATGAAGTTGAACGATATTGGCGCGATGCAAAGCTTATGGAAATTGGCGAAGGTACCTCAGAAGTACAACGAATGGTTATTTTTCGTGAAGCATTAAAAGAGTTCAGCCACAGGTAAAAAATATATAAAGTAAAGTTAAATGAAATTAAAAAAATCGTGGGACAGCTTTCTTGCGTCCCTTGAAAAATATACAAACAGTGAAAAGCCTTTTCGCGAATTTGCTGCAAAAACATCATATTTTGTTATTCTGCTGATAATTATTCCTCTTCTTTTTTCAACTGATAATACTATCCGATATACAGATGTTAAAATTGGCAGTGTGGCTACAAAAAAGGTTGTCGCACCATTTAATTTTTTTATTCTTAAAACAGATGACGAACTACTTGCTGAAAGAAACAATGCAATCAGTTTAGTTCCCTATCGATTTGATTATAAAAAAGAAATAACGACAGATATTTTTTCAAATCTGAATACTACTTTAGGAATTTTAAAGAAAAGGCTCCCTGTAAGTCAGCCGGATGATTCATTGAACAACCCACAATCAATAGTTAGCCGGAACATTACATTTCTGCAAGACTCCTTTAATATAATGCTAAGCAGGCCACAGTTTTTAGCAATAAATTCTATTTATAAAGATAAGAATTCCCAGAAAAACCTCGACCTGATTCTAAACCTTACCAGGAAGATAGTTACAGACGGCATTCTTGATATTGATCCGAATACTTTAAAACGCAATAATATTGCCTTTCAGAAAAACGAAATCGAAGAAACAGTTAATAAAAAAGAAAAGAAAGATTTACTGACTGTTATCAATGAGATTTCGGACAAATCCACGGCTGTTTTTCCTGTAGATCAGGCCAGGGCTTTTAATAAATATATTAAACAGATTATTAGGCCAAACCTTGTTTTTAACCAACGCCTTACCGATGAATTTATTGAAAAGGCCGTTGGAAGCGTGAGCCTGACGAAAGACATGGTTTATGAAAATGAACGTATTGTAGATGCAAACGAACGGGTTAATGAAGAAATCTATCAAAAGCTTTATTCCCTGGAATCTGCCCGTGTTGAACGCAGTGCGCGGGAAGGGAACTGGCAGCCGGTTTTTGCACAGGCCGGAAAAATTATGCTGCTGGCAACTATTCTGTTTATAGTTGGATTATATTTATTTTCTTTCAGGAAGAAAATTTTTGCAGATAATAAAAAATTATTGCTGATTACCATTGTAATTTTGTTACAGGTAATTGTTGCGGCTGTAATTGCAGGGCCTTTGAATTGGCCGGTTTATCTAATCCCGACAACTATCGCATCAATGTTATTAGCAATTTTAATTGACTCTGGAATTGCCTTTGTTGTAACGGCGGCAATCGCGCTAATTTTGGGTGGCGTACAGGGTGGCGGTTACGATATAACTTTGCTTACAGTAGTCAGCGGAATGGTTTCAATTTATTCTGTTCATGAAATCCGAAATAGGAACCAGATATTTAAAGCTATACTTTATATTGCCTTAGCGTATCTATGGATTATCGCCGCCATTACGTTTTTGCGCTTCGATACTATCAACAATCTTGGGATGATTTTTGTTACAAATCTTTTACCAAACGCCATATTTGCTCCATTTGTAACATATATGCTGCTTGGGGTTTTTGAAAAAATGTTCGACATAACTACTGATGTGCGTCTCCTCGAACTTTCGGATTTAAACCACCCATTACTAAAGGATCTTTCCCTGAAAGCACCGGGCACTTTTCATCACAGTATGGTTGTTGGAAACCTGGCCGAAGCTGCTGCTGAAGAGATTGGAGAAAATTCTCTGTTAACGAGGGTTGGGTCTTATTTTCATGATATAGGAAAAATGGAAAAACCGGAATACTATATAGAAAACCAGATGGATTCTAAAAACCTGCACAGCAAGTTAAAAGCCAATATGAGCGCGTTGATTTTAGCGGCGCATGTTAAAACCGGTTTGGAAATGGCAGCGGAATATAAATTGCCACGCCGTATTTGCAACTTTATTGACGAACACCACGGTACGAGCCTGATGTATTTTTTCTACAATAAAGCCATTGCTGTCGCCGGTGATAAGGAAGATGTAAATGAAGATGATTTTCGCTATCCGGGGCCAAAACCACAAAGTAAAGTTACAGCCATTGTTATGATTGCTGATACGGTTGAGGCGGCAACACGAACCTTAAAAAATCCAAGTCCGTCAAAAATCCGTGCTTTTGTAGAAGGTCTCGCTCATCAAAAATATAAAGATGGTGAGCTTGATGAATGTGATTTAACCTTTCAGGAGTTAAAAAAGATAGTGGATGCTTTTATGCCTGTTTTATACGGAGTTTTCCAACGACGTGTTGAGTATCCTGAAAGTAAGAATTTAGTAAAAGAAAACAGCAATCAGAAAAAACAAAAAACTGAAAAAATCCCTGAAAGCAAAGGTTCTGACAACGGTAATTAATAAGTGTCAACTTTTTAATTTTCTTTTTGGCCCACGGATTTTTTACAGATTGTCTGCTTTTGAAAGAAGAATAAAAAATTAACTCTCCGCGTCCTCTGCGCCTCAGCGGTTATTATTATTTAGGTTTTGGTGAATAAATGGAAATTGAAATATTTCAGCCTGACCCGGATTTCAATCTCTCTGAAAAACAAATTGAAGATATTGTTAAGCAGACCTGCTCTGAAGTAAACCTGAAAGCCAAATACTGCCATTTTATTTTTGTTGATGATAAAACCCTGGCTGAAATGCACGACCAATATTTGAATGATCCGAGCCCGACGGATGTGATCACTTTTGATTTAGGTGAAAATGATGTTGAAGGTGAAATTTATATAAGTACAGACAGGGCGCAGGCACAGGCAAAACGATATAACGTCTCTTACAAAGACGAAATTACCCGCCTTATAATCCACGGACTTTTGCACCTTGCCGGTTATGATGATATTGACGAAGAAGATCGAAAACAAATGAAAGCTGTTGAAAACCGACTTGTTGATATCTACAGAGAGTAACTGTGAAACACCACGCCATTTTAATAACATTTACCTTAATATTATTAATTATCACATCGTGCAGTGAAAACAGCGTTAAGCCAGCACCGGAAGAAAAGTTGTGCGAGATTACCGACACCACCAGCCATGATTTTACCTGGCGTGTGGATACTTTAGGGCTCTTCCCAAGCGCTTTATATGATGTGGCTGCAATTGATGAAAATAATGTGTGGGCAGTGGGTGAGATTGAATTGTCAACTGGACGGTATAATGCTGTTAAATGGAACGGAAGTGAATATCAATATTTTCAAGTATTTGATAATACTGGGTTGCCTAGAATTGATGTTGTACTTGCATTCGATACTCAAAATATTTGGATGTTTGCAGGGGATCGATACCATTATTTGGTCGGGGATTCTTTTATAACAGGGAATATAAAGCCTGGTGAAGCAAAAGGATCCACCAAAGCTGCATGGGGCTTGTCATCAAGTGATTATTATTTAGTGGGCGATCATGGCTCTATTTCACATTATGATGGCACTAGCTTTGAACTAATGGAAAGCGGGACAGACAAAAACTTGCATGATGTAACAGGTTATGTTGACCCTGAAACAGGAATAACCCATGTCTGGGCGGCAGGTGAATTAATTTTGTTGCATTATGATGGTTCCCAATGGGAAACAGTTTGGGATGAAAATAATCCGGTGTTACCAGACAATTATAACCACCCGGGCGCTATATTTGCACCAAACCATAAGCAGCTTTTGGTTGCAGCCTGGTACCCACAAATTATTAGAGGATATTGCATAAATAGTAGAGATGTTACTGAGTTTAAAGAAATATTTAAAGTCGATCTTTTTGCTTATGCAATGGATGGACCTGCAATAAATGATTTTTTTATTGTTGGCTCGTGGAACAAAGTTGCCCACTTCAATGGAAACAGTCTGAGAGAATATCCAGAAATAACAGGGGGCAGCAATAGAAGTGTTAGTTATGTAAATGATAAAGTTTTTATAGTTGGACCGCTTGCAGAACAATTGGGTCTATTTATTCATGGAACAAGGAATTAACCTCCAAGCACAACTTTTAATCCAAAACTCTCAAACTTTTTAGCGATTTGTTCTTGTTCTTCTTTTGTTGGCTCGGCCATCTCACCCGGCTGATAGGTTTCTCCAAGTTTTTGATATTTTCTTTCCGCAATATTATGATAGGCCAATAAATTAACCTGCCGTTTTTCCCCGGGCAATTCCGCTACAAATTCCGCCATCTGTTCAATATTTTCAAAGTCATCATTTACATTTTTGATAAGCGGAATGCGAATATTAATGCTGGCATCCGTTTCAGCAAGAATTTGCAGATTATCAAGAATCTTTTTGTTGCTGACACCTGTCCATTTTTTGTGTCGTTCATCATCCATTAATTTCAAATCATACAAAAAGTAATCCGTCCGTTTCGCGACATCAAGTAATGTTTCTGTTTTTGTTAAACCACTTGTATCAACCGTACAATGGATGCCCCTTTGCTGGCAGGCATCCAATAGTTCTATCAGGAAATCGGCATACATCAAAGGCTCACCGCCGGAAAACGTAACACCGCCGCCGGACTGATCAAAAAAGATACGCTCTTTTTCAATTATCTCAATTATCTCCTTAACCGATTGAATTTTTCCGGACATTTCTGTGGCGCCGGTTGGGCAAACATCTGCACAAATACCGCAGGTTTTACATAGGTCAGGATCAGTGACAATCCCATCTGGTGTAAGCTGGCAGGCATTTTGCGGACAGGCCTCAACACAGCTGTTACAGCCAATGCATTTATCTGCCGTATACATTTTTTGAACTTTTGGTGAGATACTTTCAGGATTGTGACACCACTCGCATTTTAATGGGCATCCTTTTAAAAACACAGTTAAGCGGATTCCCGGGCCATCATTAATTGCATAACGTTTTATGTCAAATATTAATCCTGATTGCATTTTTTGTAAACCTAAATATATATATAAATAATATGGATTAAATCGACTGTGTCGATTTATATTGACACAGTCAATATTCTCCAAAATTAAAAAGCCTCATTTTCTGTACGTTCAATTACCTCCTGCTGCAGATCAGCATTCATATCATTAAAATAATCGCTATAACCAGCCATTCGCACAAGCAGATCTTTATAATCGTCCGGAGATTCTTGTGCGGCTAACAGTGTTGCTGTATCCACAATATTAAACTGAATATGATGGCCGCCTAAAGTAAAATAGCTGCGGATCAACTTGCCCAGCTTGCGGATATCTTCTTCTCTTTTAACAAGGCTTGGCAGAAAACGCTGGTTGAGCAACGTTCCTCCGGACTTAACATGATCCAGCTTTGTTAATGATTTTATTACAGCCGAAGGTCCATTTGTATCTGCACCATGGCTTGGGGAAGTGCCATCCGAAATAGATTTACCGGCCAAGCGCCCGTTTGGTGTTGCACCCATTACTTTTCCAAAGTAAACATGGCAAGTAGTCGAGAGCATATTAAGATGGTATTTACCGCCATCTTTTATATTTGGTTTACCATCGATTGCTTCAAGCAAATCATCATAAACACGCAGTGCAATATCATCAGCGTAATCATCGTCATTTCCAAAAAATGGTGTTTTATTCATAATTGTCTGGCGCATAAACTCTTCACCGTCAAAGTTGGTGGAAACGGCGTTTAAAAGCGAATCAATCGAAAAACGCTTGTCATCAAAAACATGTTTTTTAATGGCAGCAAGGCTGTCTGTTGTTGTACCAAGGCCGCAACATTGAATATAGCTGGTGTTGTATCTCGGACCGCCATCATAATAATCACGCCCATTACTGATACAATCATCAATTACCACAGAAAGAAAAGGAGCAGGCGCATATTTGGCAAACATACGATCGATATAATTACTTACACGGATTTTTTGATCAACAACAAAATTCAGTTGCTTACGGAATGCTTCATAAAGCTCATCGTACGATTTGAATTTCGTAGCATCCCCTGTTTCGATTCCGGCTTTTTTGCCCGTCACAGGATTAATTCCATTATTAAGGGTAACTTCGAAAATTTTTGGTACGTTGAGATAACCGGTCAGCAAATAAGCTTCTTTGCCAAATGCGCCCACTTCGATACAGCCGCTGCAGCCCCCTTCACGCGCATCCTGTAAAGATTTTCCCTGACGAAGCATTTCCGGAATGTATGTGTCAGGATTAAATACAGAAGGATATCCATGTCCCTGCCGAATAACATGGGCAGCAGCATGAAGAAATCTGTCTGGTGTTTTTGCGCTGATATGTACAGAATTTCCGGGTTGCAAAACATGAAGTTCCTCAATGATTTCGAGCATTAAATAAGAAACTTCGCTAGTTCCATCAGAACCATCTGATTTAATGCCACCCAAATTAATGTTGGTAAAATCATTATAAGTTCCACTTTCCCGTGCGGTAATACCAACTTTGGGAGGAGCAGGGTGGTTGTTCACTTTTATCCAGAAACAAGAGATTAATTCTTTTGCTTTTTCTCGCGTCAAAGAACCATTTGCCAATTCTGTTTCATAAAAAGGAGTTAAATGTTGGTCAAAGTGTCCCGGATTCATGGCATCCCAGCCGTTTAACTCTGTAATCGTACCAAGGTGTACAAACCAATACATCTGGATTGCTTCCCACAAATTACGAGGCGCGTGGGCCGGAACATGGCGGCATACATCAGCGATTTGTTTTAACTCGGCTTTACGTTTTGCATCCTCTTCATGATTAGCTAAATCCTCAGCTAAATCAGCATGGCGCTCGGCAAATACAATTACGGCATCGCAAGAAATGGACATAGCTTTCCATTGTTCGGCTTTATCTGTTGCTTCAGGATCATTTAAATAATCCAGGCTGGCAATATTCTGTTCGATTTCATTTTTAAAGTCGAGCATACCTTTTTTGTAGATTTTTCCATCAAGCGCAGTATGGCCGGGCGCTCGTTGTTCCATAAACTCTGTAAACAAACCGGCTTCATAAGCAGCTTTCCATTCCTGAGGCACATGATTAAAAATGCGTTCGCGTTGTGTTTTACCTTGCCAATAGGGAATAACTTCTTTCTCATAAATGTCGATATCTTCCTGCGATGTGATGTATTGCTGCTGGTCACGCGTATTTAGAACATGGAAATCTTCCACAGTGTGGCAGGTTAGTTCCGGAAAAGTAGGAACAGATTTTGGTTTAGGGCCTCGTTCGCCAACAATCAGTTCATCATTGCCTAAATAAAGTGTTTTCTTTTTACAATGATCAAGGAAAGTTAGCGCCCGTAAAACCGGTATAGAATGTTTGCCATAGTTTTCTTTATAAAACACCGTTTCATGAAGTGCGCGTTCAATGGAAATGGTTTCCTGAGTTTCAACGCTAAGTTTACGTAGCCTTTGAATCCTTGGATTCATTCCAGGACCAATTTTATTAATTTGAAGTTTATAGTAATTGCCTTCAGCTTCAGCGGGTCTTTCAGGTTTTATGTTATTTGTCTGGATTTTTTCAAACATTTTTAACTCCGTTTTTATCTGGATTTATAACAGTTTTTGAAAAATACTTTTGTAAATCAGATTTGTTTATGTCAGCAAATGTTGAGTAAAGATTGGAAGAATCAAAAAAAAAAGTAAAATTTGATTCAACAAAAGGAGTTAAATATAAAACATCAGGCAGCTGTATAAACAGCGGTAGCTTTTATGGAGGATTTTTAAAATAATTGACTGTTTCATTTTTTTTCTTTCATGAAGTTGAAATAAATCTAAATGCATACTCGCCAAAAGTCAAGATATGTAAAGTAATCATTATTAATAGAAATGAATAATATCCTCTTGTAATTCTTCAATTATACTTATAAATTCCCAAACTTAATTTTAATATGTTTTATCAAATCAGGAGGGGATTCCAAAACTTTGGATCCGTCATCGCTTTTTACTAGTTTTATCTTTCTGTTCTTTATTTTATTATCCGCATTTTTTCTTGGTATTAAAACCGCATTGTTTTCACTGAATAGCTCTACTTTAACAGCTTTTTCAGAAAGTGAAAAATCCCCGGAAAATCAAATTTCCAGGCTTATGGAAAGCCAGCGAAGAGTTTTATTAACAATCGTTATTGGAAACAGTTTAAGCGGATCTTTTGCATTGATTTCAGCACTTGCGATAACTAGCCCGTCATATGTATCAAATGGATCATATTATTTCCTTAACAATATCTTGGGTGTTCTTATTTTTATCGTTTTTTATTTGGTTGTTGGTGAAATCTTATCGAAATATTTAGCAAGCAAAAACCCAAAAGCCTTTTCGAAAGTTGCAGTTTACATTTTTTTACTTTTTTATTACCTACTATTTCCGTTTACGTTTGTTCTGGAAAAAATTTCCAACAAATTTTCTTCATCACTTGGCATGAACAAAGACAAAACAGAGCTATCTGAAGATGAGCTGCGTTATATTGTTGATGTAGATGGAGAAGGCGATGCGTTGAAAAAAGACGAACGCGAAATGATTCATAGCATTTTTGAGATGAGTGAAACTGTCGCCCGTGAAATTATGGTACCTCGCCCGGATATGATTAGCGTTGAAGATAATACTTCAATAACTCAGCTTTTAAAAATTAATAAAGATAAAAACCATAGCCGAATTCCGGTTTATAAAGAATCCGTTGATAACATTGTTGGCGTTTTACACATCAAAGATTTGTTGCCATTAATAAAGAAACGCAGTTATGCAGATTTTGATATAATGAAATTAATAAACGAGCCCTATTTTGTCCCGGAACAGAAAAAGGTAAATGAGCTGTTACGCGAGTTCCGGGCAGAAAGTATCCATATGGCCATAGTTGTGGATGAATACGGCGGTACTGCCGGTATTGTAACCCTGGAAGATGTTATAGAAGAAATTGTTGGTGAAATCCAGGATGAGTATGATGAAGAAGCACCGCAGTTAAATGCAATTGATGAAAACACCTTTCTTGTAAACGGCAGTATGTTGATAGATGACCTCAATGAGGGCCATGATTTTAATCTCCCGGAAGAAGAGGGCATAGACACGCTGGCTGGATTTTTATTGGGACAATTTGGTTCTGTTCCTAAAACGAAAAGCAAAATCCGCTGGGAGAATTATGATTTTATTGTTGAACGGGTTTACCGCAGGCGAATTGAGCGGGTTCGCATAATTAAAGGTTCATCGCTGAAAAAGGAAGATTAGCTTACACTCAAATAAATTTATGTGTACAATTACGAATATTTATTAAATTTTTAATTTAATCTAATGCTTAACTCAACAACCCTCGAAAATTTTAAAAGTCATGTAAGCTCAAACCCTGATAAAACAGGTAAAACGGGTACGCTGGTTCCTGTTATCGAAGAACACCTTGCCGACATGGATACGCCGGTTTCAGTTTTTTCAGCTATTAGTGAAAACAAATCTTTTAAAAATCCTTTCATTTTTGAAAGCGCAGAAGGCGAAACCCAAAATGGCCGTTATAGTTTTATCGGGTTTAACCCGTTTCTGCTTTTTAAAATTAACGGGAATCAATTTGAAATAATTATTAAAGATGCGCAATTTTCCTGGATCAAATCTAAGGTAAAATCAAAACATCCTTTAGAAGCGCTGAATGAGCTTCTATCAGCGGTTTCAATTATCCAGCCTGATAACGCTCCAAGGCTTATTTCTGGTGCTGTTGGCTATCTGGGTTATGATTCAATTCGGTTGGTTGAGAATGTACCATTTGATGTTCAAAAAGATCAGGATATTCCCACAGGTGTTCTTGGTTTTTATAATAATTTGATCATTTTTGACAATGTGCGCAAAACATTGATGTATGTCTACGCGCCATTTATCTCAAAAACTGATTCAGTAGAATCCGTTTTTAAAAAAGCTAAAAACAAACTTAATAAAATAACCGAAATATCTTTTCATAAAAGCTCGGACACATTTACTCCTCAAAAAACTCCTGTCAACTGGGAATCAAATCTTGATAAAAAAACATTTGAAAAGAATGTTGAAGCAGCAAAGGAACTTATTAGGGCCGGAGACATTTTCCAGGTAGTTCTTTCCCAGCGGTTTGAAACAAAATTTAATGATTCACCATTTGATTTGTACCGTGTATTGCGCATAATTAATCCATCACCATATTTATACTATATAGATTTTGATGATCTTAAAATCATTGGTTCTTCACCGGAATTATTGGTTCGGATTGATGAAGATCAGGTTTATACTCGTCCCATAGCAGGAACCAGGCCACGAGGCAAAACTTCTGATGAAGATGATGCTTTTGAAAAAGAACTTTTGCAGGATAAAAAAGAATTGTCGGAGCACTTAATGCTTGTTGATCTGGGGCGTAATGATCTTGGTAAAGTGTGCACTTTTGGTTCTGTCCATGTTTTAAGGATGATGAAAGTTGAACGGTATTCGCATGTTATGCATATCGTATCTGATGTTTGTGGCATATTGGATAAAAAAAATAACGCTATTGAAGCTTTATATGCCGCTTTTCCTGCAGGTACTTTGTCCGGAGCACCAAAGATTAGAGCCATGGAAATTATTGATGAACTTGAACCAACTGAACGTGCGGTTTATGGTGGAGCTGTTGGTTACTTTGACTTTGGCGGAAATATGGATTGGTGTATTGCAATCCGGACAATTGTACTAAATAAAAACCGCTTAACCATCCAGGCTGGTGCAGGCATTGTAGCAGATTCTATTCCTGAAAAAGAATATGAAGAGACAATGAACAAATCACAAGCTTTGAAAACCGCTGTTGAGTGGAGTACTAAAAAAAATAAATAATTATAACATAATAATTCTTAATTAATATGATCTTACTTTTAGACAACTACGATTCTTTCACTTACAATATTGCTCAAATACTCGGCCAGCTCAATCGTGAGTTTGAGGTCATACGCAATGATAAAATTTCTGTAAAGGAAATTGAAAAAGGAAAATATAAAAGTTTGATCATATCACCTGGGCCGGGAATTCCTAAAAATGCAGGAATTACAATGCAGGCTATAAATGAGTTTAAAGGAAAACTTCCTATTTTTGGTGTTTGTTTGGGGCATCAGGCTATAGGTGATGTTTTTGGAGCAAACGTTATTAGAGCCCCGCAGCTAATGCACGGCAAAACCTCTGACATTTTTCATGATAATAATACAATTTTCAATGGACTTATAAATCCGTTTACGGCCACACGTTATCATTCGCTTATTGTTCAAAGAAATTCTATTCCAGAGTCGCTTGAAATTTCTGCTGAAACCAAAGATGGGATTGTAATGGCTCTTCGCCACAAAGAGTATCCCATTGAAGGAGTTCAGTTTCATCCGGAATCGATACTTACAGAAGCCGGGAAACAACTCTTTGAAAATTTCTTCTCTTTTTACTCTTTATAGATTAAGCGGCATAAATCACTGCTTACCAGATAAAAAATCCCATATTTTAGTTTGCTGTAAGTTCTTGAGTTATTAAATTAGTACTGCTATTTAATTTTGATTGGATTAATGGAAATAAAGGAAAATTTCATGTTATCTGAAAGAATGACAAGAGTTACAGAATCTGCCACAATGAAAATTGCAGCGGAAACTATTCGCCTGAAATCCGAAGGAATTGATATAATTAATCTTGGAGTGGGCGAGCCGGATTTTAACACACCTGAGTTTGTAAAAGATGCTGCAAAACAAGCTATTGATGATAACAAAACTCATTATACACTTACTCGCGGCATAAAAATTCTCCGGGAATCCATTTCAAAACGTTTGAAAAAAGATTTCGATGTTGAATTTTCTGCAGATGAAATAATTGTAACGAACGGAGCTAAACAGGCAATTTTTAACATTATCCTGGCCATGATAAATCATGATGATGAGGTAATTGTTCCTACGCCATGCTGGCCAACTTATATGGAACTTATCCATATTGCCGGTGGTGTTCCTGTAAAATTGAAAACAGATGTGTCAATGGATTTTAAGATTACACCCGAACAATTGAAAAAGGCAATCACACCAAAAACAAAAGCTATACTTTTTAGTAATCCGAGTAATCCAACCGGTATGGTTTACAGTAAAAGTGAATTAGAAAAACTTGTCCAAACTTTACGTGAAAGTGGGATTTTTGTATTTAGTGATGAAATTTATGGCAAGTTGGTTTTTGATAATTTTGATTTTGTCAGCCTTGCTACTTACAGGGAATATTTGAATAATAAGCTGGTTTTATTTCAAGGGGCTTCCAAAGCATACGCAATGACAGGCTGGCGCCTGGGATTTGCAGCCGGGCCAAAAGAAGTGATTAATGCCTGCAATACAATCCAGGGACACAGCACTTCTAACGTGGCTACTATTTCGCAACACGCTGCTTTGGCTGCATTTGATGGTGATCAGGATATTGTTGACAGGATGCGCGACGCTTTTGAAGAACGCAGAAATTTTGTTACGGATTATTTAAAGACTATTAAAGGTCTTTCATTTACAAAACCTGAGGGTGCCTTTTATGTATTCCCGGAAATTAAATCATTTTATGGCATCGCCCCGGATGGAAGTGAAATTAGGAACTCCACAGATTTAACAATGTATTTATTGCAAAATGCCCATGTAGCTGTTGTGCCGGGCCTAGGTTTTGAAGCCGAAGATTACATAAGAATTTCTTATGCTGCCAGCATGGAGCAACTGGAGCAGGGCTTAAGCCAAATTAAAGATGCATTGGAAAAAATCAGGACAAATTAATATGCATTTAAAACTTAAAGAAATCATATTTATCTTACTGATCTCCCTTGCCAGTGCTGCAATTTTTAATTCAGTTTCCGTAAGCGGCGTAAGTTATATTTATAAACCGCAGATTGTAAAGAATAATTCGATTCTTTCCCTTTATGAAACAAAAAATATTTTTGATGCTAACGAAGGGTTGTTTATAGACGCACGTCCAAAATCTCAGTATAAAAGGGATCATATCAAAGGCGCGGTTAACGTTCCTTACAACTCCAGTGAAAAAGAAAATTTAATGCGTGGGATAGAGCACAATCAAAATATTATTGTTTATTGTTACAGCAAAAGATGCAATCAGGCACGCCGTCTCGCAAAAGATTTAGAAAAATTAGGATACACACAAGTTGCATTATTTGAAGACGGGATCGTTGAGTGGAAGAAAGCAAAATATCCAGTTGAGGTAGTTGAAAATTAGCATGAAAGAATTCGTAAAAAGCAAATATGTAAATCTATTTTTAAGATTGTTTTTAGGCGCATTTTTAATATATGCTGCCCAGGAAAAAATAATGCATGTGGCTGATTTTGCACAGGCAATTCGGGCTTATGATATAATCCCTGCCGGGTTAAGTACACTGCCGGCAATATTTTTACCGTGGATTGAATTATTTTGTGGTGTGTTGATAATTGCGGGATTTTATACTCGAAGCAGTGCATTAATCGCATCGTCTTTGCTGGCTTTATTCTCTCTAAATGTTTTAATAGCCTTGTTTAGAGGCCTTGATATAGATTGTGGATGTGGCGCATCCATAGCCGGTATCGATAAGGTTAGTTGGGGGAAAATTCTGGAAAATACACTCTTAATTGTACTTTTATTGAAATTAAATTTCACTGAACGGCAATTTCTTGCTGTAGATAACATTCATTTAAAACCATAAAAACTACCTTATTCCTGAAATTGAAAATGGATAATTAGAAATAATAGTCAGGGAAGATAAATGTCAAACCTACAAAAGCTTCACGATTTTTATTTAACAACAAAGCCAAATGTTGGTAAAGTTCAATCCGCATCAAATTTGCTGATACGCTTATGTAAACATTTTGAGCTGGATTCACCCGAGGAGATTACACCGGAACTTTATGTAAAAATCCCAAAAGCAATCGACAATTATTTCAGCAAAGATTTTCACAAAGCTATTCAGGATAAAAGCATATTTGCGGAGATGATTGGTGCATTTGGCCCTGTTCAAGGATGGGAAAGGGCACTGGAAGTATTGTTAAACGATGATGATTCTAATCTGAGACAGTTTTCATTTCAATCATTAGAGAACATTGCAAAACAAAACCCCAACCTTATAATTCCATATATCGAAAAATATAAGGACACGGATGATTTACTGATGCAAACTGTTGCTGCCAGAATTATGAGTAAAATCTATTCTCCTGAAAATAATGAGCTTTTTATTACTAAAATTAAAAAGTGGAGCGAAGAAGGCTCATTTGATTTCTTAAAAATTCTGGACGAAAACATTAAAAAATGTATAAAACGCCATGAGAGTTTTACTGAAGAAGAGTCTCATGTGTCATATTATGAAAAACTTACTATGATTCTTAAAAAAAGAGAAAACGAAGAATCTCAATAAAAATAGTAAATCCCGCCAAAAATTTATAAGAATATATTGAATTTTGTTTGTAGTTTATGTTTCAATAATATGAAGATATAAGCAAAATTTTTATGCATAAGCCATCGCTTCCAATAATCCTAATTCTTTTCTTTATTTTTCAATTTTGTCAACCAAAACAAAATATAAATTACGATAAGAATATTGCGTTTAAAATGTTCTCGCGAGCTGTTGAGCAATATCATGCTGTTAACTATGAAGATGCACTGGATTATATAAATCAGGCTATTAAAGCAAATGGCAGAATCGCTGGATATTATGAGTTGAAAGGTGATATACAAACCAAACAGGGAAAGCTTAAAGCAGCTATAGTAGATTATGACAAAGCAAAATCATTGCGCTCATTTTATCCAGAAGTATTTTTAAAAAGTGCAAAAAACTATTTTCGATTACAGGAATATGATCACGCCATTCGTAACTACAAAAAAGCTTTTGTTCAAGAGCCACAGCAAATATCAATTTTGCTAAATCTGGCTGAATGCAACCTCCAGTTAACCGAATTAAATTTAGCAATGAATATTCTAAAAGAATATATCATGCACTGTGAAAAACAATCTAAGCTTGCGGAACGGTTTTATTATGTTTTGTTTGCAAAAATAAAATTTGAGCAAGAGTTGTTTGAGGATGTTATATCTTCTATGGTTCTTGCCAGGCAGAATGGCCCTTTAAACCGCAATGAAGGATTGTTTTATGTGAGGGCACTTATACAGGAAAATGAACTTGAAAATGCATACAGGCTGGCTACAATTGATTTGAAGAATGAACTTAAGGCAGCAGAAATACACTTTATTCGTGGATTGTATTATTACCATTTAAATAATTTCAAAGATGCCAAAAATCAGCTTGAACTTAGTATTGCAAACAACACAATTGTTTTTGAAGCCTACGAAACACTCTCAAATATTTATAAACAGGAAAACGATTTTGACAGGGCGCAAGAGGTGCTAAAGCAAGGTGAAAAGTACAGAAGTTTCCGGTTTATTAATTATGGATTAAGTTATAAATAATGTGCCGAGTATAATTATTAAATAAAATATATCGCTGTTTCAAGATTGAAATAAAAGTATTAAAAAACATATACATCATAAATACTTTAATAAAAGGAAGATCAAAATGAAATTAAGATACATTGCTATTTTTCTAATTTCCAGTCTGTTCATATTTGCAAATGTGAATGCAGGTGAACAACCTCAGCTTACCCATCAGTTTGGCGGGACAGTTCAAACCTGGGCCAGTTTTTCACAAATTGGGCCGGATACTAATAATGCAGCATTTGGCTTAAGAAGAGTACGTTTTCGTTATTATGCGCAGTATGATGAAGTTAAACTTTTTGTTCAGTCAGAATTAACATCTGGTTCTTTGCTGGATGCCAGGATTGAGTACTATTTTAATGATGCTTTCAATGTCCGGGCAGGACGTTTTATAGGTGCAGGTGTCCGTTCAGGAGGATTAACATCACACACAAAGATTGATATTATCGAACGACCGATTTCTGCGCGAAAGTGGGGTGCAATGACTGTTGGCTCGGATTATCGTGATTATGGTTTCCAAGTTGAAGGGAATGTATCGTCCTTTACAGGCAGGCTCTGGGTTCACAATGGTGACGGCTCAACAAATAATACAAATCGGGCTGGCGATTTCTATAGCGATCAGGATAAAACCAGAAAAAAAGGAGATTCATTACCAAGCGCTGTGGACGCAATGATTATTCATAAACCTGAAAGTATCAAGGGGCTTGAAGTTGGAGGGCACTATGGTATTGGAAATGAAGATATCGGTAGAGATTATTCTTCTTATTCCGTTTATGGATATTATAGTCCCGGGCCATTGCGGATTAAAGCCGAACTTATCAGCCATACAACAAATGGCGTTGCCGGAGCGGATGATAAAAATATGATGGGTTACTATTTGTTTGGCGGTTATAGTTTATCAAATAATTTTGAATTACTTGGACGTTTTGAAAATTATGATCCGAACACAGATTTTGATGACGATGGTCTTTCACTAATTACTGTTGGCGCTGCTTATAATAAATTTGATAACACGAGCAATAATAGAGTTGTTGCAGCAATTGTGTTACCAACAAATGAAGGTAGTGATCTGGATGACATGGGTTTTCAGGTAATGTGGCAATTTTTATTTAAAACAAAATAAATGGTAATATTTAAAAACGGAAAGCCGTTCCTATTTAGGGGCGGCTTTTTTTATTTACTAAATTTTAAAATTAATTTTTAATTATCATTTTGAGAAGAATTATCTGTTTTGTTTTAAACACCTTTTTTTTAACTTGTTGACCATCAATTAAACGACTATTTTTATATTAAACCTGATTTTATTTTATGCCTGAGCTCCCTGAAGTAGAAACTGTTGCGCGTGAACTCCGCGGATTTGTTCTCAATAAACAAATTGATGAGATAGAAGCTTTGTGGGGACGCTCTTTCCAGAATGAAACAGATGTAGATTTATCAGGGCAAACAATCAAATCAATTGGCAGGCGTGGAAAATATTTAATAGTAAATTTATCAAAGACTTATTTGATAATTCATTTACGGATGACAGGTCAAGTACTTTATATTGATGATATTGCCAATGCAGATTTGAAAGACTATATACGTGTTGTTATTTCCCTCAAAGACAGAAGTGCACTGCTTTTTAAGGATGTTAGAAAATTTGGACGAATAACACATGTTGAAAATGTAGAAAATAAAATAGCTCATGTTGGCGTGGATGCTTTAGATAAAAGGGTAACTCAGGCTTATTTTTGTGGATTACTTAATAAAAGCTCCATGAGTATTAAAGCCTTTTTAATGGCACAAAAATATGTATCCGGGATGGGCAATATTTATACCGACGAGGCTCTATTTTTATCAAAAGTTCATCCGTCAATTCCTGCAAATAAAATATCAAATAAAAATGCAGCGAACCTTTATAAAAATATGCGATCAGTTTTACAAAGTTCGATAGATAATATGGGTAGCTCTATTTCAGACTATCGGGATCCATCTGGAAATGAAGGGACAAATCAAAACTATTTTTTTGTTTATGGAAGAACAGGATTACCCTGCAAATATTGTGGCACAGATATTGAAAAAATTAAATTTGCCGGGCGCGGAACACACTATTGCCCGAGTTGTCAAAAAAAATAGAAATTTAAACCTTAAAAACTTAACTGAGAGCTGGTTATGAATAACAAAATAGTTACTTTACTAACTGATTTTGGAACACATGATGGCTATATTGGCAGCTTGAAAGGTGTTATTAAAAGTTACTATCCAGCAGCGGATATAATTGACATCAGTCATGATATTGATCCTTTTGATGTACGTGGAGCTGCTTTTACACTGCATACATATTATTCATATTTCCCAAAAGACACTATTCATTTTGTGGTGATTGATCCTGGTGTTGGAAGTGTGCGCAGGCCTTTGCTGTTGCGAACAGCGCAACATTATTTTGTGGGACCTGATAATGGTGTTTTTCAGTTCATTTTTAGTAGAGAGGCTTACACAGCCTATGAACTGGATGTGAAAAAAATTAGTTCCGGCACACCGAGTGCTACATTCCATGCACGGGACATTTTTGCGCCGGCCACGGGAAAACTCTTGCAAGGTAATCCATGCGAAAAACTTGGAAAGCGTCTTGATGAGCGGACAGAAGTGCCGCGCGTTTTTTATTCAAAAGAGGAGAACGGAGTTTTAAAACTTGAGGCTGTTAATATTGATCGTTTTGGAAATATTGTCACCGGGTTTTCCCGCAGAGATATGGAACGAATGAATAAATATGCCATAGATCAAGTTAAAGTAAAGGATTTTTCAACCAATACTTTAAATTCATTCTATGCCGAAAAAAGTGATGGCGAATTAATGGTGCTATGGAACAGTATGGATTTTCTGGAAATTGCCGCTGTAAATGCCAATGCTGCAAAAATTTTAAATTTTGATAAAACCAAAGATTCCGTTCAAATAAAAATCAGATAAATTATGAAGATTAATTCAAGACAAGTTTAATGTTGATATTTGCGGATTTGCAGATTTTTTTATTTTAAGATAAAATGAATATGGACAAGTATTTATCCTACATAAAAGCTAATTACCGATCACTTTCCGGATCTGTGTTTCTGGCGTTGCTGCTGTGGTTTACAATTGCCAGCGATAAAGAGTATACACATGTTATAAAAGTTCCGCTTTCTATAGAAACGCTTGGTGAAAACCTTGTCCTGACAAAAAAACCACCACAAACTGTTCGTCTAAAAGTAAAAGGAACCGGGCGTGCTTTGTTTGCCCTAAATTTTGTAGATCAGCAAATTGGCATTGAATTTCCGGAAATAACCTCGAGCCAGGTTTTAAGTTTAAATGACTATAAAAACCAATTTCAATTTCCACGTGACCTGGGTGTTGAAATTCTGGATGTAGTTTCACCCAAAAAGATTTCATTAGAGGTTGATACATATGAAGAACGCTATGTTCCTGTAAAAATTACGAATGATATTAAGGCGGTTCCTGGCTATTTGCTTGTAAACTATTTTTCCGATTTTGATTCCGTTTTTGTATCCGGACCAAAATCTATTGTTGAAAAAATGCATTATGTTGAAACAAAAATCATCAAAAATTATGATGTGCGTTTCCCGTTTGAGACAACCACGGAATTAATAAGCCCAAGAAATGAGATCGTTACAATTGAACCTAAAATCATCAAAGTTAATTTTAATATTGAGCAGCTTGTAGAACGAACGGTCTATAATATTCCCATCCAGATATTGAATGTCCCGACCAATTTAACAGCTGAAGCAACACCAACTACCATTTCTGTGCGTGTAAAAGGCGGAGAGACGCGTGTCTCAAGTTTGGAGATTGATGAAATAGATGTTTTATTTGATTATGCCTCGGATTATCAAAGTGGGAAATTGAATTATTTGATGCAGGTTAAAACACCAGAAGATGTAACATGGGTAGAAGTTAGTCCTCAATATTTTAATATTAAATTGGTCCGGAAAGAAGAAACACTTTGAAAATTTTAGCAGTTGAAACCTCATGTGATGAAACATCTGCAGCGGTTATTGAAGAAAATAATGTGCTATCCAATATCATTTCCTCGCAAATAGTTCATTCTCAGTTTGGCGGTGTTGTCCCGGAATTGGCATCACGCGCGCATTTGCAATTGGTTGTACCGGTCATAAAACAGGCCTTAAGCAGCGCGGCCACCAATTTGGATGATATAGACGGATTGGCTGTTACTAAAGGTCCCGGTTTGGTTGGAGCTTTACTTGTAGGATTGAATTTTGTTAAAGGACTGGCTCTTTCTTTAAATAAACCTTTTATTGGCATAAACCATATGGAAGGTCACATTTATGGAAATTTACTTACACAGGAAAATATTAAATTTCCGATCCTTTTTTTAATAGTTTCTGGTGGACATACTATGCTGGTTCTGATGAAGGACCACTTAAAATATGAAATTTTGGGAACAACACGCGACGATGCCGTGGGCGAAGCATTTGACAAAACTGCAAAAATTCTGGGTCTTGGATATCCGGGTGGTCCAATAATTGACTCACTTGCAGAAAAAGGCGATCAGGAGTTTGTTCGTTTTCCAAAGGCGTTTTATAAAGAAGATCATTTTGATTTCAGTTTCAGTGGTTTAAAGACAGCAGTTTTAACATATAAAAATAAAAACTCAGAATCTTTTGTAAAAGAAAACATGGCGTCTATTTGTGCGGCTTTTCGTTTTGCGGCGATTGATGTTTTGGTAGCAAAAGCAATTCGTGCTGCAAAGAAATATAATGCAAAATCCATTGGTGTAGCAGGCGGTGTAGCGGCAAACTTGCTCTTACGCAGAATGCTTGGTGAGGAAGCTGGAAAAGCAGGATTAATTTATTATCAGCCTAAATTTGAATATTGTACCGATAACGCCGCAATGATAGGCAGAACAGCACTTGAATACTTAAAAAAGAACAAACAATCAGACCAGGGATTAAATGCCTATCCATCCTTAAAATTGACATCGATTGAATAATAATGACAGATTTATTCCCTGAAGTTATACAGTTTAGCATACCTTTTATTTTTATCCTTCTTATTCTTGCCGCCTCTGTCGGATTGGCTTATTTGCTATACCGAAAAACAAATCCTGATAATAGTAAAATTATCCGTATCCTGTTAGCCGTAATGAGAACCGCGGTGATATTCGCCGTTATTCTTCTTCTGTTTAACCCTCAAATATTTTACCGTTTTTTTGAATCCAAGCCCAAGGTTACAGCATTGTTTGTGGATCACTCTGCATCTATGGGTTTAAAGAATGACACTAAAAACAGACCTGATAGCACGCAGATAGTCGTTTCAACAATCAAAGATATTTCAGCAGCTAAAAATTTAAATCTAAAAACGTATTTTTTTAACCGGGATGTGTTTGAAATCCAAACGGATACTTTGCCAGCTCCTAGCGGACTTACAAATTTTTCCTTCCTGAATAGCTTTATCTCAAAAAACAAAATTGATCAGGCCATTATTGTCAGCGATGGAATACGCACGGATGGTTCCTTGCCGAATATTAAAAATGATACACAGATTTTTACAATCGGGATTGGCAATACATTAAAAGAACCGGATATTTCAATCACAAATGTTGAATATAAACCAGTCGTTTACCATGAAAAGGAGCAGGAAATTACTTTGCGTTTGTCAAGCAAAAACACAAATGACAAAAATCCTGTAGAGATTAGTTTATTTAACCGCGAAGGTTTGTTAATTAAAAAAAATATAGAATTAACCGAAAGCGGAGCTGAACAAGAGTTGACATTGACATACACACCCGGGAAAGTTGGATTGCAAAAACTCCGTGTGCAAGCGCTGTCAAGTAAGCCAGACGCTAATCCTGAAAATAATTCTTTTACCTTTACTCAAAGGGTTGTTAAAAATAAAATCCAGATAGGGATTTTTTCTTCAGCGCCTAACTATGAACATAAATTCCTCAAATTTGCATTAAACCAATCAGAAAATATTGCTGTCCATTCTTTTATAACAATAAAAAATCAAAAGGTGTCAAAGTTCCCGATTGATAGTCTTGATGTTCTTATTTTTCAGGATTATCCTTCTGCACAAACACGGAACTTAGAGCTGGAACAAATAAAACAATCTATCCAAATAAACAAACAAGGCCTGATTGTTCTGAGTGGCAGAAATACAAATCCAGGAAAGTTAAATACTTTTATTGAGTATTTGCCTATTAAAAATATACTTTTAAGAAACAGGGTTATTACAGAAAATATAACGATTTCAGAAGGAGTTAATCAGCATTCAATAATTAACTTATTTGACAACCCTGACTTGAATTTAGGGTTTTGGGAAAATTTACCACCGCTGCAAACACGTTTTGCTATCCAGACCAAAAATAATTCTCAAGTTTTACTTACGGTTGAAGGAAAAGGACAAAAAGAGAATGGGCTTGTAGTTTTCGAAAACAAAAATTATAAAAGTGCATTGCTAAACGTGCAAGGAATTTGGAATTGGCATTTTTCATTAAGGGATGATGACAAATATAAAGATGGATATAAAAATTTTATTTTAAATCTTGTTCGCTGGAGCGCAAATAAAACCAAATTTAAATCCGTGGTTTTAGCAACAAACAAAAACACATCATATCCCGGCGAAGAAATTCAATTTGAAGGATTTATTTATTCTGCTCAAAATGAACTTCTTAAAAATGGACGGATGGAAATAAACGCTTCTTCGAAAAAACAAAAATTTACAATTCAGATGGAAGGTGATAGCAGTGGTACTTTTAAAGCTCGTTTTATTCCGGCAGAAGAAGGGCGCTATGTGTTTAGTGCTTCTGCTTTTGTTGGTGATAAAAAAACGGGCACATCAACAAAAATAGTTGAAGTAATTCCATATGATCGTGAGTTTATTCAAACCGATTTAGACACAACTTTTTTAAAACAAATTGCGGATGGAAGTGGTGGTGTTTTCCTCAAAGGCCGCGATGCAAAAGAGCTCACAAATCATCTGGAGTTAAGCTATAACAATATTCTTCATGAAAATGAGGTTGATTTACGAACAAAAGCCTGGCTGTTGTATTTTATAATTGGTGCCATTGTTTTGGAATGGGCAATCAGGAAAAAGAACAATCTAGTTTAAATGCCAAAATACAAATCTTAAAGAACAGATAAATTCTAAAATTTAAAATCAAATAACCAAATAGTTTGTTTTGCAAATTTGAATTTTTGCTATTGTAATTTACTTGATATTTATATTTTGTTTATTGAATTATTAAAAACTGTCATTCTGATCGAAACGAAGTGGAGAGAAGAATCCCCTGTTTGAAATAAAGAAATTGAAATTATTTGGAGAAATTTATGAAACGCTGCGATTGGGTTCCTGAGAATGATGAGCTTTATTGCGAATATCACGACAAGGAGTGGGGTGTTCCGGTTCATGATGACCAGCTTCTGTTTGAGTTTCTTATTTTAGAAACTTTCCAGGCCGGCCTTAGCTGGAAAACTGTTTTATATAAACGTGATAATTTCAGAAAAGCCTTTTTAAATTTCGATGTAAAAAAAGTCGCCGCCTTCACTGAAAAAGATGAAGCACGGTTATTACAGGATGCAGGCATTATTCGCAACAAGCTAAAAATTAAAGCTGCTATTTCCAATGCACAGGCCTTTTTAAAAGTAGCGGAAGAGTTTGGCAGTTTTGATAAATACATCTGGGGATTTGTAAATCATAAACCGCTTGTGAATTCATTTAAAACACTAAGCGATATTCCGGCAAAGACCGAACTTTCTGATAAGCTAAGTGCAGATTTGAAAAAGCGAGGTTTTAAGTTTGTTGGCTCCACAGTCGTTTATGCGCACATGCAGGCCACTGGAATGGTTAATGACCATACCACAGATTGTTTTAGATATAAAGAAGTTTGATGGATTGACTATATATCACTTATGTGATATATTGGTGCTAAAAGAAAGGACGAAATAATGACAAGATTATTACTTTCTCTTCCTGATGAAATGAAGAAATGGCTTGAGCAGTATTCCCATAATGTTAATCAACCAATAGCAAAAACAATCAGGGATGCAATTACTGAATATATAGATGACAGAAAATCTTTAGATACAAATGAGATAATAAAAAGGACAGCTGGCATTTGGAAAGTAAAAAATATTGATGGGCTTGAATATTCAAATTCTATAAGAAAAGATTGGGATAGAACTTGAAATCTGTTTATTTAATTGATTCTGTTATATTAATCGACCATTTAAATGGAATTAAAGAAGCGACTGATTGGTTGTTAAAAAATTCAGAACGGTCTGTTATTTCTGTGATTTCTCGAGCAGAGATATTAGCCGGAATTGATCAAATAGATTTAAAATCAACTCGTTTATTTTTAAACACTTTTCAATGTTATTCCATCGATGAAAAGATTGCTGACAAAGCGGCTGAATTAAGAAAAAAATTTCGATGGAAATTACCAGATGCTTTTCAGGCAGCATTTGCTGAGCTTAACAAAATAAGTTTAGTAACGAGAAATACAAAAGACTTTAGACCTGAAAAACATGCTTTTGTATTTATACCCTACACGCTCTAAACAAGACTACGATAAAGAACTTATGATCTCCAAAGTTTATACTGCTGCTCTAATGGGCATAGACGCCCATAAAATTGAAGTTGAAACGCACTCCGAGGGAAACGTCCCATTTTTTACAATTGTAGGCCTGCCCGATATAGCTGTTAAGGAAAGCCGCGAACGTGTAATTTCGGCCATAAAAAATTCAGGCTATAAATTTGTCTATCAAAAACGAATCACTATAAATCTCGCCCCGGCCGATATCAAAAAAGAAGGTTCTTCCTACGATTTGCCTATTGCTGTAGGCATTATGACAACCCAGGAAACAGTTTCTCCGGATAAATTAAATGAATATATAATTCTTGGTGAACTGGCGTTGGATGGCACAATCCGTCCGGTGCATGGCAGCTTGTCTATTGCCATTGCGGCAAAGAAACTTGGCTACAAAGGGATTATCCTTCCGGAAGAAAATGCCCGTGAAGCCTCAATGGGTAGTCCGGACCTTGATGTTATCCCGGCCGGCCATTTAACGGATGTTGTAAATTTTCTAAATGGTCAATTGAAAATTGATCCGTATAAAACAGATGTTCATGAGCTGTTTCGAGAAGGGCAGAATTCCAAATTTGATTTCGCAGATGTAAAAGGGCAGGAGCATGTAAAAAGAGCTCTAGAAGTTGCAGCGGCCGGTGGTCATAATATTATCATGGTTGGCCCTCCTGGATCGGGGAAGACGATGCTGGCAAAACGGTTTGCCACAATTTTACCGCCTCTCTCTTTAGAAGAAGCAATCCAGACAACAAAAATCCATTCTATTTCCGGATTGTTAAAAAACAATCATGGACTGGTTTCAACACGGCCGTTTCGTTCACCACACCACACAATTTCCGATGCTGCTTTGGTCGGTGGCGGCAAATTCCCTAAACCAGGGGAAGTAAGCCTTTCGCATCATGGAGTTTTGTTTTTGGATGAATTACCTGAATTTAAAAAGAATGTTCTGGAAGTAATGCGCCAACCAATGGAAGATGGTCACGTCACGATTTCTAGGGCCGCACTTTCTTTAACTTATCCGGCAAATTTCCTTTTAGCCGCCGCTATGAATCCGTGTCCATGCGGGTATTATGGCGATCCGACCAGAAGCTGCACCTGTCCGCCTCCGCAAATTCAACGCTATCTTGCAAAAGTCTCCGGGCCGTTGTTAGACAGGATCGATATCCATATTGAGGTTCCTGCAGTTAAATTTAAAGAGCTCTCTTCAGATCGCAAAGGCGAACCTTCGATAAATATTCGGGAGCGCGTACAGCAGGCCAGGGAAGTTCAGCAAAGCCGGTTCAAAAATGAAAAAGATTTGTTTAGCAATGCTGATATGCAGTCTGCAGAAATCCGTAAATTTTGTAAAATTGATGATCCCGGCCAGGAGCTGCTAAAAACAGCAATAAACAGGTTGGGACTTTCTGCCCGCGCTTATGATCGAATTCTAAAGGTTTCCAGAACAATTTCAGACTTGGCATTAACCGAATCCATTTTACCGGAACATATAAGTGAAGCTATTCAATACAGAAGCTTAGACCGGGACATTTGGAGTTAAGTTGGAAAAATGAAAAAACAAATATTTGCAATCATATTTATCTTGTGTTTTTCACTTTATGCACAAGACGAGCTGGTTATCTTTAGTGACAGTCCTGAAGGTGATACGTATTATGATGCATCGTGGGGATTTGCAAATAGTCCAAGTACGCTGGAGTTAAAAGGCGCAGATAATACTAAGTTTCCGGTGGAAGCGGCTTATAGTTTTCAGGGCTCCCATAGTTTGCGCTTAAAATGGAAATCATCTTCGGGTGGAGATTGGGGAATTGCATTCGCCAAGCAAGGCTGGCCGGGGATTAATTTTAATGGCTTTGATTCTCTGGTTTATTGGATAAATGCACCATCGGAAGTACAACAATCGGCATTACCTGATTTGCTTATTGAAGATTTGTCCAATCAAAAAAGCGGAAAAGTTTGGCTTGGCAGTTATCTAAATACTGTTGACTCTTCAACAGAAACATGGCAGAAAGTAAGTATACCGATATCCGATTTCCCTACTGGAAGTGCGGATTTCTCAAACATAAAAACAGTTTTTCATGTTCAAAAAAATAACAATGAAACAGAACACATTGTTTGGATTGATGAAGTCAAAATCTTAAAAAAGGGTGTTTCCGGAGTATCACCGTTTGACCCGCCTTTAATTACACATCTTGATGCACATGACAGCAGGACTGATATTAAATGGCAAGAGAGTCAAAGTTTCATTGCTTATAATGTCTACCGGTCATCAAACAAGGATGATGCTTTCTCAAAAATTAATTCATCATCATACACCTACAATATTTATAGCGACTTTACAGGCATAAATGATCAGGAGTTTTTCTATTATATAACCGGGATTGATCAAAATAGTATGGAAACTTTGCCTTCCGATACTTTGTCCGCAACTCCATTTTCTATGACAAATGATGAGCTTCTTACCTCTGTTCAGGAAGCTACATTTCGTTATTTTTATGATTATGGACATCCTGTAAGCGGATTAGCGAGGGAACGAAAAGGATCTGGTAATACATGTACAAGTGGTGGATCTGGTTTTGGTCTTATGGCCATGGCGGTTGGTGTTGAGCGTGGATTTGTCCCTCGTGACTCTGCGGCAACCCGTGTTCTAAAAATTCTGTCTTTTATGAAAAATAAAGCTGTTCGATATCACGGAGCCTGGGCGCACTGGATAAACGGTCAAACAGGTCAAACAATCCCATTTAGTCAATATGACAATGGCGCTGACCTTGTTGAAACCGCATTTTTTATTCAGGGAGTACTTACGGTCCGCCAATACTTTGATCAAAATAACGCAATTGAAGATGAAATCCGCGCAATTTCAAATGAGCTCTGGGAAGATGTGGAATGGGATTGGTTTAGAAAAGATCCTGCAGAAAATGTACTTTACTGGCATTGGTCGCCAAATTATGGTTGGCAATTGAATCACTCAATCCGTGGGTTTAACGAAACCATGATTGTTTATCTTTTAGCCATCGCTTCACCAACTCATCCCGTTCCAAAAGAGCTGTATGATTTAGGCTGGGCCGGGCAAAATTATACAAACGGTAAAACTTTTTATGGTCATAAGCAGTGGGTCGGTCCAGATAAAGGTGGACCTCTGTTTTTTACTCATTATTCTTTTTTGGGATTTGACCCGCGGGATAAAGCCGATAAGTATTGTAATTATTTTCAAAATAATAAAAATACTTCGCTAATAAACCGTTCTTACTGTTTTGTTAATTCCGGTGGACATACAGGTTATAGCTTTCTTGAGTGGGGGCTGACAGCAAGTGACAATCCTTGGGGATATAATGCCCACAGCCCAACAAACGATAATGGTACTATAACACCAACAGCTGCTTTAAGTGCAATGCCTTATATTCCGGATGAATCACTGGCAACCCTAAGGCATTTCTATTTTGAATATGGTGACAGGTTGTGGGCAGAGTTTGGTTTTAAAGATGCTTTTAATCGTGATCAAGATTGGTTTGCAGACAGCTATTTGGCCATAGACCAGGGGCCAATTATTTTGATGATTGAAAATGCACGCACAGGGCTTTTATGGAATACATTTATGTCCAGTCCGGAAATTGCACCAATGCTTGATTCTTTGAATTGGGTTGTAACCAATCTTGAAAGTGAAAAAGGAAAGTCAGTTTCAAATTTTGAATTAAAGCAAAACTTTCCAAATCCTTTTAATCCTGTTACTCAAATTGAATATCAATTGGCCTCAGCAGGATTTGTTTCTCTGGAATTGTTTGATGGTTTGGGAAAAAAAGTCAGTAATCCCGTAAATACATTTCAGATTGCAGGAAAGTACAAAGTTACAATCAATGCTGAAAACTTTGCCAGCGGGGTTTATTATTATCGCCTTAAAGTGTCCGGCCATAATCCAGGATTGATATATCAGAAAACAGAAAAAATGATATTAATTCGTTAACAATATTTCAAGAACATTAATCAGGTCAAAGTAAAATGAAAATTAAAATCCTATTTTCCATGCTACTTCTAATTAGTCTTTCTTTAATAATTTCATGTAGTCCCGGATTTGAAAAAATTGAAAATCGATACTTTAATCCTGATTTAGTTGAACGTCCTGCAGAATTAATTGATACACTCCAGTATCGCAGCTTCCTATATTTTATAAATGAAATAAATCCTGAAAACGGCCTTGTAAAAGATCGCTCTACAAAAGACTCTCCGGCAAGTATTGCAGCGGTAGGATTTGCTTACCCAATTTGGGCAATTGGTGTAGATCGTGGATGGATTACGCGCGAGTATGCACGACAATTAACCTTGAACAGTTTAAGATTTTTCTGGACTTCACTTCAAAGTACTGATCCATTGGCCACCGGATATAAAGGATTTTACTATCATTTTTTGGATATGAAAAATGGTGAACGCGTTTGGAAATGTGAGTTATCTACAATAGACACCGCACTTCTTTTAGCGGGAATCCGCTTTGCAATGCAGTTTTATGATGGGACTAATCCTGATGAAAAAGAAATTCGCGCTTTAGGTGATTCTCTCACTCAACGCATTGATTGGGACTGGACAACTATGCCCGATGAAAAGTGGTTTGCAAATTCTGTCTCATTTGGTTGGCACCCGGAACAAGGATTTATACAAAGTAGCTGGGTAGGTTATAATGAAGCAATGATTTTGTACATTCTTGCAGCAGGAAGCGGTTATTCAGGTATTGAAAAGGCTTGGCAACAGTGGCTTAGTCATTATAAATGGCAAGAACCCTACACCGGTTTGGCTCATGTAAATTTCCCACCTTTATTTGGGCATCAATACTCTCCCATGTTCATAGATTACCGATATCAATCAGACAATTACATGCAAAATAAAGGCATTAATTATTTTGAAAACGGACAACGTGCAGTCCTAAGCCAAAACTTATACGCAACAGAAAATCCATTAGGCTGGGTTGGCTACGATTCTTTGACCTGGGGTTTAACAGCCTGCGATGGGCCAGGAAATAAATTTAATACGGACACAAATGAGTTCCGGTCTTATTCAGCCCGTGGAGCAAACGGCCCTAATCATATCGAATTTGATGACGGAACAATTGCTCCAACCGCAGCGGCTTCGTCAATCATTTACAACCCAAATCTTGTAATCCCGACAATCCAAAACATGTATCAAAAATATGGCTCTAAAGGTTTATGGAGGAAATATGGGTTCAAGGATGCCTTTAATCCTACTGCAGGCTGGTTTGCATCAGATTATTTGGGAATTGATCAAGGGCCAATAGTTTTAATGATTGAAAACTGGCGCAACGGATTTGTCTGGAAATATATGATGAAAGATCCGGTTGTTAAAAAAGGTTTGTCCCTTCTTGGCTTTACGAAAACATCAGATTATCCCTTTGAGACAGCTATCAAAAAATTTGAGCAGCAGGATAAAACTAATCCTCCACCAAAAGATGCTGTTTTATTTGTAGGTAGTTCCAGCATTCGCATGTGGAAATCATTACAAAATGATATGGCACCGATTAAAACAATCAATCGCGGATTTGGTGGATCAGAAGCTGAACATGCAATTCATTTCTTTGACCGTATTGTTGAACCATATAAACCAAAAGCAATCGTTTTTTATGAAGGGGACAACGATATTGCATCGGGTAAGCCGCCGGTTGAAGTTTTGGTTCATTTCAAAGAATTCTGCAGGCAGGTAAATCAGAAATTAAAAAATACACCGGTTTATTTTATCTCGATAAAACCAAGTATCGCCCGTAAAAAAGTTTGGCCACAAATGCAGGAAGCAAATGCCCTAATCAAAGAGTTTTGCGATACCAGACAAAATGTTTTTTACATCGATACAGCAGCTGGCATGCTAACCGAGACAGGCGAAATCCGTGATGACATTTTTATCAAAGACATGCTGCACATGAATGATACAGGATATAAAATCTGGGCTGATTTGGTAAAAGCTCAATTGCAGAACACTCAATAATCAATACTATCTAATCCAATTGTGGCTTTTAATTATTTTTAAGGAATCTTTCTCTCCCAATTTTAGTTTTCCGCATAGTTAACAAATCTTACAATAAGCTAAGAAACCCATAACATCTATTTGATTTACAGGAACAAGATATTTAGATTCAGCCCTTCAATTTTGAAGATGGGTTGATTATTTAAGCAACAAAGAAAGGCAAATAGTAAATGAGTGTAGACACCCAGGAAAAGAATCAGAAACTAAAAAAACGAATTACCATCCGTTTTGCCGGCGATTCCGGCGATGGGATTCAACTTACAGGAAGCCAGTTTACCAGCACAACAGCTGTATTTGGAAATGATCTTTCAACATTTCCTGACTATCCTGCTGAGATAAGAGCACCGGCCGGGACACTTTTTGGAGTTTCAGGTTTTCAAATTCAGTTTAGTAGTGACAATGTTCATACACCAGGCGATGACAGCGATGTTTTAATCGCGATGAATCCGGCAGCCTTAAAAGTTAGCCTTTCAACCTTGAAAGAAAATGGCATTATTATTGTCAATAAAGACTCTTTCACAACCCGTAATTTAAAATTAGCCGGTTATGATGAAAACCCGTTGGAAGATAGAAGTCTTGACGGTTATCAGGTTTTTGATGTCCCAATTACTACTTTAACGCGCGAATCGCTGATTGACTCTCCATTGACTTCTAAAGAAAAGGATCGCTGTAAAAACTTTTTTGCTTTGGGAGTTGCTTACTGGATGTTTACCCGCCCGATGGATACAACCCTTGAATGGATAAAAGCCAAATTTAAAAATAAACCGGATATTATTGAAGCCAACTCTCAAGCTTTAAATGCAGGCTATTCGTATGCATTATCGACAGAGATATTCACTACCTCATATCATATTGAACAGGCAAAAGTTGATCCGGGGATTTACAGAAATATAACAGGAAATGAAGCAATAGTGCTTGGCCTGATTACAGCTGCAAAAAAGGCAAGTTTGGAATTGTTCATGGGAGGATATCCAATCACACCGGCCAGTGATATTCTACATTATATGGCAAAATACCGTAATTATGATGTAAAAACTTTTCAGGCTGAAGATGAGATTGCCGGAGTTGGAGCAGCCATTGGCGCATCGTATGCCGGAGCTTTGGGGGTAACAGCATCGAGCGGTCCTGGAATTGCCTTAAAAGGCGAGTTCCTGGGTTATGCGGTTATGATGGAATTGCCACTTGTAGCTATAAATATTCAACGAGGTGGACCCAGTACCGGTTTACCTACAAAAACTGAACAGGCCGATTTGTTTCAGGCGCTCTATGGCCGTAACGGTGAAGCGCCAATCCCTGTAGTAGCCGCACAAAGTCCTGCAGATTGTTTTGATGCAGCATATGAAGCAGCAAAAATCTCTGTACAATTTTCAACACCGGTTTTTCTGCTTTCGGATGGCTATATCGCCAATGGGGCAGAGCCCTGGCTTATTCCAGATCCGGATAAAATTGATGAGATTAAAGTAAGATATGCTGATCCGAATAAAGAATATCAACCTTATTTGCGTGACCCGGAAACACTTTCCCGTCATCTTTCAATTCCGGGAACAAAAGGGCATGAACACAGGCTTGGTGGGTTGGAAAAAGAAGACATCAGCGGTAATGTGTCTTACGATCCGGACAATCATGACAAAATGGTGCGTTTACGAGAAGAAAAAGTAAACAAGATTAGAGATTTTGTTGAAGATCCTCAAATGGATGGACAGGAACAGGGCGATCTTTTAATAATTACCTGGGGCAGTACATACGGCACCATGCGAAATGTTGTTGATGAGATGCGTAAAAATGGTGATTCGATTTCATGGTATCATTTGCGTTGGATAAATCCACTACCACAAAATCTGGCTAAGTTTATCCATAATTTTAAACATGTGATTATTCCTGAATTAAACATGGGCCAACTAATCAGGGTTATTCGTTCAGAATATCTTGTTGATGCAAAACCTATTAATCAGGTAAAAGGTTTACCATTTAGTACAAATGAAGTTATAGATGCAATAGATGAGATTATGAAAGGTTCAAATAATGCCTGAGAATGTAGTAGCAAATCAAAATGTTTCTAAACTGACAAAAAAGGATTTTACATCCGATCAGGAAGTTCGTTGGTGCCCGGGTTGTGGTGACTATTCCATTCTTGCACAAACGCAAAAAGTTTTGCCAGAGTTAGGAATTCCAAAAGAAAACATCGTTTTTGTTTCGGGTATTGGCTGTTCCAGTCGCTTTCCATATTATATTGATTCCTTTGGGATTCATGGTATTCATGGACGCGCGCCGGCTATTGCATCGGGAATTAAGCTGGCAAATTCTGATTTAAAAGTTTTTATAGTTACCGGTGATGGTGACGGACTCTCAATTGGTGGCAATCATCTGATTCATTTATTCCGCCGCAATCTTGATGTGACTGTTCTCTTGTTTAATAATAGAATTTATGGATTAACAAAAGGGCAGTATTCTCCAACGAGTGAACGTGGTAAAATTACAAAATCTTCACCTTATGGCTCCTTGGAAAACCCTTTTAACCCTGTTAAAGTGGCTCTCGCAGCAGGCGCAACTTTTGTAGCACGCAGTATTGATAGAGAACCCAAACATTTAGCAGATATTATTAAGCGGGCGTCTGAACATACCGGCACATCGTTTGTGGAAATCTATCAAAACTGTAATATTTTTAATGATGGTACTTTTGGTCAGCTAACAGATTCGAAAACCAAAAAAGATCATGTAATTAATATGGAAGATGGGAAACCGTATATCTTTGGAAGCGAAAGTGACAAAGTCCTTGCGTTTGAAAATGGCCAGTTTCATGTGGAAAAATACATTGAATCTGATAGTCAAATTATTCATGAACCCAAAAAGATAAATACGTCTATCGAATTTGCTTTGGCTGAATTGACAGAAAATGAACAATTACCAGCACCTATCGGTGTTTTTAAAGAAGAAGATAAAAAAACATATGACGGGTTATTGATCAAACAGGTAAATAATGTAAAAGAAAAGCAAGGTTCAGGCGATTTAAAGAAGTTGTTATTCTCAGGAAATACCTGGGAAATAAAATAGGCCCCTTATATGTTTACTGATTTCGCTCAAACTGCATTAATAAACCCAAATTCAAAAATTCTTATTGTCGATGATACACCAGACAATATAGAAACTCTTGAACAAATACTTGAAGATTTTAATTATAAAATCTATAAAGCATATAATGGTGATGAGGCTCTTCAAAAGATTGATGAAGTTGAACCAAATCTTGTTTTGTTAGATGTGATGATGCCAGGAAAAAATGGTTATGAAGTCGCTAAAATTGTAAAGCAAAATGAAAAAACCAGGTTAATTCCTATCATTATGTTAACAGCTCTTGATGGTCAGGATGAAAGGCTAAAAGGATATCAGGTTGGTGTGGATGATTTTATTTCCAAACCTTTTAATATTTTTGAATTACGTGCAAGGGTTCGAAATCTTCTACAGCTACACTCTTATATAAGTGAACTTGATCATGCTGAGCAAATAATCTTTAGCCTGGCCCGAACGGTGGAAGCAAAAGATAAATATACAGAAGGTCATTCGGAACGACTTTCTAAAATGAGTTCCAATCTTGGACGAAAAATAAATCTTCCTGAACCAGATATGACCATACTTAGGCGTGGCGGAATATTGCATGATATCGGAAAAATAGCTATTCAGGATTCCATACTGCAAAAAAATGGCCCACTGACTGATGAAGAATATGAAATTATCAAAACTCACCCCGCAGAAGGCGAACGAATTTGTGCTCCTTTAAAAAGCTTGAAACCAATTTTGCCCGTTATTCTTTATCATCATGAGAAATATGACGGTAGCGGTTATCCAACAGGTTTAAAAGGCAGTGATATCCCAATTCACGCAAGAATTATGGGCATAGTCGATTGTTATGATGCTTTAACCACAACCCGTTCTTACAGGCCTTCTATGTCTGTAGATAAAGCGCTTGGAATTATGGAAGATGAAACTACGATGGGGAAATGGGATCCTTATCTTTTCAAAAAGCTCCTTGAGCTTGTTGAAGACATGGAGCTCTTAGAACCTGTATAAATAGTACTTAAACCATAATTTTTAAAATCCTCCCCATTCACTATTTAAAATTGGTTTGTAAATAAAACCAAATCTATTTAAGTTAAAATTTCTATTTACTAACTCATAAAGAAAAAGATTATGCGACTAGTCCTTACTATATTTTGGATTATTTTAGCCTTTTTTATTTTGTGGATTTTCACACTCAATATCAATCAGACTGTTGATATAAATTTACTTTTCGCAGAATTTGAAAAAGTAAATCTTGTTACAGTAATTTTTAGCTCTATTTTTTTAGGGTTTGTGTTTGGAATTATTTTTTTTCTCATTCAGTTTGCCAAATCAAAAAAAGAAAATTTTCAAATGAAAAGACAAATTAACGCCTTACAAACGGAGTTGGGAAATTTACAAAATTCTGAAAAAGAATCTCTGGAAGCAATTAACCCGCCTATTGAAGAAGAGGGTGGAGATGAATTAAATAAAGATAAAAATGAGTTGTAACCGGTTATGTGGAATTCCATATTTAAAATTATATTGCCGGTAATTTTTTTATGTTTGCCCCTTCATGTTTATTCCCAAACAAATCAAGAATTGTATCAATTATACCAAGAGAAGAATTATAATCAATTAAAAGAAAAGTATGAAAAGGTTAAAGCAAATTTATCAAAAGCCGAACAAATATTTTTTGACACTATTTTTATAAAAGATGCTGAAAAAGCATTTCAAGTCTATAAAGATCTGTTTCAGGATTCCAACGGTAAATTGAAATATTACTGCGGTGAGCGGTTAAAAGATTTTTATTATGCAAAAGGGTATTATAGCACAGCATCAGATTATGAAAAATACCTGGTTGATAATTCTCACCTAATTGAAGAGAAAAGTTTTTCAAACGCAAATTATGATTCTGAAATAATAGATGAGGAAAAACTATTTATTCAGGTTGGCGCATTTGGGTTAAAAGAAAATGCTAAGCAAATGAGTGATATGCTTAATACCCAGAAAATAAAATCAAAAATAAAAATACGCCATGTGAACAATAAAGATTTATTTTGTGTATGGGTATTAGGCAAAGAGGATTTTAAACAAACATTGAAACTTGCAGATGAATTAAAGCAAAAATATCACCTGGATTATAAAATTATTAAAGAGTGAGGTTATAAATGGATATCGAACTTTTAGGCTCAATTCCCTTGTTTTCTGAGCTTAGTGATGAGGATTTGGAAAGTATTTCAAAGCAAACCGTTCGACAGGTTTATAAAAAAGACAACATGGTGCTTATTGAGGAAGAGATTGGTTCCACAATGTTTGTTATCCTGGATGGAAGGGTGAAAATATCACGGATTAGTGATGAGGGTAGAGAAGTCATTTTATCTATTTTAGTAGATGGCGACTTTTTTGGTGAAATGTCTATTTTGGATGGCCAAACAAGAAGCGCAAATGCTGTAACCCTGGAAGATACTGAGATGCTTATCGTTCGCAGGGAAAATTTTTTACAAATGCTTTATGATTATCCACAAATTGCTATTAACCTGTTAAAAGAACTTGCCCATAGATTGCGCAGAAGTGATTCACAAATAAAAAGTTTGTCTTTGCAAAATGCCTTAGGACGTGTAGCCTCTACCATCTTACGCATCGCTGATGATTCCGGGACAATAAAACATGGTAAGGTTGAAATATCCAGTTTACCGCCTCAGCAAGATCTGGCAAATATGGCCGGCACAAGCCGTGAAACAATTTCTCGTGTTATAAAATCATTGAATCAACTGGGTTATGTAAAAAAAGAAGGAAGCAAACTAATTATTTTGGAATATGACCGTTTCAGACAAGATTTCTCCTGAAATATCTGATGAATACGCGTCAAATTTCAATCTGCCTTGTTTCAAATAATGAAGAAAGGTTGACCAAATATCTCAATCTATTAGCTGATCCAACAAATAAAATTACTGCAGGGACCTTTGAACAGGCTTTTCATGAAATTTTTATTGAAGAAAAT
The DNA here is from genome assembly GCA_013112635.1 of Calditrichota bacterium. Taxonomy (NCBI): domain Bacteria; kingdom Pseudomonadati; phylum Calditrichota; species Calditrichota bacterium. Next base: position 578,445 of record JABFGF010000001.1, on the reverse strand, counting down.
CCTGATCTTTTAATTCTGGACATCACATCCTACGATAATTTTGATTATAGAATAATCGAACCTTTACGCTCGCAAAATAAATACGCAAACCTGCCATTTGTTTTTTTACTCGCAGAAAGCCAACTCCATTTAGTTCAACAGCTTTATAAAGTTCCGCACAACAGGGTTCTGGTTGAACCTGTAAATAAATACCTGCTCATTTCCGAGATAAACAATTCAGTCCATTTAAATAATCTTGAACGCCGGGTTAACCTTTACAAAGATATTGTAGATGGTGAAAAAAAGCTTATTTCCTATATGGATGAGTTGTTGGAGTTAAACAGGCTAACGGAGCTCAAAACCAAAGTTGACGTATTGAATTATCTTCAAACAGGCCTTGTAAAAAAGCTTGAGCTCGCATTGGCAGTGGAAATGTGTGTAGTTGGAATTTATAATGAGAAGAAACACAATTTTATAATTCAAATTTTCAGCCAGGATGGCAAGGAAATTACAAAGAAGTTTTCGATTTCTATAAAAAACTCAAAAATCAAATATCTTCTTAAAGATAATTACCCGTTAATATTTGAAAAAGATTTATTATCAGATCCGTTTGTTCAGGAATTTGAAGAATTGTTAGGTTATAAAATTTCCGGGATGCTCGTAACTCCACTTGTACTTTTACACCAACCAATAGCGTGTTTTATTTTAATAAATAAATTATATCGAACGGATTTTTCTGAAAATGATTTGGCTTTTACAACAATTGCTGCACAAAAAATAGTATATCATTTAGAATTATTAGAGATAGTTGGAAAGGATGAATCAAGCTCATTACTACAAAATATGCCGATTGATTCTGTAGCTAAAAACTCCCTGCTTTTAGAAAAGGTATTATCTGCGGTTGATTTTGGCCTTGTTATATTTGATGAAAGCCAGAAAATCCATTATTACAATCCGGCTTCCAACAACATCCTCCGCTCTAAAAAAACACCGGCAAACCTTCAGGAAATGTTTGATCCAAATGCTTTCGAGCAAATTGAGGATTCCATACAAAGCGGTGAATTTCCAGTTGTCAGAAAAGAAATACATCTTCACTTCAGCAAAGAGTCTGATTTTTATATTGGCTATTCAATTTATACAATGAAATGGGATTTTAATAAAACCTATTATATTCTGGTATTCTCGGAGATTTCTCAAACCAAACGTATACAGGCAGAAATTATACGTATGGACCGCATGGCCTCGTTGGGGATTTTAAGTTCCGGGATTGCCCATGAAATTCGTAATCCACTTGCGGGAATAAAGGCCATGGCCCAAAATATGGAAGAGGAACTTCCCAAAGGCTCGCACACCCTGGAATATGTTTATCGTATATTAAGACAGGTCGACAGGCTGGATACATTATTGCGTTCGTTCTTTTCTTATGCAAAACCCACAAGGCCTGACCCCAAAGAGTGCCATATAAAATCCATAGTTGACGAAGCACTTGGACTTTTTACGCGAAAATTGAGAGAAAAAAATATTACCGTTTCTCAATATTATGCTAAAGATTTAGGCCAGGTATTTGTTGATGCCAACCAAATTCAACAGGTTCTAATTAATGTTATTTTAAATGGTATCCAGGCGATGGACTCAGACGGAGAATTAAATATTTCGGCGGACAATGCCCAAAAGCAGATTCCAACAATAGATCGTAGAAAACGTTCTCCAGGCCTCTTATCGGATAAGTTTATTGAAATATCGATCAAAGATAGCGGTACCGGATTTGATGACGTTTTAAAGGAAAAAATATTTAATCCCTTCTTCACAACCAAATCCTCCGGAACAGGGCTTGGCTTAGCTATTGTTTACCAGATTGTACGAGAGCATGGTGGCCAGATTGATGTTGATAGCGAGCAAGGGAAGGGTACTACTTTTAAAATCCTTTTACCGGCCTCGGCAGGAGGAGGAAATAACAGCCTAATTTCATAAGTTTTATCGAATTGACACAATTTAAGCGATTAAGTATATTCGTTTTGTGCGATTAAATTAACATTCCAAAATACTAACCAGAAAAATATAATTTAATTGTGTTTAAACCTACAAAAAAGCACAGAACGTTCGATCTACAAAAAAGGCTTGGAGATTTTTCGTATTTAAAGCCGGAAGAAGATCAACGCATAAAATTTGAACGATTGCCAAAAAATAAAGTGAAATCAATCTGGTATTACCTGGCAGCCTTTGTTATAGTATTATACTTTTTCTTTTATTTAATAAATATTTAGCACCTTAAGGACTGGGAGAATAGATCAAATGATCCAAATAGGAAAAATAATAAAGAAAGTACCTATTTTTAGAATGCTTGGAAAAGAGAGCATTGACTTTATCGTCGAGCGGTTGAAGTTTAAAACATTTGCAGCTGGTGAAGCCATTTGTAAAACCGGTGACAAAGGTGAAGAGATGTACATCATCATCAGTGGTGAAACTGATGTGCAAGTAGGCGAACCCGGTAAAGAAGTTGTTGTGGCAACACTTAAGTCTGGAGATTATTTTGGTGAAATGTCCCTTTTAACAGACGAGCCGCGATCAGCTACAGTCCTTTCAAACGATGGATGCGAAACTTTTGTTCTTTATAAAAATGATTTTGATGTTATTCTGGAACGCTTCCCATCGATTGCGCTAAGCATGACAAAAATAGTTAGCCAACGTTTGAGCGATACCAATAAAAAAGCTGCAAAATTGCCTAAGCCGGAAGATATTGATACAAAAGGCGGTAAAGGTCCAACAGGAGATATTAAAGACATCGCTCTTGTTGATTTAATCAGCTTTTGTGAGAGTAATTCTCTTACTGGTACAATGAATCTCGTAAATGGAGCGAATAAAGGGCATTTTGAGTTTCAGCGTGGAAACTTAATATCGGTTAAACTTGGTGATGTAACCGAAGATGAAGCTCTGGACACGATGCTTGGCTGGAATGAAGGTAAATTTGATATTACAGTAAGTCCGCTAAATCTTGGCATTGAGGCTGAAGAATCTGACGAAGTTGAGACTAAAAGCATTCTAATTGTGAATAATTCATTGGTCGTACGCAAAGTTATTGAGCGTGCCTTCAAAGGATTAGGGTATATCGTTGATACAGCTTCAAATGTTGCAAATTCTATGGAAAAAGCCGGCTCGTTAAATCCGGATTTGATTATATCCGATGTAAAATTATCTGATGGAAATGGTGTTGATTTTATAAACAAAGTGCGGGAAGAAAAAGATCTGCCATTTATTTTTATAACGGATGATTCCATTAAAGCAGAGTTTGAAGGGCAAATAAAACAACTTGGTAATGCAGAACTTACAAAAACGCATGAAGTTAGTGAAATTGTAAAACTTGTTGAAAACACACTTCTTTAATGTATAAAAACTCAGTTGAGCAACTTAAGAGTATTCCTCTTTTTACCTTTGTGGAAGAGGAAGAATTAGATTTAATTGCGGAAAAACTAGAACCACATACTTTTCCTGAAAATACCCTTGTCATAAAAGAAGGTGATCCAGGTGATTGCCTTTATTTAATAAAAAGCGGCCGTGTTAAGGTTTTTGCAAATCACGAAGATCTTAGCCAGGAAATTGTATTATCGTATTTAGAAGCCGGTGACCATTTTGGTGAAATGGCCCTGATTTCCGGCGAACCACGATCAGCCAGTGTAGTATCTGTAACCGAAATTGAAGTTTGGGAATTAAACCGCGCAGTTTTTGACGGCCTGATAATGAATAACCCAAACATCACTTTAACTTTAACTCACCTGTTAACCCAGCGTCTCAAAGAATCTAATATTGCCCGCAAAGAGTCTGAAGAATATTACGAACAAAAATTTATGCCTCATGGAGAACTGGAAGAAATTCATGTTGTCCAGTTGTTAAAATATGCTGAAGATAATTCTTTAACCGGAACAATTGTTGTTAGCAATAATGAATCGAAAGCAAAATTTCACTACAAAAAAGGGCAATTGATTAAGCTGGAATTTGGTGAGATGGAGGAAGACGAGGCGATGGATATCATTCTCGAATGGGAGAAAGGGTCCTATCGAATTGAGCCAACTTTAGTTTCTCCCGAAGTGCATACAGATAAAGCCATCGAACCAAAAGAAGAAAATGTTAATGAAGAAAAATCTGAGGATACAAATCTTCAAATAATTCAGAAATATCTGCATGAAAAACTATCTGACTTTATCCATTTTGCAGGTGCAAGAATTACCCAACGTGCTATCAACAGGTCTTATCATAATTTTGAAAAGTATTTCTCGATAATTAATGAAATTAAAATTAAGGTATTGCCTGAGCTGGAAATTGACTTTAATATTAAAAAGGCCTGGAGTGATAAACACACGCTTCTATTGGCAATTATTGTGCGGGATTTAGTTGCCGCCGTGGACAGGGATGTAATTGGAATGATGTTTTGGACACCCCGGTCGACAGATGCAAAAATTAACTCTTTTCTGGAAAGCCTCGATTTTTTTGAATATTATGAACAATCAAATGAGTTAGTGGCTTAACGAGGAAGGCGATCCTCTAAAATATTCATTGCTTCTTCTACAGTATCCACAAAGTTAAATAGCTGCAAATCCTCCTCAGAAATAGTTCCCCATTTTACCAAAGCATCAAGATTCAGAACATCCGTCCAGTAATCTTTTCCAAAAATAATTATTGGCATTTTTTTATTAACTTTCTTTGTCTGGATAAGTGTCAAAGCTTCCATTAATTCATCAAGTGTTCCAAATCCTCCTGGAAAAATAACAATCGCCTTGGCAAAATAAACAAACCAATATTTACGCATAAAAAAATAATGAAACTCAAAACTTAGCTCTTTTGTAATAAAGGGATTCGGGTATTGCTCCATCGGAAGAGAAACATTTAAACCGACTGAACGCCCATTGGCCAGGACAGCGCCTTTATTTGCTGCTTCCATAATTCCCGGACCTCCACCCGAACATACAAAATACTTTTGCTTTTTTGTTGCTTCATCCAAAGTCCATTCAGTTATTCTTTTTGAAAGTTCAACAGCATCCTCATAATATTGAGACATTTTCAAATCATTTTGAGCCTGAATTAAAGCAGCCTTATTTTTGTCATTTACATGTTTGAAGTGGAGCTTCTCTGCAGCGTCTACTTTTTCAACAGCTTCTTCTTTAGATAGTATCCTTGCTGAACCAAAAAATACAATAGTTGCTTTTATATTATGCTTTCTAAAGCGGTAAAAAGGTTCAAAGTATTCAGCCTGAATACGTAATGGACGAGCATTTTTGCTGTTTAAAAATTCATTGTTTTTATAGGCTTTATCTGGTTTATGTGGAGTTGTCATTTAGTTCCTTTAGTTATTTTGCAGTTTTAAGACCGCTTTATTTATTTCTGTTTTAAATTGTTTATGCTGGCTTGCCATTTCTTTTATAAATGCGTCTTCTTCAAATTTCCCCAAAACTGCTTCCATTTCTTTTCTATTGCGGTACACAGATTGGCGAAACGGATTTGAATAATCTTTTATTCGGGCATCTTTTGTCCATTGCAAGATTTGTGCATCTGTGTTTGTTGCATTGGTTAGCAGTTCAATAATATCAATAGTAGAAATATTCTTTGCTGATTTCTTTTCTTTTTGTAACCAGCATTGAATTGCAAAATCCCTTTTTTGATATTTATATTTTTCCCAAAGATCGTTATAGCGTTTATGAACAGATGGCCAAGAGTTTAAATCACCCTCTTTTATATCGGCGATTATTTTTAAATAATCATTTTCTTCAATAAGCTGACCGCCAAAATTCATCCAATTTTGAGATAAGCAGCTTTCCTTAAAAAGCGAATCAATGTCTTTTACACCATCTTTTAGGATGTATTTCAAAATCTCTTTTGCTGCAAAATACGAGAGCATCAATTTATACAGCCAAATGGCTTGAAGCGGTTTAATAACGAGTACTTTTTGTTTGGGGGCAATATCATTTAAATAAATATTTCGCAATTCCTGTTTATCAAAGTTGCTTTCATCAACAAAAGGAACTTCTCCTGTTTCAGTCTTTACAGCTTGTTCAAGAATTTCGATTCCAATCAATATTTCAGCAACCGAGTCCGGAGCCAGGTAATCCATCTCAATATTTTGTTCCTTTTTCACACGCTTATCACGTTTATTAAATTTCCAGGAATTTCTTGCCAAAGCATACATATTATAGCGAAACCAGAAAGCCGGAAAAATTTGTAGCTGTCCGGATGACGAATCTATACTCATTAACGAAAAGGGCAGTTTTACATTGAGCTCCGTTTCATAAGATCCTTTTGCAATTAAAGAAAAACAAGCAAACCGAGAGTTATGTTTATAGCTTGAATTTAGTCCGGGCCAAAAACCACGTCCGGCCAATATTTCACCATCTGCAGCCCGGGAGTTATGATTAGAACCAATTGTTGCACCGGCAGCGATATTTGATTGTCCCAGAAGGGTAGAGGCGATTAAAAAGGAGTTGTTGTGATGTTGTTCATGGAAAGGAAAGATGAGATTGCTCAAAACCTCACAACAGGCAATTGTAGAATTTGATCCTACGAAAGTATGCTTTACCCTTGCACCCAATTCGATTTTTACATTTCGGCCGGTTACAAAATTTATACATTTTGGCCCATGAACAATTTTATTTGAATAACCAACAATTCCATTGATTAGTTCTGCAGCATCACCAATTTTTGTAGGTTCTTCTTTATTTGAAAGAACAGTAATATTCTTAAGAAGTGTGGCTCCAATTATTTCAACATAACTACCAATTTTAGAATCTTCAATTCGTCCAATATTCTTTAAAATACTATTTTGACCAATACGTCCAAGAGTATCGTTATTATCAAAAGTATTATCTGTAATCAGGTTTAGCTTTTTTAAAAGTAAAGCATCTTCCCTAAAACGAGACCACAAAAAAGCATCTGCTGGCAAAATGCTTTCAAATGGTAAAACTTGCCTCCCACCGTTCTCATTTCCTATCTCAAGAGAGTCTTGCTCACCAGATTCTGTCTGACAACCATTCCCAAAAGAAGCTGTGTTTGAACAGTTTATTTCAGAAATATTAAAAAGCAGGGAATCATCCTCGATAAAATAATTGTATAGATTATGGACATTTTTTATGGCACAATTTTTTCCAATTATTGAATTGTTTAAACAAGAATTATAAATGCCGGTTTGTAAAATAGTGTTTTCATGTTTTACTTGTTTTTTCTTTATGGAATCGATATAAACAGGACCGTAAAACTCACAGTTTTTTATCAAAGTTAAATCAGTAGTTTCAGAAATAAATACAAACTCCCAATTATCTGAGTAGTTGTTACTTTTTTCAAGTAGTTCAATTTCGTTATTCTTCAAATTTCTGAATTTCTTTCCGGATGGAAATTTTTTTAATAACAATTCCTTTTGCCGATTTTTTTTATTTAAATCACCGTTCATTATTAAGCCTGATTTTTTTTAATTGTAATTTTATGCTATATTCAGAGTTGTATCTATTAACATCATTATCGTACAAATTTAAAATATCACTTCCTTTATTAATAAAAAAGATATTAGAATACTTATCCTACTAAAATTAAGATAATTACAGGTTTTTTATGTTGCGAAAAGTTGGTTACGGAACAAAACTCGTCAGGGATTATAATGAGTTAAATATTTTACGGTTTATAAAATTGTATGGACCGCTTTCCAGGGCTCAATTATCAAAAAAATACAAAATTTCAAAAGCAACCGTTTCAGAAATAATTACAAAACTGATGGAAGTCAATTTCGTTAAAGAAATTGGCATGGGTAAATCAACAAAAATTGGTGGCCGTAAACCAATCCTTTTAGAATTTAATCCTAAAGCAGGATTTGCAATTGGTATTGAAATCAAACGCGATCATGCCCGAGTAGCACTTACCGATTTAAACGCACACATATATAAGCAAAATACCATTGAATACCCTGAAAATGTATCCCTGACAGATGTCTTAGTTCTACTGTTTCCATTAATAAGTGATTACTTAAAAGAGACGTGGGTAAAATCTGCAAAACCGATGGGTATCGGCGTCTCAATTCCCGGCTTAATCGATTATAAAAAAGGTTGTATTTTAGAATCGGACTCATTAAAAGAGTGGGAAGGCGTATTAATAAAAAAGATTTTTGAAAAAGAATTTGGTATCGAAACTTTTATTGAAAATGATGTTAAGGCGATTACTTTTGGAGAATCGCGGTTTGGAAATGGGCGCAACTACAATAACATGATTTACCTGTGGGTTGGTGATGGGATTGGTGCGGGTATTGTGATTAATGGTGAGTTATATCGTGGTGTCAGCGCGAGTGCCGGTGAAGTTGGCTTTTATGAATTGGGCTATTATATCCAAAATGAAGCAGAGTTTAAATGGCTTTACAACGGGCATAAAACATTTGGAGATATTCTGTCTGAAAAAGTACTTATCGAGGGTGCTTGTAAAGGAATCCGGGAAAACTTTGAAACAGGCATGAAAGAAAATGAGCTAAGTATTGAAACCATAATGGATAAAGCATTAGAAGATGATCCTTTGGCACTGGAGTTGATTAAAGAGTACGCAGGTATTGTTGGGATTTTATGCATAAACCTAATCAATACGCTTAATCCGGAAATCTTGTTGATTGGTGGAGACCATCTTGCATATAACACCAGGCTCATGGAGTATATCCGTGAACGAGTTAAGAAGGATGAGCTGCATACACCAATTCTTGCTGTAAAAATTCAAAATGCCGGACTAAAAGATGTCTCTGGTGTGCTTGGATCTGTTGGCCTTGTACTTGATGATATTTTTTATAGTGAGCAGTTAAACCTTGGTCGATACCGGGCTATTTTTGGAAAAAGCTAATATGCCCTTAAGGCTATTTTACTTCCATTATCATTGAATTAGTTTATAACCTTCCCTAAATTATCGCTTCACAAAAATTAAAAAGACTTAGTTGAAGTTTTCGTTAAAACATACAGACCAAAAATCAAAGGCCAGAGCAGGGCTTATTGAAACAGATCATGGGATGATTGAAACCCCGATTTTTATGCCCGTTGGGACACAGGCTTCTGTAAAAACACAATCACCTAAAGACCTGAACGATTTGCAGGCCCAAATAATCCTTGGGAACACATATCACCTTTATATGCGACCCGGACAGGAGATAATTTCTTCCTTTGGCGGGATTCACAAGTTCATGAACTGGGATAAACCGGTTCTTACCGATAGTGGCGGTTTTCAGGTTTATAGCCTAAAAGAATTACGCAAAATAGATCAAAATGGAGTTCGTTTTCAATCTCATTTAGACGGGTCTTATCATACGTTTACACCTCAAAGTGTATTAGAAACACAACAGCATATTGGTTCGGATATAATGATGGTTTTGGATGAATGTCCTCCTCATGACGCAACATTCGAATATGTCGAGAAGTCAAATAAATTAACTTTGAAATGGGCACAGATTCAGCGTGATTTGTATGAAAAAGGTGGTTCAATCCATGGTTATGATCAATGGCTATTTGCGATTGTTCAGGGTGGTACATTTGATCAACTTCGTGAAATAAGTGCCACGGAACTTGTAAAAATGGATTTTCCTGGTTATGCAATTGGCGGGTTGGCTGTGGGTGAATCTAAAGATAAAATGTACCATACAACAGATTTTTGCACAGATTTTCTACCAAATGAGAAACCGCGTTATTTGATGGGTGTTGGAACACCGCAGGATTTACTGGAGTGTGTTGAACGTGGTGTTGACATGTTTGATTGTGTGATGCCAACACGAAATGCCCGCAATGGAACTGTTTTTACCTGGGATGGGAGGGTTGTAATAAAAGCAGGGCGTTATAAAACATCTCAGGAGCCATTAGACAAAAACTGCGATTGTTATACATGCAAAAATTTTAGCCGGGCATATATTCGCCATTTGTTAAACACAAGTGAAGTTCTTGGAATTTGGTTAACAACGCATCATAATTTACATTTCTATCTTCAACTTATGCGGGAGGCGCGGAATCAAATTTTAGTGAACAAATTTTCAGATTGGAAAAAAGACATTCTAAAAAGCATGGAATAAATTTCAGATAATAATTAAGCTTTGAATATTAAAATTTACAAACTTTAAAGGAGCAAAAAATGTTACAAATGTTTTTATTGTTTTTTCAAGATGCAGGTGAGGGCGCCGGCGGTTTAATGTCCTTTTTACCATTTATTTTAATCATGGTCATCATTTATTTTTTAATGATGCGCCCACAATTAAAAAAACAAAAAGAAAAGCAAAAAATGGTTGAGGAATTAAAAAAAGGTGACAATGTTATTACCCGTGGTGGAATTCATGGAAAAGTTGTTGGCTTTACTGATGAAAATAAAACTGCCATCGTCAAAGTTGATGACAATGTAAAGCTAAACCTTGATAAAGGTGCAATTGAACTTGTTCTCCCAGTTGGTGGAAAAACCGGGGCAGGAGACGTTAAAAAATAATGAAGATTGTTTTTATGGGGACTCCCGATTTTGCTGTGGAGTCCCTTAAAGCTTTAATAAAATCCAGCCATGAGGTTTGTGCTGTTGTAACTATTCCGGATAAAAAACAAGGCCGCGGTCTAAAGATTAAATCATCACCTGTAAAACAATTTGCAGAGAAATACCATATTTCAGTTCTGCAACCGGAAAGTTTTAAAGATAGTGATTTCATCGAGCAACTTAGAAACTACTCTACAGATTGTTTTGTAGTTGTTGCATTTAAAATTCTACCAAAAGAAATATTTACAATCCCAAAATTAGGGACAGTGAATGTTCACGGTTCTCTGTTGCCGGCTTACCGTGGAGCAGCACCAATCAATTGGGCCATTATGAATGGTGACCTGGAATCCGGCGTTACAACCATGTTAATAGATTCCAAAGTTGATACCGGCGATATGCTTTTGCAAGACAAAACGATAATATCAGAGAATATGACAGCAGGAGAATTGCACGATATTTTAGCCGAAAAAGGTGCCGCTTTGCTTGTACAATCCCTGGATAAATTGGCTGCAGGAGTTATTAATCCCATTGCCCAGGATAACACGAAAGCTACAAAAGCCCCAAAAATAAATAACCTCACCGCTTTAATTGATTTGGAAAAACCGGCCCGAGATGTTCACAATCAAATTCGTGGATTAAGCCCTTATCCCGGTGCGTATTCTTTTGTAAATGATAAAAAGATTAAACTTTTACAAAGTGAAGTAATTATCTCTCCCAAAAAGGAGTCAGCCGGAAAAATTATTGAAGTTACAGATAAAAGTTTTTCCATTGCATGTGAAAACAATGCGATTAAAATCCTTCAAGTCCAGCTTGAAGGAAAAAGAAAAATGACCTCCCGTGATTTTTTAAATGGTTATAAATTGACCGTTGGTGATTGTTTTAAAATTATTAAACCTTAATTCCATCCTCTAATTCAGATCATTTTATAGCGTATTAAAAATACTGCTTAAGTTCCTCATTTCCAGACCGAATTAAATTAAACTTACCTTTTGGAGATTTCTGTGTCTAAGATTTTAATAATTGATGATTACGACGAAAGCATTGCGTTAATTAAAACTTACTTCCTTGGAACTGACCATACTTTTATCAGCGCTAATAATGGAAGAGAAGGTTTAAGCTTAGCAAAAGAAGGATCTCCTGATTTAGTGCTTTGTGATGTTATTATGCCAGGCATGGATGGATTTGAAGTTTGCCAGAATTTACTTGGTTCTTCCAAGACAAAAGATCTTCCAATAATAATGATTACCGGACTGGAAGATAACCGATCGCGGTCTAAATGTTTTGAGTTGGGTGTTGAATACATTTCCAAACCATTTAATATTTTTGATATAAAAATGCGCGTTGAAAAATTGTTGGAGTTGAAAAATTATAAAGCCCAGTTAAAAAGTGCTGAAAAATTAATATTTCAATTGGCGTTGATTGCCGAAAGAAAAGACGCGTATGCAAAAGGAACAAATGAGAAACTTGCAGGATTTGGGACCCATTTTGCCAAGCATCTTGGGTTAGAAGATAATGAGATAAAAAATATTGGCAAAGGTGCATTGTTACACGCTGTTGGTAAAATTGAGATATCAGAAAATATTCTCTCTAAGCCAGGCCCACTTTCTTCAGAAGAATTTGAAAATATAAAATCGTATCCGGAAGCCGGAGAGAAAATTTGTCAATCCATAGACTCGTTAAAAAATGTTTTGCCAATTATCCGTCATCATAAAGAGCAGTTCGATGGAATGGGTTATCCGGATCAGCTATCAGGTGATGAAATTCCACTAAATGCACAAATCATTTCAATTGCAGATAGCTTTAATGCCCTTACTACAAATCGCCCTTACCGAGAAGCATTATCTGTTACTGAATCGTTTTCAGCTATGGATTCAGAGTTGGACAAAGGTAAAATTAATCCTTATTTATATAAGGAATTTAAGCAGGTTTTTAAGAATGAAAGTATAGAAAATATATCAATGGATTTTGGCGATATTACAAATTAGCTATTTTAAATTGAAAAAATTCATTTTTAATCTTCTTTCTGAGAGTAATCCTTCACGCTACACAATTATTATTTTCCATCCCTTGTCTTTGTTTTCATAATCCTATAAATTAAAACGCTTTAATACGAAACCGGAAAATAATTGTCTATGATCGGAGCTAAATAATGTTTGAAAATATAACCTCAACAGACCTGATAATGATTATTGTCACTTTTGTTGCTGGTCTATTGATTGGTGTAATTTTTTATCACATCAATTTAATACGCACAAAAACCAGTGTTAAGTCATTAAAAGAAAAGTCTGCACGGGAAGCTGAAAAAATTAAAAAAGAAAAGTTATATAATTTTAAAGTAGAAATGCAGCAAAGAAGGACCCGCTTTCAAAACGAATTACGACAGAAAGAAGACAAGATAAATAAACAGGAAGCACAGATCGCCACTAGGGAAAAGCAAATAAGAAAAGAAGATAACCAGCTGCACATCGCTCAAAGCAGGTTAGAATCCAAAGAGAAAAAAATAAACGAGCTTGAAGAAATTCTCTTCGAAAAACACAAAAAGATGGATACGGTAATTGAGGAGCAAAACAACAAGCTTGAGAGATTATCACATGTTTCACAGGAAGAAGCAAAAAAGATTCTTTTAAAAAACCTTGATTCTAAAGTAAAAATTGAAGCTGCACAAATTGCAAACGACATCCGAACGGAAGCAAAAGAACGGGCTCAAAAAGAAGCCAAAGAAATAATTGCCACGGCCATTGAAAACCTTTCTTACGAATTTACAATGGAATCCACTTTATCCAATGTTGAACTTCCAAACGAACGTTTTAAAGGCATGATTATCGGTCGTGAGGGAAAGAATATCCGCGCTTTTGAAGATGCAACAGGTGTAAAAGTTATTGTTGATGATACACCCGAAACAGTTGTTCTATCGGGTTTTGATCCAGTTGCCAGGGAAGTTGCCCGTGTTGCTATGCAAAATTTAATCAAGACAAAAAATATCAATATTAACAATATTCATCATGCTGTAAAAAAAGCAAAAAATGAAGTTAACCGTTCAATCTCAAAAGCTGCGGAAGAAACATTAAGAGAATTGCGTTTAAACAATGTGCATCCAATGATGAAAGAAAATCTTGGACGTTTGCGTTACAGGTACAGTTATGGCCAAAATCAGTTACAGCATTCTAAAGAAGTAGCATTCCTGGCAGGGAAGCTGGCTTCTGAGCTGGGTTTTAGTGTTAAACTGGCACGGCGTGCGGGACTGTTTCATGATATTGGTAAGGCGATTAGTAGCCATACGGAAGGAAGCCATGTTACACTTGGTGTAGATTTGGCAAAAAAATGCAGGGAACATGAGGTTGTTATAAACTCGATTTTGGCCCACCATGAAGAAGCGGAACCCATTTCGCCAATATCGGTTTTGGTGACGGCAGCAGATAAAATTAGCGGCAGCAGGCCAGGCGCCCGCAGGGATTCCCTGGAGGCTTATACTAAACGGATCAGCCAGCTGGAAGAAATAGGAAACTCATTTGATGGAGTTAATAAAACGTATGCAATTTCGGCCGGGCGTGAAGTACGGGTAATTGTAGAGCCGGCTAAACTTACTGATGAAGAATGCATGGTTCTGTCCTCAGATATTGCAGCCAAAATAAAAGATACAATGGAGTATCCGGGGCAAATTAAAATCACAGTCATAAGAAAATCTGTTTCTTCAAAAATGACTGATGATGTAGAAGTATAGAAAAATTTAAAATAAAAGTTTTAGGAGTAATTTGATGATTACAGTAAGCGACAAAGCAGTTGGTAAAATAAGAGACATATTAGGCGCTGAGCAAAAACCAGATGGGTTTATCCGCGTTGGTATTAAAGGCGGCGGTTGTTCAGGTTTTACTTATATTTTAGATATAGAAGAAAACCAGGCAGAAAGTGATCAGATTTTTGACTATGGTGGTGTTAAAGTATTAATTGATGCGAAAAGTATTGTCTATTTAGCTGGCACTGAACTTGATTATACTGATGGCCTAAATGGTTCCGGGTTTGTTTTTAATAATCCAAATGCTCAAAAAACATGTGGTTGTGGTAGCTCGTTCGCTGTTTAAAACTAATCAAAATTCTACTTTAAAAATATGCTGAAACTACGACTTATTGGCGATCCAATTCTCCGCAGGGAAACTGAAGAGGTACAGGTTTTTGACCAATCCTTAAAAGATTTTGTAAAGCAAATGATAAAAAAGATGCATCGAGAGGATGGCATTGGTCTGGCCGCACCTCAAATTGGCCATTCTAAAAAAGTGCTTGTTGTTGATATTTCAGCAATTGAGGAAGAGGCAGAACCACAAGCATTTATCAATCCTGAAATTGTCGAGGGAATAGGCGCTTCTGTTGTGGAAGAGGGTTGTCTCTCCATTCCGGAAGTTCGCGAAGATGTTGAACGGCCTGAGACAATTAAGTTGAAATATCTTGATGAAAACGGTGACAGTTTTGAAAACGAGTTTGATGGATGGATGGCCCGAGTGCTTCAGCATGAAATAGATCATTTAAATGGCGTCTTATTTGTAGATTTAATCAGCCCCATAAAAAGACAGCTTCTAATCAGCCAAAAAATGATCCCTGAAAAATATTAGATTAAAAAAAACAGACGTTCTCCCTTAATAACTTTCTTTTCTTTGCACATTTTTTATTTAATAAATCATATATATTTCTTATCTTTAGCCTTGTTTAATTCTTAAGATTTAATATTTAATCCTGCACAATAAGAGCATTTTAATCGAATTCATTCTGTTTGGCTCTTGCACACAATATTCTATATGGTAAGGAGATAAATATGAACCCGACAGCAAGCACAATTGGATTAATTTTATATTCTATAATTTTAGCTGTATCGTTAGCCGCTTTTGGATTCTTTGTGTACAGACGTTTTGTAATTCTTAAGGCTTCTCAAAATGAACCAATCTTACGTTGGGATAATATTGGCAAGAGAATTATTACTGTATTACAGTTTTTTGTTGGACAGGGACGGATTCTGGACAGACGTTTTTTTGTTGCAGGATTAATGCATGCTTTTATTTTCTGGGGATTTTTGGCTGTGAGTATTAATACAATTCATCTGGTCGTTGGTGGATTGGTTCATGGATTTCATTTACCATTACTTGGACCGGGATCATTTTTGGGTGACATATATACGGTTTTCAGGGATGTGTTTGAAGTAATTGTTTTAGTAATGGTTATATATGCCTTGTTTCGCAGATTGGTTTTAAAACCTAAGCGGGTAACCTTGTCAGGTGAAGCTATCCTTGTCCTTTTGTTGATTGGTATTTTAATGCTTACCGATTTTATTTCCGGTGGTGTAAAGGTTGTGGCCGGTATCCAAACTGAGCTATCTCCAATGAGCCAGGCATTTAGCTCATTTTTTGCCGGGCAAAGCGCTGATACTTTGGCATTAATACATGACGCTTCCTGGTGGATTCATGTTTTATCTTTATTTCTCTTTCTTAACCTGCTGCCAAATTCAAAACACTTTCATGTAATCACTTCACTGCCAAATGTTTTCTTACGCCGGTTTAGCTATGGAGCTTTGCGGCATATTGATCTTGAAGAGGCTGAAAATTTTGGTGTTTCACAAATTGAACAGAGCTCATGGAAAGACATTCTTGATATTTATACATGCACCGAATGTGGGCGTTGCCAGGATGTCTGCCCTGCATATAACACAGGTAAAATGCTTAGCCCAAAAGAAATTAATATAAAATCCCGTCATCATCTATATGAAGAAAAGACACCGTTTTTACTGCAATTGGCAAAACAAAAAGAGGGTACAAAAGAATATGTTGGTAAAGCACTGGTTGGTGAAGTAATAGAAAGTGAGATGTTGTGGGCTTGTACAACTTGCAAAGCGTGTGAAGAAGCTTGTCCGTTGTTTATTGAATATATCGACCGCATTGTAGATATGCGCCGCTACCTTGTTTTAGAAGAAGGGGACATGGCACCGGAATTGGCCACTACCTATAAAAACTTGGAAAACCAGGGTAATCCGTGGGGTTTGGCATCGAGTACCAGGGATGAGTGGGCTGAAGGAATGAATGTACCTCAAATTACAGAAGATACAGAAGTCCTTTATTGGATTGGTTGCTCCGGTTCATTTGACGACCGCAATGTTAAAGTAACAAAATCAATGATAAAAATATTGAATGCAGCAGGGACAAATTATGGAATTTTAGGCAAAAAAGAATCGTGTACAGGTGATCCGGCAAGACGATCCGGAAATGAATATTTGTACCAGATGCTGGCTATGACAAATATTGAAACGTTGAATAATCTGAAATTCAAAAAAATCATAACTCAGTGTCCACATTGCTACAATACTTTGAAAAATGAATACCCTCAATTGGGCGGGAACTATGAGGTTGTCCATCATTCGCAATTTATCAGTGATTTGATTGACCGGGGATTAATTAAGCAGGTTGAACAACAAGTTGAGAAAACTACTTTTCATGATCCTTGCTATTTAGGCCGCCATAATGAAGAGTATGATGCACCGCGTGATTCGCTTAAAGCAAGCGGTGCTAATCTTGTTGAAATGGATCGATCAAAAAATAATGGATTTTGTTGTGGTGCCGGAGGTGCCCAGATGTGGAAAGAAGAAGAAGCCGGTAATGAACCGGTTCGCCAGGCGCGTTTTAAAGAAGCCCGGGAAACAGGCGCAGAAACCATCGCAACAGGCTGTCCTTTTTGTATGACGATGATGACGGATGCTTCCAAAGAATTGGAATCAGAAATGGAAGTGAAAGACATCGCAGAAATTGTTGCAGAAAAATTAGTATAGTTATATAAAATAGTAAGAAATAGATTATAAAATGCATCTCTTAAACTGGATGCATTTTTTGCTTTTAAAAGGCGTAAATAATGGATTTAGGCCAGGTTTTTTTGTAAGTTTGCGCCTTGCCCGGAACATTTAAATTAATGCAACAGTTGATGTACTATCTGTTTGATTTATCGGGCTTTATAAAAGATTATAAAATAATGATAAAATCTAAACCTTGAAAAAGTTTAGAATGCTAAAAAAAGACACCGTTTGCTCTCTTTTAGCGCTAAAAAAATGAAAAAAACTATTATCATAACGTGCCTCATTCTTTCTTTTCTCGGGCTGTTTTTTGTTTCGCTTCCCGCTTTGTTGAAAGTAACTGGCTATGACACACCATTAAAAAACTATCTAATTGATAAAATATTTGCTGAGCAGGGACACCAGCTTGATCTGCAAAAAATAGAAATTGGGTTGGGGAAATTCGAAATTAGTGAAATATCTTTTCTTTCTTCCAATGAACAGGTCGAATTGCTTATAGAACAAATTGTGATCGATTTTAATCTGTCGGATTTTATTAAAAACCCATCGAATCCTCAAAATGCAATCAGGGAAATATATTTAAATCAACCTCGCCTCATCATCCACCAGGTTAGTAGTGTAAAAGAACCGGTTATTAAAGACAGCTCAAATTTGGATATCTTTGCCCAGATAGAGAGGTTAAATCAATTCAATAATTTACGGGTAAATAATGGCAAAATTATATATGAAAACAGTGAAGGAAGTTTTATTGCCTACGCTCAAAATTTAAATGGCTGGTTAAATTCCACACGTAAAAAAGATTTAGTCCTAAACGTGAAAGGGAATATTTTTTCTACAGAGGATGAGAATTTTAAATTAAACCTGCTTGTAGATAAAAAGAAACAAGATTTTGTCTCAAGAATTGATATAGTAGAATACTCTTTTGAAGAATCAATTATAAATCATTTTGTTGAAAAATTGGTTATTGAAGGTTCTTTGGCAGGATTTATGGTATTAAGAGGTAATATTTCCAAACTTGATTCTGTTATGATAATCGGAAGTCTGGATTTAAAAAATATGGCAGCTTCTTACCAGGATGAATATGCGGATAATATAAATTTTAATGTAAAGATTGAAGATAATAAACTTGAAATTAGTAAGGGAAATCTTAATTATAAAAATCATCCCTTAAATATAACCGGCACAATTGAAAATGTGTTTGCCCCGGAATTATACGGTGAAGTTGATACTAAAAACTTTCCATTAAGTGCATTTCAGAATTACATCCGCAAAGAAATATTTGATAGCAGCACCGTTGATTTGAGACTTGCTTATCATTTGGGGCTTGATAATTATGACATTAAAGGAAGCCTAAGCTCGAGGGACATCACAGTTTATAAAAATCCAATAGAGAAAGTTATTACAAATTTTAAGTTTTCAGATAAAGGAATACAATTACCTTCAATTTTAATAAATGATCATGATTTATCCATAAGCGGCAACGGTTTTTATGGATATGATGATGACAAACTGAATATCAATGTAGCGGGTGGATATCAATCGGGTGAACATGTTTTATTTGATAGACTTAGCCAGGCAGCCCATAGTTTTAACTTAAAACTAAATGTTGATTTGAGTTCAGGAAAATCAGATGGAAATTGGGATTATAACCTGGCAGGATTTGATACCCTGCTTTCTTTAAACGGAAATGTAATTGGTGATTCGAACACACTTCAAATAAATCTTACAGAATCAAACAGCAGCAATTTAAAGGGAAGTATTAGAATCGCTGATTATTTAACGCAGCCAAATATCAAATCTGCTTTTTTTGAAAATTTTCCATTTTCGAAATTTTCTTCGGATAAAATAGTAACATCAATCTTTGATAAAATTGATACAAAGGGTTTGTTGTATGGTACTGTAAATGATCTTCACGGGCAGGTTCAGGTACGTGATCGATCTTCTGCGGACACTATTTTTACTTTGTCAACAAATTTAATAAATGTTTTGGAACCCCATAAAAAATTAATTGGGAAAATCAATTTAAAAAACTTAAACGGCAGTTATGAAGCTGATTTCACTGAAAACTTTTTTGGTAGTCAAATAAACTTTGAAGAAGGAATTGCCGGTAATTTTTATTTAGACTTGGAAAAACAAGCTAATCAGCTACAAGGCGAAATTACTATTAACGATTTTAAAATAATCCGGGCTTTGTCAAACTCCTCAAATGATGATTACAGATACCAAGGTGAAATAAATGGGGATATTTTATTCGGGGGAAGCTTAAAGGAACCCTGGATGAAAGCCGACCTGAGAGGAGACAAATTTGTTCTAAATGATATTGGCTATTATCAACCGGAAGTAAAATTCACTGCTGATCGTACGCGATTTATTGCTGACTCAGTAAAAATTTCCCATAACAATATTGAGCTATTAAACGGTAATTTAGAATGGGGATTGTTAAATAATCATATTTCCGGATATTTTAGTGGCCAGGGAATTGAAATTCCGTCTTTGATAAAAAGTTTTAATTTGGATGAAACTCTGGTAACAGGCTCTGCTGATTATGAAGTCAATTTAAAAGGAACTGTAAAACAGCCTTATGTAGAAGCAAATGTTTCATTGGCAAATGGAACGCTGGATGGTATTGAATATGACAATTTGGAATTAATACTTTTAGATAATATTCCGGCGGAAGGCAGTGTTGTTAACTACGATGACCATAAAATAGAACTCCAAAGATTGTTTATTGAGAAGCAAGGATATTATCATCTAAATAGTGTTGGTACATTTCCACTTAATTCCAAAGATGACGTTGATCTGCTTATTAATTTTGATGGAGATATTTTAGACTTGCTTCCCCATTGGGAACCTTTCTTTCTCGATGGTGCATCTCTTTCTGATATTTCATTAAAATTTAAAGGCACTTCCGATGAAATTTACCTTGTTGCAGCAGATATAAATATAGATCGCGGTGAATTGTGGATGAACTCTGTTGCACCCTATGTGCATGATATTAGTGGGCGGATACTTTTAGAAGAAGGCTCTAACAAAGTTAATATTGAAAATTTAAATGCATATGTTGACGATAATTATCTCAATATTAATACAGTTCGAGATATCAAAACTCAATCCGGTAAACAGCTTGAACATTGGTTCTTCAAAGGGCTGAACCTCGATTTTGGCATCCTTGCATTGGAAACAAGTGATGATGGCGTAAACCTAAATATTCCTGGGATTATGCGCGAAACGAGTTTTGGAAAACTGGATTTGTCCGGTAAAACAGAACAAGAGAAGTTTTATTTTGCAGGACCCGTAAAGCACCCGCTTGGTTACGGAATTGTAACGCTCAATGAAGCCACAATTACATATCCTTTTATTGTAAGTAAAAATCCTAATAAAAAACCATCAACAGCAGCTCAGTTTCTAAGCAATATGGAATGGGATGCTACTGTAAAATCTGGTGAAGATGTTGTTTACCTTAGGGAAATACCTGCTTATATAGATAACGTTAATGCGGAAATAACAGTTGATGAAAGCAGCGAAGGTTTGCATTTTTCGGGTATTATAAATAAAGGAACTTTCAGACCAATTGGAAGCCTCGTTTCTACTCGCGGGCGTCTTGAATACCTCGACCAGAATTTCAAAGTTGACCGGTTTGCATTGGATTTTCCACGGGGTAAAGATTTGCCTGATGTTTCCGGAAGGGCATGGACTACAATCCGCGATAGTGTTGGGGCAATTCCGAAAACAATATATTTACAATTATATACTCTGGATTCTAAAACAGGGCAAACAAAACAATCGGGTGATTGGCAGGATTTTAAATTTAAGTTAGTCTCCGCTGACCCTACAATGGGCGAAACTCAGGAACAAGTATTGGCATACCTGGGTTACTCTGTAGAAAATTTCAGAGAAAAGGCTACAAATGTTGGTGGCGCGCTTACAGAAAAATACCTTATTCGGCCATTGTTAAGGCCAATTGAGCGTGTTTTAGAGCGTAGCCTGGGGATGGATTTGGTCCGGTTTAATTCCAGCATTGCACGAAACTTGTTTTACAGCAGTGTCGGAAGGCAATTGAACAATCATGACACAAATCCGTTTATAAATCCAATTTCAAGCGATCTGCCGTACTTGTTTTTAATGTCAAGCTCAGAAGTAACAGTTGGCAAATATTTAAATGAAAACCTTTATTTAACTTATACCGGCCAACTTGTATCATTGTATGATGACGCTGAAAGCAGCTTTGATTTTAACCATTCTTTAGGGCTGGAATACCGATTTTTTAGAAATATGCTGGTAGAGTTTGAGTGGGACAGAGAGTTACTTGGATATTATAATATTGCTAATCAAAGGCAGTATTTAGAAGACTTTAAAATTAGACTTAGACATTCATTTTCATTTTAACATGGAGGATCATGTGCGGAAATTTTTCGCGACATTTTTTATTTTATTTTTTATAACAATTTTAAATGCACAAGTTCAGCAAATAACTATTAATTCAATAACAATTGAAGGAAATACAAGTGCTGATGCAAGTTCAATAAGATTGAACTCCGGACTGACATCAGGGATGAATATAACAGGTGAAAATATTCAGGAAGCAATAAAAAACCTTTGGGCTTTAAGGATATTTGAAGATGTTCAGGTCTATGTTACCAGCCAGTCGATTGACGGATTGGACCTTTTAATTAAAGTCAAAGAGTATCCTCGTTTAAACTTGGTTAATATTACTGGATTTGATGAATTAGATAAAGATGAAATTGAAGACGAATTAGATACTTATCGCGGTATGGTAGTTGCCCCGTACAAAATTTCAAAAATGAAAAAGAAAATCCTTAAAAAATATCGGGAAGAAGGTTTTCTGCTTGCGACAGTTTCCATTGATACTTCAACCGCAAAAAAAGACAGGGTTAATTTAGATATTGAAATTGAAGAAGGCTCTGAAGTTCAGATTGAAGGAATCCGCTTCCATGGTAATACTGCTTTTGAAGGTGATGATTTAAAAGATGCAATGGAAGAAACACAGGAAGACCGCTGGTGGAGAAGTGCTGATTTTGATCCCAAGAAATTTGAAGAAGATAAAAATCTTGTTGTCCAATATTACAAAGAAAATGGGTATCGCGATGCCGAAGTATTGAGAGATTCGCTGTCATACAGCGATGATAAGCAAGATCTGTTTATTGATATCTGGGTTCATGAAGGTAATGAATATCACTTCGGAATGATCAAATTTGATGGAAATGAGATATTTTCAGATGAAGAGTTAAGCGCCGTTTTAGATATTGAAAAAGGTGACATTTACGATCAGAAGAAATATGATGAAGGTATTAGAGACCGGCTTCAAAAGCTTTATTACAACCAGGGTTATCTTTTTGCAAGCATAGTTCCACAAGAAATCCCGGTGGAAAACGATACACTAAATATTAATTTTTCTATTACTGAAGCAAATGTTGTACGGATAAAAGAAGTCAGTATTGTTGGCAACTCGAAAACGCATGAGAAAGTAATCCGCAGGGAGTTTAAGCTTCATCCCGGAGATAAATTTAACAGTGCAAAGCTCGAACGTTCAATTCGTGATTTAATGATTCTAAATTATTTTAGCAACGTTCAACCCGATGTGCGTCTTATTCCGGATGATTCTAAAAATGTAAACCTGAAAGTTGAAGTCGCAGAAAAATCTACAGATATGGCAAATATGTCAGCTGGTTTTAGTCAGCGTGATGGGCTTATCGGTAGTCTGGGATTAACTTTCAATAACTTTTCTCTCGCACATCCATTAAGTGGCGGCGATGGACAACGCCTTGTTATTGATTGGCAGTTTGGCCGTATTTATCGATCTGCATCTATCAGTTTCACTGAACCTTGGCTTTTTGATACACCAACTTTAGGCGGGTTTTCTATCTTTGATACACGTACAGGCGGCGGATTTTATCCTTTTACAAGAAATGATACAGGTGGGAGTATTCGTCTTGGAAGACGCTTCCGCTGGCCGGATAACTACTTTAGAGGTGATTGGATTTTCCGAGCTGCAAAAACAAGAATTTCCAATGTTGATGGAAGCCTTGAAGGCTTTGGTTACAGAAACGGTAATACAAGCCAGTTAAGCTTAACCCAGATCATTTCAAGGGATAGCCGCAATAATCCAGAATTCCCGACAAGGGGAACTTCTCATTCTTTATCAGTTGAACTTTCGGGTGGTCCTTTTGGTGGTGAGCAACATTTCCTTAAAACCATTTTTTCATCTGAATGGTTTCTCCCATTACCGGCAAATTTGGTTTTATATTCTCATAATAAATATGGCATGATAAACTTATTAAAAGACGACACAAATCTGCTTTTTGGTGAGTTCTTCTACATGGGTGGTAGCGGCCTTGGCTTTGCTGAAGGCCTTAGAGGATATGAAGACGGAAACGTTGGCCAATTGGTTAATGGCAGCCCACTTGGCGGTAAATCTATGGTTAAATCCACTCTGGAATTGCGTTTCCCAATTGCACCAAACCCAACTATTTTTGGATTGTTTTTTGCAGAAGCAGGAAATACATGGCAAAATGTTGGTGATACAAATCCATTTGAATTAAGGCGATCTGTTGGGGCAGGCGTGCGTTTATTTATGCCACTTGTGGGTATAATCGGGATAGATTTTGGTTACGGTTTTGATTATTATGATCCGGTGACAGGTGATCCTATTGATGGAAAATGGAAAGTTCACTTTCAATTTGGAAGGTTTTAACAAATTAACTAAATTCAGCGTTTTAAATTTATTGGAATTAAACATTTAAATAAATGTGTTCATTAAGGAGGATTTTGTGAAATCAATCAAAGTTAGTTTAATTACAGTTCTTTTACTATTTATGGCATTACCTGTTTTTGCTCAAAAATTTGCATATGTTCATTCTCAAAAAGTATTAACTGAATACCAGGAATACAAAGATGTTCAAAATAAACTTGCTGAGATTCAAAATAAATACCAGGCAGAGTATGATCAGCTAGTTCAAGATTATACACAACAGCTACAAGAAATTGAGTCACAAAGTTTGTTGTTAAGCCCAGAAAAAAAGGCTGAAAAAGAAAAAATGATGCAAACCAAAGGAATGGAAATAGAAAAATATAAATACGAAAAACTTGGTCCACAGGGTGAATATTATCGTAAGCAGGCAGAGCTTGGACAGCCAATAATTGATAAAGTTGCAAATGTTATAAAAGAAATTGGCGAAGCGGATGGCTATGATTACATTTTAGACGGCGCCACGGGATCTGTTGTTTATTTTAAACCGGAATACGATATCACAGATCAAGTAATTGAAGAGTTGAACAAAAACAAAGTTTCAACTACTACAACTTCCGGTAAAAAGTAGCGCCACTGTAGATGAAGCTTATAGAAATTGCAAAACATCTAAACGGAGAACTTTCTGGCCCGGAGGATATTGAAATATCCGGACCTGCAAAAATAGATTCTGCCAAAGATGGCGAAATTACTTTTTTAGCAAACCCTAAATATAAGCATTTTATTAAATCAACAAGTGCAAGCGCCATTGTTGTTGATACCAGTGCCGGTGAAATTTCGATGCCTCATATAAAAGTTGAAAACGCTTATATGGGGTTTCTTCTTTTATTGAAACTATTCGAACCAAAAAAAGTCTTAGACTTCGAGGGAATTTCTCCAAAATCTGAAATATCAGAAAGTGCAAAAATAGGGGAAGTCTGCAACGTTGGGCCGTTTGTTTTTATTGGTTCAAATTCGAGAATTGGTGATAACTGTACTTTTTATCCCGGTGTAAAAATATTGGATAATGTTTCGATAGGAAGTAATACAATTCTTTATCCTAATGTTTCAATCCGTGAGCGCTGTGTTATTGGTGACAATGTAATTCTGCATGATGGGGTTGTTGTTGGTAGCGATGGATTTGGTTTTGCACCACATGATGGTAAATATATAAAAATCCCACAGATTGGAAATGTTGTAGTTGAAGACAATGTTGAAATTGGTGCTAATACGACTATCGACAGAGCCACTCTTGGTTCAACAATAATAAAAGAAGGTGTTAAACTAGATAATCTTGTTCAGATTGCACATAATTGCATAGTAAATGAGCATACGGTAATCGCAGCCCAAACCGGTATTGCAGGTAGTACGGAAGTTGGGAAGAACGTAACAATTGGTGGTCAGGCAGGAATAGGTGGACATTTGAAACTTGGAGATGAATCGATCATTGCCGGACAAGCAGGGGTAACTAAAGATACTCCCAAAAAATCCATTTTGATGGGGATGCCAGCCATACCAATAATGCAAAAGAAACGTATTGAAGCGAGTGTTAAACATCTGCCAGAAAACACTAAGAAGCTACACCAACTTGAGACTGAAGTTTTGGATTTGAAAAACAAAATATCTGAATTAGAAAAAGGAAATGACCAATAATGAGAGATAAACAAGCAACAATTAAGAAAGAAGTCTCATTTGAAGGCCGTGGACTGCATACTGGAAATAAAACCAAAATTACATTTAAGCCTGCACCGGAAAATTATGGACGAAAATTTGTCCGTGTTGATATTGACAATTCTCCGGAAATTGAAGCGATTGTAGATAATGTTGTTCAAGACACAGAAGTTGATAGTTTACGTGGCACCACAATTCAGGTTGATGGTGTTGCTGTACATACAATTGAACATGTTCTTGCTGCGCTAGTGGGATTGGAAATTGATAATGTACGTATCGAGCTTAACGCAAATGAGCCACCAATTGGTGATGGTTCTGCAAAAGAGTTTGTTGATATCTTACAATCAGCAGGCATGGATGAGCAAGAAGCCGAACGTGAATTTTTGGTAATTGATGAAACTATCAATTTTACTGTTGATGAAAAAGGTGTTCAGATTGTTGCACTGCCAACCGACGATTACCGTCTTACAGTTATGATTGATTACAATAATCCGGCCCTTGGAAGTCAGCACACAGGTTTGTTTAATATGGACTCAGAATTTGTTACTGATTTTGCTCCTGCCAGAACATTTTGTTTTCTACACGAAGTTGAAGGCCTTGCTGAACAAGGTTTGATAAAAGGTGGTGATTTAGATTCCGCGTTGGTAATTGTCGATCGCGACTTGTCAGATAAAGATATTACGCGCCTTAGAAATATGTTTGACATATCTGAAGATGTTGTACTTGGAGAAAACGGAACATTAAACAATAAACAACTACGTTTCAAAAATGAACCCGCCAGACATAAACTATTAGATTTGATGGGTGATCTGGCTCTGGCAGGTGTTAATATTAAAGCGCAGCTGTTAGCGGCACGTCCCGGGCATCAAAGCAATATCGAGTTTGCAAAAATCCTGAGGTCATTATATAAAAAACAGCTATTAACACGTAAATATCAGGATATAGAAAAAAAAGGCGTTGTTTTTGATATCAATGCCATTAAAAAAATATTACCTCACCGCTATCCATTTTTGTTGATCGATTCAATTATTGAACTTGAACCTGAAAAAAGAGCTGTTGGAATTAAAAATGTAACAGCAAATGAGCAATTTTTTGAAGGCCATTTCCCGGAACGGCCGGTTATGCCGGGGGTTTTAATTGTTGAGGCAATGGCGCAGGTTGGTGGTGTACTTTTGTTAAATGAGCAACAAGAGGTTGGGAATAAACTTGTCTTTTTTACCGGAATTGACAATGTGAAATTTAGAAAAACAGTTCAGCCTGGTGATCAGCTAATTATGGAATTAGAAATGATAAAAGGCAGGCGTAGCATGTTTAAAATGGCAGGTAAAGCATTTGTAAAAGGGCAGCTTGTGTGTGAGGCTGAAATGATGGCCGCCGTAGTTGATAAATAGGAGAAAAATGACACAGATTCATCCCAGTGCCATTGTTAGTGAAAATGCTGATATTGGAAATGACGTTTCTATTGGGCCATATTCAATAATTGAAAATGATGTAAAAATTAACGATGGCTGTCAAATAGCATCACATGTTTTAATTTCCAGTGGTACAGAGTTGGGTAAAGGATGTAAAATATCCAAAGGCGCTGTTTTAGGCACAGATCCGCAGGATTTGAAATTTGAAGATGAAAAAACATTCTTGCAGATTGGCAACAATACAACGATACGCGAATTTGCAACGTTAAACAGGGCAACGACCCATAGCTATTACACCCGGATAGGTGACAACTGTTTAATTATGGCTTACGCCCATGTGGCCCATGATTGTCAAATTGGGAATAATGTTGTTCTTGCAAATTCAGTTAACCTTGCCGGGCATGTTATAATCGAAGATTTTGTTGGAATTGGTGGATTAACTCCCGTACATCAATTTGTAAAGATAGGCACGCAAAGCTTTATTGGCGGTGGATTGAGAATCCCTAAAGATGTTCCTCCATATATTTTGGCAATGGGAGAACCATTAAAATTTGCAGGTTTAAATAAAATTGGTATGCAAAGGCGTGGATTTTCTGCGGACTCACTTTCTGCAATCCGAGAGGCATATAAAATATTATATCGCCAGAATAATACTACAAAAGAAGCAATTAAGCTCATTTCAGAAAAATTTTCTGACACTCCAGAAGTTATGCATCTTGTTGATTTTCTCAAATCATGTGACAGAGGTATTATACGTTAAGTTATGCTTCCGTTTACTTCTCTTCGTGTAATCCCATTTCAATATTTTACAGGTTTAGAAAATATGGCTTTGGATCTGTTATTTGCTGAACAGGTTGGCCATGACCAAAAACCAATACTAAGATTTTATGGCTGGAATCCTTTCTGCCTTTCACTTGGGCGCCACCAAAATTTAAATAATGTTGATATTGAAGCCATTGACAAAAACAAAATAGATATTGTTCGAAGACCAACCGGTGGCAGTGCCATTTTACATGCTCAGGAACTGACATACAGTTTTATTATCCCAAGGGGTTATATTACACATCATGAAATATATGAGATATTTCATATTCTATTGGCCGGGGCTTTAAAAGATATTGGTTTTGATGTGGCGCTTTCTACTACTAAAAAAGATAATAACTATTTAAACAAAGGTGATAGTACATTTGCCTGCTTTAACAGGGCTGCCAAAAGTGAAATCCAGTTAAAAGGGAAAAAAGTAGTTGGAAGTGCTCAAAAAATCTACAAAAAATCGATTTTGCAACACGGCTCAATAATTATTGGTAGAGAACATGAAAAAATTATCAATTATATTAGAACAGATTCAGGCAATAAAGAGGGACAGACAGAACTTTTAAAACACAATTCAACTAATCTTGAAAATATTAACAAAAAAAAAATAAGTGAAGTCGAAATTTCATCTGCTTTATCAGAATCTTTTTTCGATAAATATAAAATACCAATACATTATAAATATCCCACAAAATCAGAAAAAAAAGAGGCGGAAAAATTTAATAGTCAGTTATTTATCCCGAACCAATATCAGAGCTAAATATTTGTAATTTTATAATTTACTCTATTTGCTATTTTAATTGTCTAAACCTTATATTTGCGCAGCTAAACATAAATATACACACGGAGGATTTTTATGTATAAATTTTTACACTCACTACTAATTTTACTTTTAATATCTGGAGTTTCTTTCGCCCAGGTAGATTTGGATTTGACCGAATACTCATCCGTAAAAGATTTAGAAAGTGAATTTGAAGATTTTAATAATGGGATTCATGCAGGAATGAGCGTATTAGATTGGACTGATGCTTCTGGACCATCTGTTTTTCGTTTTAGCGCCGGTGTGTTTTTTGGTGTTGGAAGTATAGAAAAAAATGAAGCAATCGGTATTGATGATGATTTATATTTTCCCGGTGGTGCAGGCATACAGCTTGGATTTGGTACTGCCGGCTTTGAAGCTTACGGACGTTTTTTACCTGAATTAGAAATGTCTGGTGCAAATGTTAAAGTATTAGGCTTTGGTTTAAAATATGAAATTACAGATTTAATTCCTGTACCTGCATTTCCAGCTACAGCTTTATTTGCAGATTATAATACAATGACTTTTGGTGCAACTGAGACAAATTCAGTAACTGTACAAGGCGTAACAGGAGATGTTAAGACCGGAATTAACCTTGACTTTTCTACAATAAACATTGGCGCAATGATGAGCTATGACCTAGTTGTTGCCCGAATTTATGGAAAACTTGGAGTTGAACTAGGCTCAACAGATATGACCTGGAACCAGGCGATCGTTACTAATGGCGTAGTAGTTCCAAACGAAATAACAGGTACGCTCGATTCTACAGGGTTTAGGTTTGCGGCTGGGTTAGCCCTTTTTGGTTTTAAGGTAGAAGTTGGTGGCAGAGGTAGTAATTTAGCTGCCGGCGTTGGATACGGTATTTCAATTTAAAGGTAAGTGTTTTTAATATAAGCCCCTTTACGGGGCTTTTTTTCTATATAGTCATTTTGAATTTCAGAGACGGGTAGTGAAAGTAATTATTCTAAAAGCTATTATTGCATTTTTTGTGATTTGTTCTCCAGTAAGTGGACAGGTATTGGAAAATGATATTAGCAGATTTTTTTTAAATAACAATGAAACGAGTTTAAAAGGCTATTTAACACCATTGTCAAATGCTTTCGGTGCAACACTTGCCAGCTCATCCTACTTCAGTGCAAAAGCATATAAGTTTCCGCATTTTGATTTAGGTATTAATTATATAACAACCCCAATAGCACAAAGTGAAAAAACGTTTGGGACAGATTCACTGCAGTCGGTAACCGTTTTTGGCAAGACTTTAGATGATTCATCAGGAATCAAGGGATTGGATATTAATTCATTCAATATCCCGGTTTTGCAATTAAATATTGGTGTTGGTGATAATACCAACCTGCTTTTACGCTATTCCGAATGGAAAGATAAAAAAGTTGGTAAAATCACAATTTATGGTGTTGGGATAAAATACGAGCTGGAAAACTTGTTTTCTATATCCCCGATACCGTTTAATATTGGTGTTTTAGCTGTTTATCAAAAATACGGAGTTGATGATTATATTGAAGGCGCTGTGTTTTCTATGAATATTGTAGGCTCAAAAAGAATTAGTGTGTTACCAATAGAAGCGTACGGTGGTGCAGGATATATTAATAATGTAACAAACGTCAGCGATCCAGGTACTGGTGATAAAGTGGATATTTCAATCCCAGGATTGGAAGAAATTAGGTATCAATTAGGTATAAATTTTTCCATATTGATTTTTAACTTAAATGCTGAGTATAATTTTGGTGATTATAAATCGATTAGCGCCGGATTAAGGTTGATTTTATAATTTGTTTGAAACAATTATGAAAGATTTGAGTTACCGCAGTAATAATAATAAAAAGAAAGAAAAAGAATGTCGTTTTTAGGTATTGTCGCAGTAATATTTGCATTTAGTATCCTCGTATTAATTCATGAACTTGGTCATTATCTTGCTGCACGTTGGATGGGTGTACGTGTAGAAAAGTTTTCCATAGGATTTCCTCCAACAATATTGAGCAAAAAAGTGGGAGACACAGAATTTTCCATTGGAGCAATACCTCTTGGAGGCTATGTGAAAATGGCCGGTTTTATTGATGAAAACATGGATTCCGAAATATCAGGTGCTGAGGATGAATACAGCTCAAAACCTGTCTGGAAACGTATAATCATCATTTCGGCAGGTGTAATTATGAACCTGCTTTTAGCGATTGGTTTATACACTTTTGTAAATTATTCACAGGGCGAAATAGTTACTCCTATTACAAATCTTAAAGTTCAGGGAGAATCCGGGATAGCACAAAAGATAGGCTTTTTAGATGGCGACAAAATTATCAAAATCAACAACGAATATATTGATACTTGGAAACAACTATCTTATGCTTTTTTTAATAATATTGAAAATGATATTGAGTTTGAAGTATTACGAGACAATGAAACAACAACTTTATTTTATAAGAAAGAATGGATATCAGAAAAGAATAGTGAGATGTTGAATATTTCTCCTATTTTTCCGGCAACTGTGAGAGAAGTAACGCCGGGTGATCCTGCTGAAAAAACCGGCCTCAAACCTAGAGATACGATTATTGAATTAGATGACAAAGCAATCTCAAATTGGGGTGAAATGACAGAGATAATTAAGAAGAATGCGAACAATTCTATAAGTATTAAATGGAAAAGAGGCGAAGAAGTATTCTCTGGAATGGTTACTCCTAAAAAAATTCATTCAGTTGATGACAAAGGTATTGATAAGTCTTATGGACTTATAGGGGTTTCCTTATATTATGAACAAATAAAAAATCCGGTCTCTTTTGCAAAAGCTTTAAAAATGGGTATTGCCGAACCATTTCAAATGATATATATGAATTTTGTTGGATTGAAATTGTTAGTTACAGGTGTGAAATCTGCTGAGGATACGGTTGGCGGACCTGGAACAATAGCGGTAATGCTAAGTGATGCAGCAAACCGGGGTTGGGTTACCTACGTCCGTTTTATTGCATTGCTCAGTTCAGTACTGGCATTTTTCAATACATTGCCTATCCCGGCACTAGATGGCGGTCATTTAGCCTTTTTAGTTGTTGAGGGGATTATGGGCAGGCCTTTGTCTATAAAAACCAGAATTGTCATTCAGCAGGTTGGAATGGCCTTTTTATTGTTTTTAATTATTTTTGTCCTTTATGTAGATATAAACAGATATTTCTAACAGACCATTATTGAAGTAGATAATTAATGGAAAGCACAACGCCTATCAATGACCTACAAAACATAATCAATAAAAACCTTCTTTTTGCTTATCAAAAAAATACTCCTAAGATTAGTTTTAAAAATAGTGCCAATTATGTAAAAGAAAATCAGAGCTACAATTTTAAAACTTTTTCAATTACTTTTGATAAATCTAATCCAACAAATAAAACTACCACCCAATCCTGGCGATTTCCAAAATCCAGAATTTATTATTCAGAAATTGTAACTCTAAATTTCAAAACTACAATTATAGAGTTTTTTGAAGAAACGCTCATTGTTTATCAAAATTTTAACACTAAAGAAAAACACAGTTTAATAATTACTGCACAGAAAAATAAAGCACAATTTTTTGATTTATCTAATAAAATTAAACCAGTAACTAGCAAAATTGAGATTAATCCTGGTGAACAAGTAATTTTATTTAATTCTGAAAAATTAAAAACAGCTCATTTGCAGCTTAATATTTACCTGGAAAAGCTTTTTGAAAATGAAAGAAAAATCCACCCATTATCTTTTCTGCAAAGTGAGAATAACGAATTACTTATGGAGATTGATGAGTTATGGGCAAAAATACCATGGATAGGGAACGAAGGAAATTTATCATTTAAGTATGATAGCCAAAGATCTGATCACAAAATGGCTTTATTATTTTTAAGAGAATTATTCTATTTATTCAATAATCATGAAGAAATAAATAACTTGCTTAAACAGCAAACAGAACAGGATTCTTTTATAAAGAATTGTCTAAAATCCGTAACCACCAACCAAAGCCTTAAAGAGAAAGATTTATCTTTTTGTGAATTATTATCGACGAAGCAGACAGATAATATATTAGTAAAAAATAAAATTCAACATAGCTGGAATGCTCTATCATACTCATCGAGAAATTTATACTTTGAAAATTTTGTCAAAGAATTTCCTGAAGAGGCTTCAGCATTATTGATTTTGGTATTTAAGAATAATTTTTGGTGGAAAAATAAAATTGCTGCTAAATTTGAAACGCAATTAGAGAATCAAAACTCTCCTTTTTTAAATCTTTATCGACTCTATTCAAAATTGGCTTTAAATAACTTCCTTATTGATTCTTCTAAAGAAAATCTAAAAATAGACTTAGCTGATTTTGTGCTCAGCAGTAATCTCACTTCTTTAGCTAATAATATTATCAATTACCAGGTTGTAAAAAAAAGAGATAAAAATTTCTGTTCTGTTTCTTTCAAAAATTTCCCACCAATTAGAATTGATAAAAAGGCGTCAATAGAATACAGCAAAAATGACTTAATTATTTTAAAACCTTTTTTGTATCATCACGATTTAATATTTGAAAATTTCATTAAGATTAGTTACGAAGGTATTACATTAAAAATAATATTAGCCTGGAAGAATTTTACTGTTAACTTTGGAGATTTAAGACTAAAGTTTTTGTTTAAAGGAAAGCGTTATCAAGTAAGTATAAAAGGCGCAAAATGGATTAATGACTGTAAAATAGCTGATATTGATTATTCTTTCGAAAAATCATTATATCATAAAACTTATATTGATGTGCCTAAAACCAATAGAATCGAAGAGTTTCAATTTTTTAATAGTAATGGTACGGTTTTAGATTTATCAAATCTGGAAAAAAGTAATACTGATTTATACCTGCATGGCGTTTTGACTAATCATTATAACCATGTAATAGATTCTGTTTCTGTAAATTTCAATGACTCAAAAAAGAATTTGAACATAAAACCATTGAGTGTTTTTCCTGATAAACTTAGAGTTGAAAAGCAGATTAAAGTTATTGTTCCAAAGTCTTATACTTTTTCTTACAAAACAAAAGTTCAGGATCTGATACTAACAAAAATAAAAAACACAGACGCTCAATTGCTTTCTCAAGAGCTGGTTATTTTTATTAAAAATCCCGAAAAAGAATACAAGAATATTAAGTCACTGTTTTTCAAATATTTTGGCTTCTATGTTGATATTATTGATACAAAACATCTTAATTCTGTTTTTTACAAATATACAATTATCATACCTGATTTAGTGGAAGGTGAAGTGCTTTATACTTCTGTTAATCATAAAGAAATCCTCCTAAAAAATCATGGTCAAAGAAAGGCGATAGTAGTAAGTCCAGACAAAGTTGAGGCTTGGCTGAATGAGCATTTTGAGTTATCAATAAAAACATAAAAAAGAGGCTCAATATTTATTTGATTTTATAAAAACCCGTGGCTAAATTCTAAGCTCGAGTTTTGAGAATATTAGGGCCCATAGCTCAGTTGGTTAGAGCACTCGACTCATAATCGAATGGTCCGGGGTTCAAGTCCCTGTGGGCCCACTTTAAATTTTATCAGGATAGTTTTATGCTTTCAAAGTGTTCAAAAAAAAAGCAAAAAAAAGTTTTAAACAAATAACATCAAAGTGCATTCTACAAAAATAGGGTGCACTTTTTTTATATAAAAGGGGAGGGGTAAGAGGTGCAAAAAACTTTACATGCACTCATCGAGTTACAAGAATTGGATAACAGGCTTGATGAGCTGATGGAAGAAAGGGGAGATTTGCCCAATATAGTTAATGAGTTCGAAGAGAAACTAATATCAAAAACAGCCTCTCTTGAAGAAATAGAATCTGATATCAAATCTTCAAAATTACGCATTAAGGAAATTGAGCTTTTTGAAAAGGAATCTCAGGAAAAACTAAATAAATACAATGAGCAACTGTATCAGGTAAAAACAAATCGTGAATACGATGCAATTACGGTTGAAATTGAATCAGTCCAGAAAACGCAAAAAGAATATGGAAGTGAACTGGTTTTAATAAAGTCCTCTGATGAAGAGAAAGAAAAAGAAATAAATGAACTTGAGGCTGAAATTGCAAAGATAAAAGAGGAACTATCGGAAAATAAAGTTGAATTGGATTCCAGCCTTGCCGAAACCGCAGATGAAGAGAATTCTTTAAAAAAGAAACGTGATAAGGTTCTTAAAAATTTAAGCAAGCATGTTTATTCAACTTATCAAAAAATTCGTAAAGCACGTAATGGTACAGGTATTGCTAAAGTGGAAAACGGAACTTGCGGTGGATGTTTTTCATATATTCCACCTCAGAAAGTTGTTGAAGTCAGAAAAATGAAAAAGATTTACGAATGTGAATTCTGTGGTAGAATTTTAGTGTGGACGGAATAAATTTCATATATCCGGGTAAATGAGATAGCTGCCTTTGCAATAAGGAGGAAAGTCCGAACATCAAAGGGGAAATTCTTCTGAGAAATCAGAATCTGCATTTGCAGAAGGAGAGTGTCACAGAAAAAATACCGTCCCGATTCATCGGGATAAGGGTGAAAAGGAGAGGTAAGAGCTCACCACCTTGTTCCAATTGGAATATCTAAATTTAGATACTTTAACAGCAAGGGTACTACAAACCCGAATTGATGCAAGACCAAATAAAGAAGGAACCCTTATTGGGTGCGTTTTCCCCTTAACGCGTTTTTTAAACACACTTCAGGGTAGGTTGCTTAAATTATCTGGCAACAGGTAACTTAGATAAATAGCTATCGTCCCGTTTTGCGGGATACAGAATTCGGCTTATCATTTCCCGGGTTTTTACTGGTACAAAAATGTTATTTGAATGGATTTCCCAGCCTGTCAAAGATGTCGTTTTAGACACTTCAAATTTTGACAAACAGCCCCCACCAGTGATAACCCAGATTCTCTGCCAAAGAGAAATCGATTCAGAAAACAAATTTAAAAAATTTATTAAACCACAGCTTTCAGATTTATATGATCCATTTCTTATGAATGGAATGCAGCGGGCTGTGGACAGGGTTGTTGCCGCACTTGAATCAGGTGAAAAGATACTTATTTATGGAGACTATGATGTTGATGGAGTAACCTCTGTATCGATACTGTATCAGGCAATTCATAGTTTGGGTGGAAAAGTTGATTTTTATATTCCTGACAGGTTGTCCGAAGGCTATGGACTTTCAATTGCAGGAATAGAAAAAGCTGTAAAAAAGAAAACATCGTTAATCATTACTGTTGATTGTGGTATAACAGCAAATAATGAAATAGCTTATGCACAATTAAAAGGAATAGATACAATAATTTGCGATCATCATGAATTGGTAGCTGAAAAACCAGATGCTTTTGCAATATTGGATCCCAAATTAAAAGAATGTAAATATCCATTTAAAGAGCTTGCTGGATGTGGCGTAGCTTTTAAATTACTTCAAGGACTCTGCGAAGTTTTACAAATTGAAAAAGATTTTTTATATCAATTTCTTGATCTTGTTGCTTTAGGAACAGCGGCCGATATTGTTGACTTGAGGTTTGAAAACAGGACAATGGTAAAATATGGGCTTGAATTAATAAATTCTAAACCAAGTTATGGAATTGAGGCTTTGTTAAAAACGTGTGGTTTGGTAAAACAAAAAATAACTGTTAATTTGATTGTATTCTTGCTTGCACCAAGGTTAAACGCTGTTGGGCGGATTTCAAATGCAAAGAAAGCAGTTCATTTATTAACATCGTCAAGTCCGCAACAGGCAAAAAATATTGCCCAGATTTTAGATTCTGAAAACAAACGCCGGAAAGATATTGACGAAGAAACTTTGAAGGAGGCAGAAGAACAGATAGCCAGAGATCACAATCTTGAAAAAGACTGTGTTCTTGTATTAGCAAAAGAAAACTGGCATCTGGGGGTTTTGGGGATTATTGCTTCGAGAATATTGGAGAAATATAACCGCCCTGCAGTTTTAATATCCATCAATGATGGAATAGGCAAAGGATCAGCCCGATCCAAAGCAAATTTTAGTATTTTTGATGCCTGTAATAATCTTTCAGAGTATTTAATTTCTTATGGCGGACATGAATGTGCAGCCGGTTTAACCATTGAGGCCGGTAAAATAGATATTTTTCGAAAAAAAATAAATGAGATAGCAACAAATACAGTTGATGTTAATAATAGCCTGCCAACTTTAAATATTGATTCTTTTGTTTCTTTAAATGAGTTTACCGGATCTTTTTTAAAATGGCTCGATTGGTTAGCCCCTTTTGGACCAAAGAATATGAGGCCTGTTTTTGTTACAAAAAACATTGATATCTCCGGGAATATTATTATTATTGGTGGAAATCACTTAAAATTTAAAGTAAAACAAAATGGAGTTGTAATTGATGCAATTGCGTTTAATATGGCAAAATATCAATCGGTTCTTGAACAGGAGAATATAAAAATTAATTGTGCTTATGTAATCGAAGAAAGTAATTGGCATGGACAGGTAACTATCCAGCTTAGAATAAAAGATTTTGAGGTATCTGATGGAACAGAATGAAGAATATGGGAACTTATTTGAGCACTTAAAAAAAATCAGGCTCAAAAAAAATATTTCATTAAAAACAATTGCTCAGGATAGCCGGATTCAACTTTCCTATTTAGAGGCAATTGAATCTGGTGAGTTTGAAAAAATACCTGAGGTTTATGATAAACTTTTTTTTCAAACTTACATTTCATATCTAAATGTAGATGAACCTGAAAAGTATTTGGCAGAGTTTAAAGCTTTACGTAAAGAAATTTATTATCCTACTCCAACAACAACAATTCAACGAATAAAAACAACGCGTGAAAAAAATAATTCCATTTTCAATTTACGTACCCTGTTTTTTGCAGGTCCTGTTGTTTTAATTGTAATCATTCTGGGGTTTCTTGCATGGAACTCCAAACTGACAGGTGATAGCTCTGAAGAGAAAGTAAAAGAATTGCCTGTTAGAAAAATTGTTGCGGAAATAGAAGCTAAAGAACAGGCAAAAATTGATTCGGTAAAAGAAGTAACAAGAGAAATAAATAATACCAGCAATGTTATTATAGATGTATCTGCAGTTGATACGACCTGGTTGCGTTTCATCAAAGACAAAAAAGATACTTTGGAATATACGCTTTACACAGGAAATACGATTAATATTTCTGCTGACTCAGTGGTCCAATTTTTAATAGGTAATGCTTCCGGGCTTGAGTTTAATATAAATGGTGAAAATAAAGGTGCACTTGGAAATGAAGGCGAAGTTATTAGTTATATGGCGGTAACCCCTGAAGGTATTAGAGATATTCGCAAAAAGATTATTAATAAACAAGAGGTGGTTAATGACACGACGAATATTGATTAGCCTGATTTTTCTTTTTTCTTGTACTGCACAAATGACATCAAAAAAAATCACAAAGAATAATACAGAGCTACTTTATGGCCAGATAAATAAAGAGCAATTATATTTCGATTACCCTGTATGGCTGGAACAAGAAAACGTATATAAGCCCAATGAAGAAGAATTAAAAAACATTCAAGGATATGACAAAGATATAAATATATATATTTTTTTAGGAACATGGTGTGGTGATAGTAGAAGAAATGTTCCAAAATTTTTTAAAGCAATAAAAGGAAATAGCCATTTTAAAACTATTTTATGGGCCGTTGACAGAAAAAAAAAGTTGGATAATGACCTGATAGAAAAATACAATATTAAACGTGTTCCGACTTTTATTTTTGAAAAAGACGGTGTGGAATTAGGAAGAATAATTGAAAATCCGAAAAAAACTATTGAAGCTGATATTCAAGATATTCTTCTGTTAAAAAAATAGATAAATTGGTGACTTTTGCTTATTTTCGCAAGAATTAAATAAGAATCAAAAAACAGGATATTATGAAAAAGAAGAACAATTCAAAGAAAAAAAAATCACAAAACCAACCTGAAGAAATAGTCTTTACTGAAGAAACAGAAGCAATCTTTAAAAAAATATTGCGTATAATGACATGGATTGTTGGCCTATGTTTTGTTCTAATAATTATTTTCCATTTATTTAATGACAAAACTATGGATATAATTACAAGGATTCTGTTTTTTATTGGGATAATAAATTTACTTGTTTTTACTTTATTGGAATTTATCGGAGACAAAGTAAAGCTAAAGATTCAAAAAATAACATCTGCTGATAACAGCCTTGAAAATCAATCAGTAGACAGACTATAATTAAAGAATCTAATTTTACAACCTCACTAAATGAAACCCAATATACTAATCATTGATGATGAGAAAACGATACGGGATTATTTATCCAACATATGTATCGACGGATCGTATAGTGTTCAAAATTGTTCTAATGCTGAAGAAGCAAAAGAACTGATTAATAAATATACATTTAGTGTCCTTATTATTGATATAATTCTGCCAAAACAAAGTGGTCTTGAATTTATTAAAGAAATTCAAGACTCAGGAAATAACACACCTGTAATAGCAATAACAGGAAGCAGAGAATTAGAACACGCACAAGAAGCAGTTCGATTAAATGTGTTTGATTATTTTCTTAAACCCTTTGAAAATAAACATTTACTCCAGGCAATTAAGAATGCTCATACTCAGTTTATTCTAAACAGGGAAAGATCGATTCTTGAAAAAAACAAAGATGAATACCGGCAAAAACTTGAACAGGAAGTAAAAGAAAAAGTACAACAACTGGAATTATCAGAACAGAAATACCGTCAACTTATTGAGCAGTCTATTGTTGGTGTTGCAATTATAAGTGATGGGTTGGTTGTTTATAATAATAATAAGTTTGCAACAATTTTCGGTTTTTCAAACAGCTCCGGAATTGATAGCACCCGCTTCATTGATTTGGTATTAAAACACAAGCAAAAAGCATTACAAACATTGATGCAGGCGTGTCTTTCACAGCAAAGGGACAACACAACCATTCAATTTCCGGCACATAAAAAAAAATCTAAAGAGATATATGTTCAGGCTTGGTTATCATCAATTGAATACAATAGCAATCCTGCTCTTTTGGTTGTTATCACAGATATTACAGAACAACACCTGGCCCAGCAAAGAGAAAAAAAATATGCTTTGGAATTGCTAAAAGAAAACAAAATGGCCTCGATTGGTCAACTAACAGCGGGCATAACTCATAACTTAAACACCCCGATTTCAATCATTCAGGGAAATGCAGAGCTTTTGCAGTATAAAAATCCAAATTCAAACGAAGTTAATATGATTTTAAAGCAAACTTCGCGAATGAATGAATTAATCCATACAATAATAACAAAAGGAAAATATGAGCTAAATTATGAAGAAGATGAGATTGATTTAAACAGCCTTCTAAAAACAGAAATTGAATTCTTAAAAGCGAATTTATACTTCAAACATTATATTGACTGCACTCTGGATTTAGATGATTCCATTCCTTCGCTTTATGGAATATACAGTGATTATTCGCAAAGCATTTCTGTAATTATTCAAAATTCAATCGATGCTATGTACAAATTTGAAAAAAGGGAATTATTTGTACAAACCAAAAAAAATAAGAGTTCTGTAAAACTTGTTATAAAAGATTCTGGTGTTGGAATTGAGCGTGATGTACTCGAGCAGATTTTTGAGCCATTTTTTACAACAAAACCAGCGCCTGATGAAAAAATCCAGGACGATAAAGCTCCGCGTGGTACCGGATTAGGGCTGTCCATGGCAGACAAAATTTTTAAAAAATATGATATTCAGGTTGAGGTAAACTCAAATGTTGGTAGTGGTGCAGAGTTTATTTTATCAATTCCTGTAAAAAAACATAAAAAAAGGGAAAAATGAAAATTAGTGAAAATAGAGGCCGGGAAATAATAGAGTCATTCCAGGGAAAGAAAATACTGGTAATAGGTGATATTATGATTGACGAATATTTAACAGGAAAAGTAACACGAATTTCTCCTGAAGCCCCTGTGCCGGTTGTTGAGATTGATCATGAAATATTATGCTTTGGCGGAGCAGCAAATGTGGCTTTAAATATAAAATCTTTAGGTTGCGAACCTCTTCTTGTTGGGCTTGTTGGTAAAGATAGAATGGCTGAAAATTTTGCTTCGTTAATGTCAGAAAACCATTTAAACACAAAAGGATTGGTTGAATCTACTTCACGACCAACGACGGTTAAAACAAGAATTATTGGCGACAATCAACATATTGCACGTGTTGATAAAGAGACTATTAATGCAGCTAATAAAAAGGAAGAATTAGGGCTGAAACAACGAATCGAGTTTTTAATTACCCAAGCCGATGCTGTTATTTTGCAAGATTATAATAAAGGGGTTCTTACAAAAGAACTAATTTCCTATGCCATAGATTTGTGTATCAAATATAAGCTTCATGTTTCTGTTGATCCTAAATTTACTAATTTTAAAAGTTATAAAAATACTACCATATTTAAGCCTAATATAATTGAAGCCCAACAAGCTGTGGCTAAAAACTTTGAAAACGATGAAGAAGTTGAAGAAGCCGGGTTTGAACTTTTAAACATGTTGAATGCAGAAAGCGTTTTATTAACACGCGGAAAAAAAGGATTATCCCTTTTTGAAAAGAATAATACGGTGACACATATTCCTACCCAGGCGCGTAAAGTAGCTGATGTATCCGGCGCAGGTGATACTGTAATAAGTACTGTTACTTGTTCCTCTATTGGAGGTGCTACAAAACAGGAAGCAGCTGTTCTGGCAAATATTGCAGCCGGCATAGTCGTGGAGGAAGTTGGTATTGTACCTATAAAAAAAGAAAACCTTTTAGCTAATTTGTCTAATTAAAATATGAACACTATTGTAACCATTGATAATATTAAAAAGGTCATCGCCGAATTAAGAAAAAAGGGCTTAACTATTGCATTTACAAATGGTTGCTTCGATTTATTACATCGCGGTCATGTCTATTATTTAGAGAAAGCTAAACAAAAGGCTGATATTCTGGTTTTGGGTCTAAACTCAGATTCATCCGTGCAACGTTTAAAAGGTGCTGACAGGCCATTAGTCAAAGAAGAGGACAGGGCATTTGTTCTCTCAAGGCTGGAATCGGTAGATGTTGTTTGCCTGTTTGCTGAAGATACACCAATTGAAATAATAAAAATTGTTAAACCGGATTTTTTAATAAAAGGCGGGGATTATAGCATTGATCAGATTATAGGTCATGAATTTGTTCAAAAAAACGGTGGCAAAGTGTTAACAATCCCGCTTGTTGAAGGAAAATCTACTACAAAATTAATAGACCAGATTTCTAACCAATGAGAATTATGAAATTTAAAAAATATCAAATACTAAAAATGATTTCGGTTATTGCTTTAATTGCAGCATGTCAACCAGTAACCCATGTAAAAATTGATAAAAGTGAAACGGATGCTGAAAAAAGATTACCTAATAATCTTTGGCTATCAGAAAAATCATTAGACAGGGTAGATTCTATTTTCACCTTAGCTAAACAGGCTCATCAGCAATTGACCAACAGCGATACCTTAGGAGCAGAACTTACATACGAATATGCTTTCGAACGCATTTCTGCCTTTTCTGAAAAGGAACAGGTTACATTAACGAGCTGGACAAAATATGATTCTGTATTAAAGTTAATGAATACCGATTATGAAAGAATCTTTGAAGAACAGGAAGAAATACTGGAAGCTGAGGAAATAAGAGAAGAAATCACAAATATTAATAAAATAGTTTTTCCCGATTCTGTTCTGTTTGGAAATGAAACTGTAATTGATACAAGTACCAGCGGAATGCCAATTACGTTGAACAAAAAAGTACGATCAGTTATAAAATATTTTCAAACAAAAGGTAGAAAAGTATATACAAAATGGCTGGAAAGAAGCGGCAGATATAAAACATTTGTAAAAAATGTATTTGAAGAAAAAGGGTTACCCGATGAATTAATGTACCTTGCCATGATTGAAAGTGGTTTTAATCCCCGGGCCCGTTCTTATGCTCGTGCAGTTGGCATGTGGCAGTTTATTTCTGCAACAGGGCGTTATTATGGGCTTCGCCATAACTGGTGGTTTGATGAAAGAAGAGACTTTATAAAAGCAACTGAAGCGGCTGCACAACATTTAAAAGATTTGCATGAACGTTTTGACGGCCATTGGTATTTAGCACTTGCCGGTTATAATTGCAATCCTAAACGCGTTGAACGGAATATGCGGAAATATAAAACGAATGACTTTTGGAAACTACGCCGTTTGCCAAGACAAACCCGCAATTATGTCCCGACTTTTTTAGCTGCAGTTATTATCGCAAAAGATCCTAAAAAATTTGGATTCTATATAGATCCGCAAACACCTTTTGAAGTTGATTCTATAACGGTATCTGAATCAATTGATTTAAACGTTGTAGCTAAAGCCGTTGATACGACTTATGCTTTTATTAAAGAAATTAATCCGGCAATCATAAGATGGGTAACACCACCGGGAATTAAAAACTTCACGCTTTATATTCCCAAAAACAGCAGGGAAAAATTTAAAAAAGCATATGCACAAATCCCGGACAAAGAAAAAAGATCCTGGGTTCGGCATAAAATTAGATCTGGCGAGAGCTTATCAACAATAGCGGCAAAGTATTATACAAGTATCTCTGTTTTGAAATCTGTTAACAATTTAAGAGGTACACGTATTAGGGCAGGAAAGTATATGTTGATTCCTGTACCTCAAAACAAAAAACACTATTATGTCAGTAATTATTCAAACCCATCATCTAAATCAAAAAAGAGATATACAAAGAAAAAAAGTGTTGTAAAAGAGAATTCTGCTGAATATAAAGCAATTGATTACATCGTAAAAAAAGGCGATACATTGGGTGGGATTGCAGAAGCATATTCTACCAGGGCAAGTAAAATCCGATCCTGGAACGGGCTTTATTATGGACAAAACATATATCCAAAACAGAAATTAAAAGTATATGTCAGAAAAGGTCAGCAATTTTCTTCAAAGAAAAAAAGTACACCGGAAAACTTGGTAGATGATGGCCCTTATTACACAGTAAGAAGAGGCGATACATTATGGGATATAGCAAAAAAGCATAGGATTTCTATTTCGCAGCTAAAGAAAATAAATAAAATTAATGGCTCAAAAATAAAGCCCGGTGATCGTTTAAAAGTTCAATGATTTTAAAACAGAACTAATTAAGCTTGTCCTTACACAATAATAAAACTCAAAATTTAAGTAAAAGAAAATCAAGAAAAGAATGCATAAATAGAATTGATTTTAGGATGTAAAAGTCGTAAAATCAATGCTTCAATAATTATGAGTCAAAAATCAAAGATGAAAAATAATTTTTGCCCTTCTTGTGGTGCAAAACTAGAAAATAATCCGAACTTTTGTTCAAGTTGCGGCGAAAAATTAGAATCGACAAGCGCTAAAAAAAGTCCCCAAA
Source organism: Calditrichota bacterium (assembly GCA_013112635.1). Taxonomy (NCBI): domain Bacteria; kingdom Pseudomonadati; phylum Calditrichota; species Calditrichota bacterium. The sequence continues at coordinate 534,303 of JABFGF010000001.1, read as the reverse complement.
AAACAAAAAAGACCGAACCTCCTAAAAAGAGTAATTCATATTTTATTTTGGCGTTGGCATTTTTATTTGCAATTGTAACAATAATTCTTGTAAACAACAGCAATACAAAATCATTTCAAAAAAAGCTGAATTCCAAGGTTTCTCAAACTCCTGCTGAAAATCCTGATCTTAACAGGATGATGAATACTATACAGGAGTTACGTAAACAGTTGGATGCTGACCCTTCTAATTATGAGTTAAATGTTAAAATGGGAAACAGTTTTTTTGATATTAGCCGTTTTCCGGACGCGATTAAACATTATCAAAAAGCTTTAGAGGTAAATGCAACTGATCCTAATGTTTTAATTGATCTAGGTGTCGCATATTTCAATACTAACTCATCCGATTCTGCATTGATGTATATGCAAACAGCTTTGAAGATAGATCCAACACATAGTCAGGGATTATATAACTCTGGAATAGTTCATTTTAACATGGGTGATTCTTTGGGTGCTATAAAAATGTGGGAAAAGTTGATAGAAACGAATTCTCAATCACCACAGGCTGCCACAGCCAAAAAATTTATTGACCAAATTAAAAGTAAAATAACTAAATCATAACGGAGATTCTATTTTATGCCAAGCGGTAAAAAAAGAAAACGTGCCAAGATGGCTACTCATAAGAGAAAAAAGCGTTTAAGAAAAAATAGACATAAAAAGAAGAAATAAAGGTTCATTATTATGAACCTTTTTCTTTTCTATTTACAGTTGTAATTAATTTATTTCTTCTTAAGCTTCAAATCTTTCATGGAAAAGAAAGTATACAGTGTAAGTGATATTACACGCACTATTAAAACTCTTTTAGAAGAGAGCCTGCCAACTATATGGATTGAAGGTGAAATATCAAACCTGAAAGCCCATTATTCCGGTCATTTATATTTTTCTCTCAAAGATAATGATGCCCAGATTTCTGCAGTGATTTGGCGTACACGTGCTGAGCAGATCAGCTTTAATCTTGAAGATGGAATGCAGATTAAAGCACTGGGTAATATTCGCCTTTATGAAAAATCCGGGCGTTACCAAATTGATATTCTCCAGGCACAACCTGCTGGTGTCGGGAACCTTCAGCAAGCTTTTGAACAGTTAAAAACAAAATTGCTGTCAGAAGGTCTTTTTGCAGAAGAAAACAAAAAAGCAATTCCAGAATTTCCTCAAAAAGTGTCAATTGTTACATCTCCCACAGGAGCCGCAATACGCGATATTCTGGATGTATTAAAACGGCGCGCCCCTTATCTCGAAATATTAATTCGGGCGGCAAAAGTGCAAGGTATTAATGCCTCAACGGATATTGCATCTGCCATAGAAGAAATAAATAAGCACAATAAAGCAGATGTGATTATTGTAGGTCGGGGTGGTGGATCTTTAGAAGATTTATGGGCCTTTAATGAAGAGCAAGTTGCCAGAGCCATATTCCAGTCAAAAATACCTGTTATTTCTGCTGTAGGACACGAGGTTGATTTTACCATATCTGATTTTGTTGCAGATTTAAGGGCAGCAACACCTTCGGCAGCAGCTGAGTTGGTTGTTACAGACAGAAATGAATTGGCAGGATTGTTTTTAGGAATTAAACAACAAATGCAGAATGCAGTACAGGCCAATATTAACTTTTTAAATCAAAAAGTTTCATCTTTAGAAAAAAGCCATGGGTTAAAACGATTTGAAGATTTGTTAAACCAATATGCTCAAAGAATTGATGACCTAAGCAGCAGATCGCAAAATGCTTTCCTAAATCAGTTCTTTCAGAAAAAAGAGAAAACACAATTTTTGACAAAGAGACTTAACAGTTTAAACCATGAAGCTACCCTTGCAAGAGGATTTAGTATTACTTATGCTGATGGGAAAATTGTTAAAGATATTTCCAAACTGAAAAAGTGGCAAGTTTTGGAGACGAAGGTTGCAAATGGTGAAATCGAAAGTACCATAAACAAACTAAAGTATTAGGTTTATTATGAAAAAAGATGTTAAATTTGAAGCAGCTCTAAAACGTTTGGAAACAATCGTAGACCAGCTGGAATCAGGCGAAATTGACCTTGATAAAAGTATTAAAATTTATGAAGAAGGCAACGACCTTGTAAAAGTTTGTCTCGAAAAATTAAATTCTGCCGAGAAAAAAATTAAACAAATCTCAAAAGATCAAAGTGGAAATATTATAGTTGATGATTTTGAATAAATTGAAGTAAAATGGCAAAAGAAATTAAAACAATTGGGATTGTTGTTAACCCACGTAAAGATAACGTTAATGACCTGCTTGAAAAGTTTGATAACTGGGCAGCAAAATACAGTGATCAGGTATCTTTCTATTTATGCACAAATGACTCGCCTTATATAAGTACCGAGTTTAAAAGCCTTCGGTTATTATCTGAATCTGAAATACTAAATAAATCCGAAGTATTAATAACTCTTGGCGGTGATGGCACGCTTTTAAGAACCGTTGAGAAAATAACCGATACTTTTCCAAAATTTTTAGGAGTAAACCTGGGTGGTTTAGGTTTCCTGGCAGATACACCACCGGACAAATTAACCGATCACCTTGAGAGTGTTTTGTCGGGTCAGTATACTTTGGATGAACGAACTTTACTTACTCTCAGGCAAAATGGCCATAAAGAAAAAAAAGTCGCATTAAATGATATTGTTGTTGATAAAGCAGGGTTTTCCAGGGTTATACAAATTGATGTACGGATAGCCGGGCGGACATTAAACTCATATATTGCAGACGGTCTGATAGTTTCAACACCTACTGGATCGACAGGTTATTCGCTATCTGCGGGCGGCCCAATAGTTGAACCAAGGTCAAATGTAATTGTTTTAAACCCCATTTGTCCGCATTCTTTAACGAACAGGCCTCTAATAATTCATGATGATGGTGAAATTAATCTCCAGATATGGACAGAACATAAATCCTTTAATATTCTCAAAGATGGGCAAATCCAGGGAAGCTATCCAAGTGGAACACGATTTATTATCAAAAAAAGTAAAAGAAAAATCAACTTCATTAAAATTAAATCTCAAAACTTTTTTAAAACATTAAGTAGAAAGCTTAGTTGGGGCGAGGATTTTAGAAATAAAAAGCGTTGGACTTATCAAAAAGATTGATGAGTTTTAATCATTTGTCCGTTTGTAGTTTGGAATTAGAATACGATCATACCAATCTGGATTTTGAATCTCTTTATAATAGGTTGAATGAAGCAGTTCATATCTTCCAAATCCACTCCTGTCCCCAAAAATAAATTTGCTTCCGCCATCTAACTCATAATAATTCCAAATCACATATGGATCGGTGTCTGTATTATTAGTAAAGCGCTCAATTTCACTTGGAATACCATAAAGAATCAACACGCGTCCACGATCAGTTTTATAACCCTTAACCATAGATGAGCTAAAATCATTATTCGCCATAAAAAATAACCTTAAAAATTTTTCACGGGTTAATCCAAATGCAATTCCGTTTTGCTTATCGAGGTTACGCCAAAAGGTGGTTAAAAAAACACGAATTTCATTAGCAGTAACAAGTTGTTCAAAAATTTCTGTTTCCTGCAATGTTGCAAAATAACTTGCAGCCTCAAACTCCTCTTTTAATTCTTCCAGGTTCATAGAATTAAAAACGGGATCAATATCAGAAAGTTGATTCTCCAGAACTTTTTTCTTTCTTGGTTTACGAACCGAGAAGCGTTTTCTTGTATTACTTGAGTTACCGGAAAACAAATCTTTAGCACGTATATTTAAATTATAGCTACCCGGTGGAAGTGAAAGGGCATTGAATGCACCAATTTCTACCTGGGCATTTCCTGCAATATTATTAGTTTTTTGTGGACCTGTTTTTAGCGTATCTCCATTTTCATTTGTAACAAAATAATTGAAATTGTACTTATTTTGTTGGGTTTCACTATAGCTTAGATTATTGAGCTCCACATAATAATATAGCATCGGTTGCAGAAGGTCATATACTTTTCGGGGATAAGGGATGATTTTCAGATTGTTCTTTGTAAACTTTCCGTCAACGGTTGTTTTTTCAATATGGGATGATAGTTGAATATCTGACAGGCGAAATTTATTTGTTGCACCGGGAATATTTATATCTAAAATATATTCTCCAGTAAATCCTGAGATTTTATCTGTAACCCGAATTGTGGCCGAAAAATGACGAAATGGAAGGGCAAGACTGAATATATCATAAAACTGACTATATTTTTTTACACTTGCAGAATCTGTTTCAGTGTTTTTAAAATTATGAGAAATATTCTTAATCTCATCACCATTATGATTAATAATTAATTTGTTTTCAAATAACGCCTGTAAGGTATCATTTTTATAGTCATATTGAAGATTACTTTGAAAAAAAGAAACATAAAATTCTACATAAGCCAGCGAATCATTCATTTGAAAGGCTGAATAATCTGCACTAATAGGAATAAATGAAACTTGTCCATAACTGAAAAAGGGGAAAATTAGTAAAACTGTTTTTAAAAGAATAAATTTAGTTTTTTTCATTTATAGTGGATTTCTTTTTTTATTAAATTTTAAAAGATTCTGATCGTTATTGAATTTCAATCCCGAATGTCCATTATAGACAAGATTCCTGCTTAAGGCTTGCAGGGATGACATTCATTTGTCCTAATTGAATTGCACGGACACTAACTTTGAAACACCTTCTTCTTCCATTGTGACGCCATACATGGTCTCAGCAGCTTCCATAGTGCGTTTGTTGTGTGTAACTACTAAAAACTGTGTATTGTTCGAAAAGCTCTGCAGTGCCTCTGTAAATCGGCCAATATTGACATCATCCAAAGGAGCATCAACTTCATCCAGAATACAAAAAGGGCTTGGTTTAACCAGGTAAATGGAAAAAAGCAGGGAAATAGCTGTCAGTGTTTTTTCACCACCTGAAAGCAGGGAAAGGGTCTGCAAACCGCGACCTTTGGTTGTAACTTCAATTTCTATATCAGCTTCAAGCGGGTCATCAGTCTCGTCCAGCATAAGAGTTCCGCGCCCATTAGGAAAAAAGGATACAAAAACTTTTTCAAAATTTTCTTTAATAGCAGTAAAAGTCTCTTCAAATTGTTTGCGGGCAGTTTTGTTGATTTTATCAATTGTTTCCAACAATGATTGTTCTGCCTTTTGTAAATCATCTCGTTGAGTTGTTAAAAATTCCAGTCGTTCACTTTCCTTTTCATGTTCCGATACAGCCAGTGGATTAACAGGCCCAAGATTTTTTATGCGGTTACGAAGGGAATCTAGTAAGTCTTCTGTTTCTTCTTCATTAAGGTTCTGGTTTGGGATATGCGCATCAACATCAGTTGAATATTCCTTTGATGCATAAGTTCTAACCGCTTCAGATTGGTATTTATACTCACTGATTTCTATTTCAAGTTTCTTAGATTTTTCCAGCGAACTGTCATGTTTTCTGCGGAACTCACGGATTTCATTTTCCAGCTTATGGCGTTTATCTTTTAACTCTTGAAATTCAGTCTCAAGCACTTGTTTCTTTTTGTCAAGTTCATCCCGGTGCTGCCAAATTTGTTCACGTTTTACTTTACGATCTACGATTTCACTATCAAATTTAACAAGAGATTCTTTTATATTTTCAATTTCCTGTTTACGGCGAGTGATCGAAGTTTCCAGCTCTTTTACATTTTCAGAATTCCGTTTCAAATCATTCTCACGGTTTACAAGCTGGTTTTGAGAATTACTGTGTTTTAACTGAGTTTCCTGGTATTCGTCCAGCAAAATTTGAAAGCTCTCATTTTTTGTTTCAAATTCATTTGTGCGAATAATGGTTTCTTTTTCAAGCTTGTTTAACTCGCTTTGTTTTATTTCCAACTCAGCGGATATTTCATTTGTTTCTTTGAGGAGAATGTCGATTTGCGTATTTAATTGAGTTGTTTGGATATCAGCGGCTTCAAGTTGTTTTTTCTTATTTTCAAGCTGGTAAGATAATTGTTTAAGGTTATTATCAATTTCAAAAAAGCGGTGTTGTTTTATATCCAGTAATTCGCGTTTTTCTTTTTCATTGTTTAGGATTTGTTCTAACTCATATTCAAACTTTTTACCGGCATCTTTTAAAACTTGAAGCTCTTTATCTTGTTTTTCCTTCAGTTTTTCCAACTCTTTTAATTTGTTTTTTCGTCCGATGATTGTTGTATCTTTTTTTCCGGTACTGCCACCACTAATCTCGCGGCTAAAATTAACAGTTTCTCCATCGTTGCTAATAAAACGTAAACCCGGTTTTTTTTCGGATAGTTTTATTAATTCATCCAATGAACTACCTATTGCCACATCACCGATCAAAATATTTAAAAGATGCCTAAATTTATCTGAACAAGAAATGTTGTCCAGTAAAAAGCTGAGCCCGGCGCCATTTTTATTCCAATTAGGCGCATCAATTTTTTCAACACGGTCAAGAGGAATACAAGTTACACGACCTTGGTTTTCTGCTTTTACTTTTTGGATCAGCTCTTTTGCTACGCTAATATTTTCCACTACAATGAAATTTAATGAATCTTTTAAAACAGATTCTACAAGTAGGGCGTGTTGTTCATTTGCATCAATTAAATCGGCCAAAGGTCCATAAACACCGTCAATTTTATCTTGTTGGGACATTACAAATTGTGTGCTTTTAGCGTGGCCTTCATAACTGCTGATAATATTTTTTAAAAAGCTTTCACGGGAACGGGTTCTTTCAAGGTCACTTAACAAAAGATTATAATCAGACTGGTTTTTAGTTATATTTACCCGAACTTTTGTGGAGCTTTCTTGAATATGGCTTATTTCAGATTTTATTTTTTCAATTTCCGCTTCACTGGCAATCTTGCCTTTATTTGACTCATCTAATTTCTCATTTAATTCTGAAATCTCAGAGTCTTGTTCACTGTTTATATGGTTGATTTTTTCTATCTGCTCTTTATCAAAATTAACGCGGTATTCTTTTTGTTTTAGCAGCTCTTTTTTCTCAGTAACTATTTGAAGCTGTTCACGGAATTTAGTATTCAACTGGTCAATATCCGCTTTTTCAGCGTTGATTAAATCTGCATTCTCTTCCTTTTCTTTGCGGATTTCAGCAAATTGTTTATCAAGCTGTTCTGTATTTAAGCGGATTTGTTCCAGCTCATCCGTGTATGTTTCCTTATCCTCATTTAGCAGGGTGATTTTTTTCAGGAAGCCATCTATTTCATTTAGATAGCGTTCCCGGTTCTTTTTCATATCTTCAATTTTTGCTTCTGCAATTGCATCATCCTGGTTTAGATTGCGGATGTTGATATCTTTTTCATAGAGGGTTTTATTTAATTCTGAAACACGTTGCTCAAACTCAATTTGTTGGCGGTTGTAATCCTCCAAAATAGCTTCTTCTAAAGTAATTTGGTGTGAACTTTCTTCTTTCTCTTTGCTGATTTCTGTCAACTCTGTTTCCAGCGGATCAATTAAATCTTTAAATTTGTGATAGCGGAAAACAGCAAGGTCAATATCATTCTTCTTCATTTGATCGGTTAAATCTATAAAACGTCGGGCTTTTGAAACCTGGCGACCTAATGAGGAGACAGTTTTTTCAACTTCAATTACAATATCATTTATACGTGCTAAATCCTGCTGAGTGGAATCTAATTTTCTTAATGCAGATTTTCGGCGTGTTTTATATTTTACAACGCCGGCAGCTTCTTCAAAAAGAAGGCGCCGTTCATTTTTATTTTCGCTTAAAATACTTTCAACCATCTTAAGCTCAATTACTGAATATGAATTTGCCCCCATACCTGTATCCATAAAAAGATTTACTACATCTTTTAAACGCACAGGTACTTTGTTAATCATATATTGGCTTTCTCCGGAACGGTATAAGCGCCGTGAGATAACAATTTCTTCATACTCACTATCAAGAATTTTTTTGTTGTTTTCTATTGTCATGGAAACTTCGGAAAGCCCCATTGGTTTGCGCTTTTTAGTACCGTTAAATATAACATTTTCCATTTTATCACTACGCAAAGATGAAACGCGCTGCTCACCTAAAACCCAGCGGATTGCATCTACAATGTTCGATTTCCCCGAACCATTTGGCCCAATAATACAAGTTAACCCTTCATTAAAATCTAATTTGATCTTTTGGGCAAACGATTTAAAACCTAAAATTTCTAACTTTGACAGATACATAAAATATTTTCTTCTTTACAAAATTAAGATTTAAAATCAGCAGATTTATTTACCAATCCATTGATCTGATCAAAAAAGAGCACTGGAATTTAGTAAGGTGGTTAAATAATCATACCACATAGGTTGTGGAATAAAAAAGAAACCGAAAATAACAAGTGGGATTGTATAAGACAATAGCAATACAAGAAAAATTACGCGGAACTTAGCAAGAACCAGAACTCGTATACCATTTATCAGGCGTACATGCGACCAAATTAAAAATAAAGCAAAAATAATTAACATGGGGGTAACAAATAGGTTGTTAACCAGCAAGTGATAGGCGGCAAAACTTAACGGAAGCATGAAAATTAAAGGCGCGCTGGACCATAGCCCAATTACAATAGCCTGACGAAAACGAACATAGTTTTTAGAAATCATTCCCAATAACTTAAGTATTATACCCATCATTAACGGATGCAAAAATAACAGTATAAACAGGAATGGAAGTATCAAAAGCTCATTGTTGCTGATTGTTAAATAGGTTGCATAAATATCTGACCTGGCAATTAGAACATTCATTATTTCCTGAATGAGAAGCAAATCACTACCAAAAAAGACGAATGACCCAATAAAAACTGATAGGATCAAAGAATTATGTACACCAAGCATAAAAGAATTAAAAATCGGGATTATTCTTCTCTCGCGCATATCTACATAAAAGCCATAGGGATGTTTTAAAGCCCGTTTATAATTTTCGCTGAAGCGTGGATACCTTCTATAAAAAAAGAAAAAAATGAGAGAGCCAAATAACATTACAATTGAAAAAATATTACTGGATTTTTTTTCTTGTTCAATTTCCAATGACAATAGTTCATCATTATCCCAAATGTTTATTTGTGATTTTGCCCAGTCATATTTTGTCATACCAGAATCATAAAAACCATTGCGGATAATTTTATTCTTTTCATTCATGTTTTGATGAGATTGCTTTTTTGCAGACCAATCCATGAAACTTTCTATAAAACCGCCTTGCATTTTCAGTGTTTTTAAAACTGCCTTCACATCAGTTTTTAAAAGAAGTTTTTGTTGAACAGCATAATTTGGATTATCGTGATCTAAATAGTTCAAGTCACTGTTAAACCCGGTTTTACCGGACAAAGCATAAGGAATACCTGTTTCCACAACTGTTTCTACTTTTCTGAAAACAGCATCATAAACATCCAGCATATAAAAATCAGCCGCCATTTCTTTGGAAATGTTGTTTTGAGGAACAGGGGAAATATAAGTTAGAAATGGTATAGGCTTTTCTGTAGCGCCATTTAAGATGATATAAAACTTTTTGGTAGAAGGATTTGATAAAAGTACTTCCTGCCCGATGCCAAGTGCAACAAAAGATGGATGACTCTTAAGATTATTTACTGTTGTAGAAATTGACATTTTTAAATTTTCCAGGAGAGCATCTTTTTGAAAAACTATTTCCGGATAACGCCGGATGGGCAAATCAATAAAAAGCAGTAAACCAAGCGTATCTGCGATTGAAAAATATCTTTCATCGGGGATATGACCATAAAAACGCACCGCATTAAAACCATCATTTTTTATAAGCATCATCCGTTGTTTAATATCAGAGAATAAATTTGAGGACTTTTGGGCAATCAGGTTTTCATATACATTTATACCATTAATTTTAGCTTTTTCAAAATTGATATACAGCTCGTTTTTATAGGATTCAATATTTCTAATCGCAATTTTTGCTTTCTGGGTGCTGATTGTTTGACCAAACCGCTTTAAGGAAATTGAAAAATTAACAAACTTTGGATTTTCTATTGTCCAAAGGTTGCTTATCTGGAATGTTTTTTTATTACTAATTACCGTGGTTCTTGAGGATGCTGGAATAGTTCTTTTTGATATAATTCTCCCACTGCTATCGGAAAAGATTTCTTCAAAAGATATGCCACTTTTATTTTTTATATCCTGAATGGCTTTTTGCGATGTTCTATAATTGTAATTTATAAAAATTTCATTGTTTTCTTTTTCAAGAGAATATTCAAAATCACTGAAAAGAGGTTTCTTAACTATCTCAAGAAAAAATGGTCGGGTAATTCCGATAAATTCCGGTTCAGAATAAAGGTGTGTTGAAACAGGAAAACCTGTCTCAAAGTTTTTCTCCCGGGTTATAATAAAATTTATGGTATTTGTGGAGCTATCTGATTTTAAATAATTTTTATTTACTTTTACACGAAATGGTGCAGAGTGGTTTAGTTGTTTTGAAATTAAATGTCCGTTAACAAAAACAGAGACTAATCCATGAACTCCAAAAGATTTGAAATAAAGGTCACCGTTAAGTGAATCATTATTAAAGTTAAAACTGTTTGTTAAACTTATTGTATCTGCAGTATCGGAATAAAGAGGAAGTTTTGATTGCTCAATATCTGCAAAGCCTGCAACTTTCCAATTTTCGAAGTTGTAAAGGTCAATAATATCATTGCGGTTATACGTTTTTGCCTGAAGCAGAGAAAATGTTAAAAATAAAATAATCAGTATTCGAAAATCACTCATTCTGAAATATAGTCCTACAACGTTTTTTCTTTTGTTGATTAGAAAGTAAAGTTAACTAATTATTGCCTGCAAATCCCTTAAAGCTTGCTCAATTCCTATAAAAACTGCCTTACTAAGAACCGGTTTACCAACTACAATATCTTCTATAAAGTTAATCTGGGCAACTTCGCGAATATTATCGTAGCCAATCCCGCCAGATATATTTACGCCCATGCCTAATTTACTTGAGGCCAAAGCCAGGCTGGATAGGTTTTCCAGGGCATCCACTTCGCTGTTCATATCTGATGCTTCAGAAAGGGAAGTGGCATCTAGTTCAACATAGTCAAATTCAAATCTACCGGCAGTTTTAACTTCATTTATTGTAGGTTCAATCAACACAGATGAAAGAATATTATTTGATCGTAACTCAGCAATATAATTTTGTAATTGGCTGGAATATGTATCCAATGAGATAGGCTGTGGCGAGAAACTATTTAAATCTCCAGGCGCAACAAAAGTAATCATATCAACTTTTAGAGCAATTAGGTTGCGGACATGTTCTTCGGTAAGGTTGCAACGCACAGTTAAATGTGTTTTTACAATTTCTTTAAAAAGAGAAATATCTCGCTGTTTCACTGTCATTTGATCATCACGCAGATAGCAGACAATAGATTCAGCGCCGCCCAGTTCGGCCATAATTACAGAGCTAACAGGATCGGGTTCATTTCCACCTAAACTATTACGAACAAATGCGATAGGATCTATATCCAAAGCAATACGTTGCATTAAAATGCCTCCAGAATGTTATAAAATGTTTTATTAAAAAATGTGCTTTAAGGGAAGGAATCACGGGCTAATCTTAAAATTTGTTTCCCACAAAATCCCTATTTTAATTTTAGAAAGCCGCTTTATCTTCCCAGCGTGTAATTTTCCAGCGCCCAGAGCTATTTCTTCTAAGGATAAAAAGAGCTTCGCTGTTTATTGTCCTCAAAACAAAATCAATGTCCAAAGTTAATTGAAAAAGTTGTTTCATTTCAACATGTGTACTATCAATTTCGTGTTCAAAAATAGTTCCTCCCCAAATAAGATTTAGGGTTTGTGATTTTTTAAAAAGACCGCTGGTTGCTTTTAGCTCTGTATCCCGTCCCCAAGTCAAATCAGTTACAGGATCAGTAGAATAATCCTTTGAAATAAATAAGAAAGTTGTGTCAATCAGATCGCTGTACACAAGCGAATCTTTAAAATTATATGCAAATGCAAAATTTGTCATCACTTCCTGGGGCGTTCTTTGCTCAGTCAAAATAAGGGATGTATTGGAAATATCATCGCTTAAAGAAGGCGCAAAAGGATTGCAACTAAGAATCAGAAATACAAAAGGAGATATAAAAATTGATTGTTTTTTTAAATAAGATATTTGCATTAAATAATTTGAGTTTGATAGTTCTTCTAATTTCTTATTGATTTTCAGCTTTCAACGCCGTCCATGAGTTTTCCAGTGCTTCGGTTTTGGCCCGATCTTCCCAAGAGTAGATGTACCACGCTTCATTTGCGGTGGCGGACTTAAACAGTTTGAAATTGGAAAAACCAAAGTAAACTTTTTGAGTATCGGGAAGAGTAATTTTCAGTTCATACTCCATAAAGTCCGTTTCAACTGAATCTAGGGCTGAATAAATCCTCGCCGGTAAAGAATCTACAAAACTAAATCTAAAAGCAGGTTTTTCGTTATCTTCACCAAATATCATTTTAGAGAAATAGTTTTTTTCTTCGCTGTATGTCCATGGGAAAATCAATTGATTGATAAGGTTTGCATCTCCAATAAAGCGGAAATGTTTTTCTGATACTATTTCCGGATTGGAAAACAATTTGGCATATTCCAGTGCATTGGCTCCCTCTATGGCCCGCGACAAATTAATCATTATATTTGCCGGCTCAGATGGTTCTAAAAAAACCTGGGAAACAGTACCGGGATCAGGCTTTTCAACCTTGTCTTCTCTTGTTGAAAAAAGGTTGGTACAGCTAATGAAAAAAAGCATAAAAAATATCAGTGCAACGGTTTTGGTCATCACGATTTATTGTTTTTGAACAGGCAATAAGTATACTTAAAATCGGCCTTTATTTCCAAACTAATATCGTGGGCAAATTCTCAAAAAAATATTATTTTTTTTTTTGAAAATTAATGGTCTTTATCTAACACGGTGTTCACAGATGATAAGTAGAATCAATGAAAAAAATACAATATTTTATAAGATATCAATTTATAAATTTAAATTTTGCCTATTTCCTTGCCTTTCCTTTAAATTCCTTCATTTAATTTAATGCGAAATGAATTCAATTTAAGGCTTTATAAAACCCAAAATAATTATGAATACAAAAGAACGAATCGAACAGCTGAGAAAAGAGCTGCATGAGCATGATTACAAATATTATGTTCAGGCCCAGCCAACTATTTCTGATTATGATTATGACCAGTTGATGAAAGAACTGCAAAAACTGGAAGAAGAAACCGGGGATTTCTTACCACAATCACCAACACAACGGGTTTCCGGGGAACCAACCAAAGACTTTCCGACTGTAACTCATCGTTTTCCTATGCTCTCTTTGGCCAATACATATAATGAAGAGGAATTCCGCGAGTTTGATGCGCGTGTTCGCAAAACACTGGGCGAAAGTGAAAAAGTTGAATATATTACTGAGCTAAAAATAGATGGTCTGGCCATCAGCCTGCTATATAATGATGGTGTTTTTACAAGGGGCACTACTCGTGGTGATGGGACTCAGGGTGATGATATAACTGTCAATCTGCGAACAATCCGATCCATACCTTTGAAAGTTTTTAATATAGAAAATTTACCAAAAGAATTTGAGGTTAGAGGGGAAGTTTATTTGCCGCGGGAAAACTTTGAGCGAATTAACAAAGAGCGTGAAGAACAGGGCGAACCTTTATATATGAATCCGCGGAATGTAGCTGCCGGCACTATAAAAATGCAGGATGCTAAGATTGTTGCAAGCCGCGCTCTTCAGATGTTTTGTTATTCGATGCATAGTAAAAATGACGATGATCTTGAAGAATTCCATTTCCAGAATCTGGCGTTATTGCAAAAATCCGGTTTTCACGTAAACCAATACTTTAAAAAATGTGCATCAATAGATCAGGTTATAAAATTTGTTGATGAATGGGAAAAGAAACGCGATTCACTTAGTTACGATATTGACGGCATTGTTGTAAAAGTCAATTCGATACGCCATCAAAAAAAATTGGGAAGTACTGCAAAAAGTCCACGATGGGCTATTGCTTTCAAATTTAAAGCCTTAAAGGTAGAAACAATTATTAAAGACGTAACCTGGCAGGTTGGTCGTACAGGCGCGGTAACACCGGTTGCAGAGCTTGAACAGGTTTTCCTGGCCGGCACAACAGTTTCGCGGGCAACTTTACACAATGTTGATGAAATTAAGCGAAAAGACATTCGCGTGGGCGACCATGTTTTTATAGAAAAGGGCGGGGATATTATCCCAAAAGTGATTGAAGTAATTTCTTCTAAACGAAATGCTGACAGCAAGGAATTGAAAATACCGGAACACTGTCCGGTTTGCGAAACAAAACTTAGCAGGGTAGAAGGGGAAGCTGCTCTCCGTTGTGATAATAATAAGTGTCCGGAACAAGTTAAGCGGCGTATTGCCCATTTTGCTGCTCGGGGAGCAATGGATATTTCCGGATTAGGGATTTCTCTTGTTGAGCTGTTGGTTGAAGAAGAATTAATTCATAACAGTGCAGATTTATATACATTAAAAAAAGAGGATATTGCTACTCTTGAAAGAATGGGTGATAAAAGTGCTGAAAACCTAATTTCCGGTTTGGAAGAAAGTAAAAAACAATCTTTGGGGCGATTGGTTTTTGCCATCGGTATTCCATTTATAGGAATTACAGCAGCAAAAATATTAGCAAGTGAATTTGGATCATTAAAAGCTATCGTTGATGCAGACGAGGAAAAGTTTGCAGAAATTGATGGGATAGGTGAAAAAATGGCTGAGAGTATTTCGCTGTTTTTCAAGGATGAAATGAACATTGATATTGTAAACCGGCTGGAAGAATATGGTTTAACTGTAGAAGAAACCCGAAAAGTAAGTGGGGAAGAATCATCCACATTTGAAGGCAAGACATTTGTACTAACTGGAACATTGCCCACATTGACTCGTGACCAGGCTGCAGAAATTATTGAATCACAGGGAGGAAAAGTATCATCATCGGTTTCAAAAAAAACAAGTTATCTGCTTGCAGGTGAAAAGGCCGGCTCCAAACTTACTAAAGCGGAAAAGCTGGGTGTTGAAATAATAAGTGAACAAGATTTGAATAATCTGATTGCTTAATTTATAATCACCTTTGTTCACCTGTTTTTTGCTTGTTTGAAGACAAATTACGCAAAAATAAACTTCACAAGGTAAACCCTATTTTTTGTTTGACTTTAAAATAGCATGCTCCTAAATTTGTAAGCTGTTATTTAAACATTTTTAAACTCAATTATAATAAAATTAAAAACTTCCGGAGGAATTAAGTTTTAATGAAATCTAACTCAACAATGCGAATTGTATTTATATTTATTGCAATTATAACCGCATTATACCTTTTATATCCCACCATTAATTTAAGTATGATGAGTGAAGTTGAAAAAGAAGAATTGCAAAAAACTGACAATGATCAACTCATCGAACTGAAATCAAAAGCAATTTCCCTGGGACTGGACCTGCAAGGTGGAATGCATGTTGTCCTTGAAGTAGATGTGCGTAAGCTAATGGAAAAGCTTGCAAAATATAAAAATAAAGAATTTGTGGATGCGCTTGAGGAAACAGCAACTCGCGTAGATGAAACAGATGAAGACTTTGTTACTGTTTTTGAAGAAAACCTTGTAAAAAAAGAGATGCGCCTTGAACGTTACTACGCCAATGCTGATCGTAGGACACGGGAAGATGTAATCACATTCTTAAATGATCAAACTGTTGAGGCTGTTGATAGATCTCTTGAAATCCTTCGTAACAGGATTGACCAATTTGGTGTTTCAGAACCAACCATTCAGAAAGCCGGTGGCAGGCGCATTATTCTTGAGCTTGCAGGTGTTACTGACAGAAACAGGGTACATCGCATTATTGGAAAAACGGCTTTATTAGAGTTTAAGCTTTTAAAAGATGATGTAACAACTGAAAGGGTTGCTACAAGAATAAATGAATTTATTGTTTCAAGAATATCTCCGAATGATACTTCAAAATCTTCAGAAGTTGAAAGTGATACAACCTCAACAGCATTAGAAGACTTATTTGGTGTAACTGAAACAAGCAATGACTCTACCGCGGACAGTACTTCCATTGCAAAAAACTCACTTTTCGAAGAAGGTCTTTTCTTTCAACATCCAAATGACAAAAACACTTTAGTTGTTCCTGTAGATAATGAAAACAAGTTCAAAACAATAATTGAGCTTCCTGAAATCTCTAAAATAATCGCAGAAACAGCAGGAAGTGCAGAATTTGTATGGGGATCAAAGAAACAACTCAATGATGAGTTTCTTCAGGTCTATCTTGTAAATGCACCTGTTGAGCTAAGCGGCGAAACAATTATTGACACGAACCCAATGCAAGCAGATCTAAATGATCCATCAAATATCGGGAAATATGAAGTTTCTATTACATTAAATGATGATGGTTCAAAAACTTTTGCACGTGTTACCGGGGCAAACATTGGTAAACGCCTTGCAATTATACTTGACAATAAAGTATATCTCGCACCAAATCTTCAAACAAAAATTTCAAATGGCCGTGCACGGATCACAGGCATGGATACTTTTGATGACGCTAAAGATTTAAGTATTATTTTAAAAGCAGGTGCTTTGCCGGCTCCTGTTGCAATTATTGAAGAACGTACAGTTGGGCCGTCTTTAGGGACTGACTCCATCAAATCTGGTGGCTATTCAGCTGCACTTGGGCTGCTTATCGTTATGATTTTTATGGTGATTTATTACCGCCTTTCCGGGTTTGTTGCAAATTTAGCACTAATTTTAAACCTTGTTTTTATTATGGCAGTAATGGCATCATTTGGAGCTACATTAACCCTTCCTGGTATTGCAGGTATCATTTTAACAATTGGTATGGCAGTTGACGCCAATGTGTTGATTTTTGAAAGAGTACGTGAAGAAATCAGAAAAGGAAAAACAATACGGGCATCGCTAGACCAGGGTTATGGCAAAGCATTGATAACTATTTTAGATGCCAACGTTACAACATTTATTGCCGGGCTTGTTTTATACACATTTGGTTCCGGCCCAATTAAAGGTTTTGCTGTTACATTGATGATTGGTATTGTTGCCAGTTTGTTTACAGCGATCATTATCACCCGAGTTATCTTTAATTCAGTACTTGATAGAAGTGCTGTAAAACAACTAAGTATTTAACCCGGATTTTATAGGAGTTTGTTAATTCATGCAATTTTTTAATAACACAAATTTTGCTTTAATCGATAAAAGAAAAATGGGATATATTGTAAGTGCAACATTGCTTATAATCTCCATCGGTTCTTTAATTTTACATGGCGGGCCAAAATTGAATATCGATTTTACCGGCGGTTCGTTATTACATTTACAGTTTGAAAAAAATGTTGAGATACAGGAATTTCGTGACCTTCTTGCATCAAGAAATTTAAAAGGTGAGATCAAACATTTCGGCGCTGAGAATGAAATTTCTATCCGCATGAGCACCGAGCATATCAAAGAAGATATTGCCAGCCTGCTTTCCGCTGATATTAATGCAGCTATTCCCGATAACCCGTTTGAAATATTAAGAAATGAAACGGTAGGGCCAAAAATTGGTGTTGAACTTCTTCTGGATGCTTTGTATGCCATATTCGTAGCAATGCTATTGATTCTTCTTTACGTCATTGTCCGATTTGAATTTAAGTTCTCTATTGGCGCTATTGCTGCCCTTGCACATGACGTTATTATCACGCTTGGGATTTTTTCTGTTTTTGAAATTGAAATCTCTGCACCAATAATAGCTGCCGTTTTAACCATTGTTGGATACTCACTTAACGATACAATTGTTGTATTTGACAGAGTAAGGGAAAATTTAAAAGCAGCCAGCAAAAACATCAAAGATATTACTGATCTTGTCAATAAAAGCCTCAACGAAACACTATCTCGTACAGTTGTGACATCGTTAACAACTTTGATTGTTGTAGTAGTTCTTTATTTCCTTGGAGGAGAGGTTTTAAAAACATTTGCATTTGCATTAATAATTGGTGTTCTTATTGGTACTTATTCTTCAATATTTGTCGCCAGTCCGATTGTTGTAGACTGGAAAACCAAGAAAGCTTAAAGTATTATAATACAGCTTTAAAGGAAGGGATTTAAGATGGTCAATCAGGTATCAGAAAAAAATGGTATTGTGATTATTGCTTTATCAGGCAAAATAATGGGAGGTCCTGAAGCAGGCCAGATAAATGAACAGATCAATAATTTTATCGATAAAGGAAAGATAAATATTGTAATTGATCTTGAGCATGTTGAATGGATGAATAGTTCTGGTCTCGGTATTTTGATTGGTGTAATTACCACTTTAAAAAATAATGGTGGCAAATTAGTTGTCACAAACGTTTCAGACAGGATTTTGAATCTTTTAAAAATCACAAAGTTGGTTACTGTTTTTGAAATTGAGCAAGATTTAGATTCGGCATTAGCTGCATTTTAAAACAATAAAATTTTAAATCAACTCCGGTTCTTATTGAGCCGGAGTTTTTTTTTGAGGTATTAGAATGTCCGTTCAAATTGTTGTAGGTGCCCAGTGGGGTGATGAAGGAAAAGGCAAAATAATTGACGTCTTGAGCGTTGATAAGGAAATGGTTATTCGCTATCAGGGAGGGGCAAATGCCGGTCATACCGTTTATATTGGAGAAAAAAAATATGTTCTGCATTTAATTCCAAGCGGCATTTTGCGGGAAGATGTAAAATGTCTTATCGGTGGTGGCGTTGTGCTGGATCCAAAAGCATTCTGTGATGAACTTGAAGTACTGGATAAAGCCGGCATTTCTTATAATGACAGGTTATTTATTTCCCCAAGAACACATATAATTTTACCATACCACAAAAAACTTGATGCACAATCTGAATCGAATAAAGGCAAAAAGCAAATTGGTACAACCCGTCGAGGGATTGGTCCGGCATATGCAGATAAATACAACCGGCTTGGCATTAGGGCAATCGATTTATTAAATCCTGAATTGTGTGAATCAAAAATTACATCCAATCTGGAGTTTAAAAATTTTGTTTTTGAAAAATATTACAAAACAGAACCTGAAGATGTAAAAGAAACAATAATGTTTGCCAGGGAATATGCTGAAAAACTACGGCCATATATTAAAGAAACCCTTTCCATTGTTCATGAGTACCAAAAAACGAATAAACCGATTTTGATAGAGGGTGCACAGGGCGCTTTGCTTGATATTGACTATGGTTCTTTTCCATATGTAACATCTTCTCATCCGGTTGCTGGCGGAGCTTTTATAGGCTCTGGTGTTGCTCCCTCACAAAGCGAAATAAGTGGGGTTATGAAAGCTTATTTGACCCGTGTTGGAAATGGTCCGTTTCCTACCGAATTGGAAGATGAAACTGGCGAAAAGCTTCGCAGAAACGGACATGAATTTGGCGCAACTACAGGACGGCCAAGGAGATGTGGCTGGTTAGATTTAGTCGCGGCTCGTTATTCTGTTCAGGTAAATGGCTTGACAAATATTGCACTAACAAAGCTGGATGTGCTGAGTGATTTTGAAAACATTAAGGTGTGCGTTTCATACAAGCATAATGGTAAAGAAATAGAATGGTTACCTGCTGATCAAAATGTTTTAGAAAATATTACACCTGTTTATAAAGAATTAAAAGGTTGGAATTGCTCGATTGACGGAATACAAGATTTTGATGAATTGCCAAAAGAAGCCAAAGATTATATTAAGTTCATTGAATCTTTTTTGGATATTCCTGTTAAATATATTTCTACTGGTCAACGACGAGACCAAATAATTTATAGAAAAATCTAAACCATTCCGTGGTTTAATACATGGGAAACAGTAGTATTATTTGCTGATTTCCCAAGATAAAAATTTTGTCCCTTACCTTAAATCAACCCTATTTTTAAATTATGAAAATATTTCTTGTTGTTTTGTTGCACTTTGCCTCGGCTACCTGTCAGGTAAACGAACCACCTCAGGAAAACCCGTTTTTTGAAGTGCTGTACTTTGCCAATCTAAATGGTAACATTGAAAATTGTAATTGCGGAGATCCGCCTCTTGGTGGATTGGATAGAATTGCTACGATAATTGAGAAACAGAGATCAAAGAATCCTGAATTAATCGTTATTGATGGTGGAGATACCTTTAATACTTACCCGTTTATCGAGCTTGATAAAGCCATTGTCGAGGCTTATCAAATTATAAAACCGGATATTTGGGTTCTTTCTGAACAGGAACTTATTGAGGGAACTTCTTTTCTTGCCAAAATCAGCAAAAATAATTTGGGAGAACATGTTTCCTCAAATTATAGAATAAAACAATTACCCGAGTCCAATTCGAAAAAACCTCTTATTGCTGGGAATACAAATATTACTTTTAATAGTTTTCTATCTCCCAAAATTGTTAGAGATTACGCCAATCAAATCGACAATAATAGTGGTTTATTTTTTCAGAATTTAAAGACTCTTAAAGAAAGTGACTTCAATATTCTTTTACTGCATGGTGAGGAAAGTGATCTTGTTGATTACACTACGAAGTTTAAAATATTTGATTTGATTTTAATGGCTCATGAGCAATCAGATGTAATTAATTTAAACGCCAAACCCGCTATTATTGGTTCCGGAGCAGATGGAGAAAATATTATTTATATTAGTTTGCACAAATCCAACAACAAGATTATAATTAATGCCGCGCGAATATCTGTTGGATTAGAAATTGAGCCACATCCTGCGATTGTACCAATAATCACCAAATATAAAGAAAGCATAAATCAGAGGGATCAATGACAATTAAAGAAGCATTGAAAAGTGTTATTCAAAAAAATGATTTGAGTCGTGCAGAGTCAAGAGAAATTGTTAATGACATAATGCAGGGTAATGCAACGGATGCACAAATCGCAGCTTTACTTACTGCTCTCCGAATGAAAGGTGAAACTGTTGATGAAATAAGCGGTGCTGCCGAGGCAATGGCATCAAACGCCGAACCGTTCAAAATTGATGCTCAAAATGTTGTAGATACTTGTGGTACCGGTGGTGATAATTTGCATACATTTAATATTTCTACAACGGCAGCCCTTGTTGCTGCAGGAGCAGGTGTCAAAATTGCAAAGCATGGAAACCGTGCTGTTTCCAGTAAATGTGGCAGCGCGGATATTTTAAAAGCATTGGGTGTTAATATTGATATTTCAATTGACAAATTCACTTCAGTTTTTAACAAAATTGGTTTGGCTTTCTTATTTGCCCCGGTTTATCACAAGGCGATGAAGTACGCTGTCGGGCCGAGAAAAGAAATGGGAGTCCGCACTATTTTTAATATTTTGGGCCCATTAACCAATCCTGCAAAAACTAAAAGACAGGTAATTGGTGTTTTCGATAAAGATTTATGTAACACCATGGCTCATGTCATGAAAGAATTAGGTTCCGAACATGTGATGATTATTCATGGCCATAATGGTCTGGATGAATTGACAATAACAGGAGAAACTTTTGTAAGCGAACTAAAGAATGGAACCGTTAAAAATTATACAATTCATCCGGAAAGTGTCGGGATAAAAGTTCGTGATATTTCCACAATTCAAAGCTTGGATTGTGATGCAAATAAACAGATTATCCTGGATGTATTAAATAATAAAAGCGGGGCAGCACTTGATATTGCAGTATTAAATGCAGCTGCTGCAATACTTGTAAGTGGTAAAGTAAATAATTTACTTGACGGAGTAGAGTTAGCATATGAATCCGTTTCAGATGGTAAAGCTAAAGAAAAACTTGATCAGCTTATCAATGAAACAAACAGGTAATATTTTACTGTGCATGATAAATTAAAAGAAATATTTAAAGTAAAACTTGAAGAAATTGAACAGATCAGATTGGATGGTTCGGATAAAAGACAATTTCCACTCGTTTCATTTAAAGATCAGATCGCTTCTTTAAAAAAATTAGCTTTAATTGCAGAAATCAAAAAAGCATCGCCATCAAAAGGAATTATTCGTAAGGATTTTAATATTGACGAAATAATTGATTCTTATAGTTCCATGCCTGCAAATGCCGTATCTATTTTAACGGATGAAAAGTTTTTCCAGGGGAGTAAGACTTATCTAAGTAGGTTTAAAACACTTTCTAAACTACCCGCATTAAGAAAAGATTTTATAATTGATGAAAAACAGGTCTATGAGTCTTTTAATATCGGTGCTGATATTATTCTCTTAATTGTGGCTATGCTTTCAAAAGAGAAACTACAAAGCTTATATCGCCTTGCAACATCTTTGGGAATGGAGGTTCTTGTTGAGGCACATACTGAAAATGAAGTAAAGACTGCTCTTGATATTGGAGCAGATATTATCGGAATAAACAGCCGCGATTTAAATACCTTTAAAGTGGATTTGAATAATGCATTAAAGCTTTGCTCTTCAATTCCCAGTAAAATAATAAAAGTTGCTGAAAGTGGGATCCATACTGCAGATGATATAAAAAAAATAGAGGCTGCCGGTTTTAATGCGGTTCTAATTGGTGAAGCGTTTATGACCTCAGAAAGCATCTCTCAAAAATATCGCGAGTTATTTTCAATATGATGCGAATTAAAATTTGCGGGATAACAAATCTTACAGACGCGCTTTTTGCACAAGAAAGCGGTGCAGATGCTTTGGGTTTTATCTTTTATAAAAAAAGTAAACGCTATATTGCACCCGAAATCGTAAAGAATATCACCTCAGAACTAAATCCATTTATTAGCAAAGTTGGCGTTTTTGTCAACAGTTCTGCAGATGAAATTAATAGTTATTCCGCTTTATGTGGCTTAACTCATGTTCAACTGCATGGAGATGAAGATATTAGTTTTGCAAGTTTAATAAACCGTCCTGTGATTAAAGCATTAAATTTCAGCGCTCAACTTCATGAGGAAGTTAAGGTTTGGAAAAATTATACATTGCTTATTGACAGTGGTGATACAGAAAACCGTGGTGGAACCGGGCAAACATTACCATGGAAAGAATTAACTAAAATAACAGGTGGTCTAAGGTTTATTTTAGCTGGCGGATTAAAACCAGCCAATATTCTGGAAGCAATTAAAATAACTAATGCGGCTGCGCTGGATGTTAGTAGTGGTGTCGAGAAATCTCCGGGAATTAAAGACCATTCATTAGTCAGGGAATTTATTGAATCAGCAAAGTATGAATTATTATAATTTACAACCCAACGAAAAAGGCTATTTTGGTCAATTTGGAGGACGTTTTGTCCCCGAGACTATTATGCCTGCTTTAATAGAACTTGAAAAAGCCTATAAATTAATCACCCCAACAAAAGATTTTAAAGATACTTTTGCAGAGTTTTTGGCAAATTGGGTTGGCAGGCCTACTCCTTTATACTTTGCAGAAAACTTATCAGATTATTTAGGCGGCCCAAAGATTTATTTAAAGCGGGAAGACTTAAACCACACCGGTGCACATAAAATTAATAATGCCCTTGGTCAAATTTTACTTGCCCGGCACATGGGCAAAAAAAGAATTATTGCGGAGACAGGTGCTGGTCAGCATGGTGTGGCTACTGCAACCGTGGCTGCCCGTTTTGGGTTTGAATGTGTTGTTTACATGGGTGCTGAAGATATTGAACGCCAGAAACCAAATGTGTTCCGAATGGAGTTGTTAGGAGCGGAAGTGAGGTCTGTTACCTCAGGGACTCAAACCTTAAAAGATGCAACAAATGAAGCGATCCGTGACTGGGTCAGCAATATCCGGGATACTCATTATATAATTGGCAGTGTTGTTGGGCCACATCCTTATCCGATGATTGTTAGAGATTTTCAACGCATTATTGGAGATGAATTAAAGCAACAGTCTTTAGCACGTTTTTCAAAATTACCTGAAGCAATTATTGCCTGTGTCGGTGGCGGCAGTAATGCGATGGGCGTGTTTTATCCTTTTATTGAAGACAATTCGGTAAGATTAATTGGTGTTGAAGCAGCCGGTGAAGGTGTAGATTCAAATCAGCACGCTGCATCGATCACAAAAGGGAGGTTAGGTGTTTTGCACGGATCAAAAATGGATTTGTTGCAAACTCCGGAAGGACAGATTAAACCGACACATTCAATTTCCGCAGGGCTTGATTATCCGGGTGTTGGTCCTGAGCACAGCTATTTGAACGAAATAAGACGTGTGGAATATAAAACTGCCAATGATGAATCTGCAATACGCGCTTTGAAAATGTTATCTGAGAAAGAGGGGATAATCCCAGCTTTAGAATCATCTCATGCCATTGCTTACTTAATTGACAACATCAAAGAATTTAGTAAGTCTGAAAATATTGTGATCAATCTAAGTGGAAGAGGTGACAAAGATTTGGAATCAGTAAGAAAATATTTATCCAAGAAAAAGGGAGACCGAAAATGAGCAGAATCCCTTCAATTTTCAAACGTCAGAAAACAACTGGAGAAAAAGTAAATATTGCTTATATCACTCCGGAATATCCTTTTAAAAACATTACTGTTCCACTTGCAAAGATGCTTTCTGAAAACAATGTACATATTTTAGAAATTGGTGTGCCTTTTAGCGACCCTTTGGCCGATGGTCCAACCATTCAACATTCTTCATTTAAATCATTACAGCATAATACAGATTTAAAAATGATATTTTCATTTGTCAAAAAAATCAGGGAAAGCAGCGAGGTTGGAATAGTTTTAATGTCGTATATTAATCCAATTCTATCGTTCGGTGTTGAAAATTTTTTAGACTATGCAGTAGAATCGGGAGTAGATGGGGTTATTATTCCTGATTTACCTTTTGATGAAATTGATTTTGTAAAACCAGATTTTGATAAGAAGGGTGTTGATTTGATTCTTTTGGCTGCGCCAACATCACCTGTAGAGAGGCTTAAAGCTATTGCATCAAATAGTAGCGGTTTTATATATTGCGTCTCTGTTACCGGTGTTACCGGAGCACAAAAGTCTGATTATATTGATAACTCTACCCTGGATTTTTTAAACAAAATACGCACTGTCAGTTCGTTGCCAATAGCAATTGGTTTTGGGTTGAGCAAAAAAGCTCAATTAGCAAAACTTTTCGAACATACAGATGGATTTATTATTGGTTCAGCATTAATCAATTCTATGGAACAGGCCGATAATGTAGATAACGCAGTTATGATGGCCAAGTGTTTTATTAACAACGTATTTAAATAAATAAAGCCAATCGCGATTGGGTTTTCACTAATTTTAAAAGAACAAATCTTGACAGATTCCAAAAGTATTGAACTCCAAAACAAAATTAAGAAGTATCGAATTGAGATTGATAATATTGATGCTCAATTGGTATCCTTGTTAAATAACAGGGCTTTATCGGCAACAAAAATAGGGCATATTAAGCGTGAATATAATGCGCCTGTTTACGTGCCGTCTCGAGAAGAAGATGTAATCAGAAATGTACAGGAGGTGAATCAAGGACCATTGAGTAATAATGCATTAAAGCGGCTGTTTGAGCGCATTATTGATGAGTCTCGACGCCTCGAAAGAGAGACAACCCATAAAGAGTAATATGAAAAATTTACCCGTTTTTGATAGGTTGTCCGGTAAACAAAAAGCATTTTTAATAATAATCTTTTTGATACCATTATTTCTTTTGGAAATTTTGACTTTTTTTTCAAGTCCGGAAGACGTTGTAACTGGCAAAGTAACAAATATTGAAATTCCTCGTGGTGCTGCTTTAACACAAATTGCAGACACACTGCTGGCAAAAAAATTAATAAAAGATAAGGATGTTTTTGTACTTCTGGCAAAATCTCTTGGGTACGAAAAAAAGATGCGTGCGGGCAGTTTTTCAATTCAAAATGGACTAAATGATTATCAGGTTGTTAACTACCTTATTTCAGCCAGGGAAAATACTACTGCAATTACTTTGTTAGAAGGATGGGAATTAGAGCAAATTGCTTCTGAAGTGGAAAAAAAACTAAATATTCCTTCAGAACAATTTATGGAATTGTGTTTTGATAGTTTATTTATTTCAGAATTTGGTCTTAATGTTAAAAATCTTGAAGGATATTTGTTACCGGAGACATATCACTTTGCAAAAGGTGAGAATGTTTATGAGGTAATTAAACATCTTGTAAACCAGACACTAACTATTTTTAAAGCCGATTCAGTTCAAACTAGACTTCAAGAATTAAGGCTGAGCCAGCATGAGATTTTGACGTTGGCATCAATAGTAGAAGGTGAAGCATTAAAGGACGATGAGCGTCCGATCATTGCTTCATTATATTATAACCGGCTAAAAAAACGGATGCGCCTGCAAGCAGATCCCACAATACAGTATATTGTGGACGGGCCGCCCAAAAGACTATTAAATAAAGATTTGGAGATTGAATCTCCATATAACACATATCTTTATTACGGATTGCCGCCCGGGCCAATAAACAACCCAGGCAGGTTATCGATTTTGGGAACAATTTTTCCAACTGAAACCAACTATTTGTATATGGTTGCGATTGGGAACGGCAGACATACTTTTACAACAAACTTAAAAGATCATATAAAAGCGAAAACAGAATTTGATAAAGTTCGCCGCCAGGTTGCGCGTGAACGTAGAAAAAAGGGAAGCAATTAATGGCATTTGATTTTTCCGGACTTAACCCAGAACAAACCAAAGCAGTAAAACAGACAGATGGCCCTGTATTGATACTAGCCGGTGCAGGAAGTGGCAAAACGCGCACATTAACATCCCGGATTTCTTATTTAATTCAGGAAAAAAATGTTGATCCAAAAAATATCCTGGCAGTTACTTTTACCAATAAAGCCGCCAGGGAAATGAAAGAACGGGTTGAACAAATACTCGGAGAAAATATTAGTGGTCTGTGGATCGGCACATTTCATAGTATAGCGGCAAGAATAATGCGTACTGAAGGTGAAAGCCTCGGCTTTACAAATAACTTCACTATTTATGATGTGGATGATCAGGTAAAAGCTATTAAAAAAGTAATCAGTACGTTAACTGTTCCGCAACAATTATACACGCCAAAATTGATTCAAAACAGGTTGTCAAAAATCAAAAACCAGTTTCTTTTCCCGGAGGATTTATATGATATGGAGAAAAGGGAAGGACTGGATGAATATCTTCCATCGATTTATATGTCGTATCAACGTTTTCTTAAAGAAAATAATGCTTTAGACTTTGATGATTTATTGATAAAACCTATAGAACTTTTTCAAAAGAATGACAAAATTAGAAAGAAATATGCGTCCCGCTTTAAATATGTTTTGGTAGATGAATATCAGGATACAAATAAAGCACAATATTTAATGATTAAAGAGCTTGTAAAAGATCACCAAAACTTGTGTGTTGTTGGAGATGAAGATCAGGCCATTTATGGTTGGCGTGGTGCGGATATCAGCAACATTCTAAACTTCCAAAAGGACTTTAAAAATGTATCCGTTTTTAAACTGGAAGAAAACTATCGCTCAAATAAATATATTTTAGATGCCGCAAATGCTGTTGTGCAACATAATAAAGACAGGATTGGCAAGAACCTTTGGACAAGTCGTGAAGACGGTACAAAAATTTCGGTTCAAATTTCAAAAAACGATCTCGGTGAAGCTGAAGTAATCCGCGAAAAAATCCATGATGAGGTTTTTACGAATAAACGAAGTTTTAAAGATATTGCCGTTTTATATCGCACCAATGCGCAAAGCCGTGTTATTGAAGACCAGATGAGGCGAAATGCCATTTCTTACAACATTGTAGGTGGTAAAAAGTTTTATGAGCGAAAAGAAATAAAAGATATTGTTGCTTATTTAAAATTAATTGTAAACACAGCGGATAGTATTTCATTAAAAAGGATTGTAAATTTCCCGTTACGGGGAGTAGGTGAAACAACCATCGGGAAAATAGAAAAATTCACAGAAATGGAAGAATGTACTCTGTTTGAAGGTTTAGGCAGAGTAGAAGAAGTTGCCCAAATTTCTCCGGCTATGAGCGCCAGAGTAAAAGGTTTCTTTGATTTAATTACTAACTTTATCTCGCTTAGCAAAGATTTGTCCGCGGTTGAACTTACTTCAACACTGGCATCCGAATCTAAAATAATGCATCACTATCAAACCGAATATGATCAATATGAAAGTGAGAGTCGTGTAGCAAATATTCGAGAATTCTTTAGTAGTATTGAGGATTTCACAGAATACCGCCAGGCAAATAATCTTGATGATAGCCTTGCTGCATTTTTAGAAGAAGTAAGCTTAATGACTGATATTGATAATTGGAATTCAGATTCAAATGCTGTGACATTAATGACTTTACATGCGGCCAAAGGACTTGAGTTTCCGGTTGTGTTTGTCGCCGGGATGGAAATGGGGCTTTTACCGTTACAAAGAAATGCAGCAAACCTTGATGAGCTGGAAGAAGAAAGACGTTTACTTTATGTGGGCATGACGCGTGCTGAGGAAAAACTGTACCTGAGTTACGCACAATCCAGACGGAAAAACAATCAGTTTATTCAAACATTGCCATCGCTTTTTATGGATGAAATTCCACAAGATTATCTGCAATATTCATCCAAAAGTTATATGCCTGATTCCAAAACTGTTCGGACACGCAGCAGGAAAAGTAAAATTGAATCATATATTGAGAAACAAGATGAAGACCAAAGCGTTGATGACACCTATAAAGTCGGACAGAGGGTGTATCATGCTACTTTTGGTAAGGGCCAGATTCGCAACCTTGAAGGCCAGGGTGAGAAAATGAAAATCACTGTGGATTTTACAGATGAAGGTATTACTAAAAAGCTTATGAAGGAATATGCAAACCTCACACCTCTGGAAGAGTAACCCTCCATTTCTAATCAGGTATGTACCAATGAGTTCTTTTCGGAATTTATTTTTAATCACATTTTTAATCATTTCAAATACACTATTTGTTTCCGCTCAATACAAGGACGCTGGTAACGAATTTTCCTATGCATTAAAATTGTATGATCAAAAATTTTATGATTTAGCTGCCCAGCAATTTATTAAATATTATAACAGTTACCAGGGAAGCCCTAATGCGGCAGAGGCTAAATTTTATGCTGGTCTTTCTTTGTTCAAATTGGAACAGTTTAGCAATGCCCGGGTCGAGTTTCAATCATTAGCACTGGAATATCCAAAACATCAAAAAGCCGGAGAAAGCTGGTTTAAGATTGGTGAGTGTTATGAAAGACTTGAAAAATATGCTGATGCTGCAAAATCATTTGAAACTTTGAAAACACTTTACCCAAACAACCCGATGGCTGCTGAAGCCCTTTACAAAGCAGGGCATAATTATAACACGGTTAAAGATTATCAAAAGGGGAAAAGTGTTTTAGCTGCTATTTTGGACAGATATACGGCAAGTCCTTTTTATTATAAGGCTTTGCTGGAACTCGCACTCATTTATCATCAAATTGATAAACCTCAACAAGCAAGGATGTATCTTGAAAAAATTATTCAAAACAGTTCCAACAAAAACGAACTGGCGCAGGCCTATTATACAAATGGATTAATCAACCTTGAACAAGGTTATTCAAATGTTTCCATTGAAGCGTTTACTAAAGTTACAAAAGACTATTCAAACTCAGAGTTTTATGCTAAATCCGCTTTTTATCTGGGAAAACTCTATCTTCAAAACAATAATTATAACCATGCGATTGAATATTTTGGAAAAGCCGAAGACGAAAATTCTGATCTGAAACTAAAAAACAGTATAACCATTTTAAAAGGCGATGCTTTTTATTTAAGCAAAAAATATGCTCTTGCGGAAAAAGCTTATAAAAATGTATCAGAGTTTGAAAGTGACTCTGCGAAATATGTTTTAAATCTAAAAAAAGCATTAAGCTTAAAGAAACAAGGCTTAACACGGAAAGCCTTAAATGCTTTATCCGAACTTATAAATTCAACACCATCAAATTCTTCAACAGCATTTAAAACAATATATGTTTATTTAGATTGGTCAATTGCCGCGAAAGATTACAATCAGGCAATATCGCTTATTCTGCAAAAATTGAAAACCGAACTGAAAAGTGATGAACAATTTTTATTACTTGATAAATTAGGATACACATATTGGGAAGCCCGTCGCTGGCGAGACCTTGTGCGTGAGCTTGGCCCTTATGTGAACACTCCAAACCTAACCAGCTTTAAGGATGATTTCCTTTTTTACCTGGCAACGGCTTATTATAATTTGGGCGAGTTTGAAGAGAGCGCCCATTATTATGAGGTATTAATAAAACAGTTTAGTGCCAGTAAACATTATCAGAAATCAAGTGAATATCACAAGCATTTAGTTGATTACAAATTGATAGATCAGGGAAAGGCTTTGAGGACCCTCGCAGCGATTGTTGCCAAAGACAGCCCATCAAAAGAAATTCCTCTTGGGAAATTCTATTTCAACGATCTAAAGGATTACCAAAGCGCCAGGCTTCAATTTGAGAAAGCTGTTTCAACTGAACCATCGCAAATAGGTGACGCACATCTGTATCTAGGGAAATCAATTCTAAAACTGGCAGACATGCCCGGTAAAAGTGAAGGGGAACAGCAACAACTACTAAAAAAAGCTTCCCAAAATTTTCAGTTAGCCGTTGAAAACCTTGCTACGTGTTCAGCCCCGGATGAAGCATCATGGCTTATGGTTAGAACCGGAATTGCTGTAGATACCATTTCTATTATTAAACAAAAAAAATATATTGAAACCCTGATTGCAAAGTATAAAAACAGCACTCTTCAAGAAACATGGCTTTACACTTTAGCAAATGACCTTGCCTTTGAACCTAAATATGAAGAGGACTCTCGAAATAACTTTCAAAAACTAATAAAAAATTATAAAAAGTCAGAAAACTATTCCTCTTATATTTATGGATATGCAAAGTTGCTGGTTAATAAAGATCTTGAAAAAGCAATTTCATTATTCAAAACTATTGCCCTGGAACATAGTAATACTCCGGAGGCTGTTCTTTCTTTGTATGAAGTTGCAAGATATTATGAGGAAAATAGAAAATATAAAGAGGCCGTTCAGCTTTACTCTTTATTACTGGATCAATTTTATTATTCCGACCTGGCTGAGAACGCAGACAATAAGGTTGGTGAATTGAATTTAAAATCCGGTTTATATGAAGAAACTATCCTTTCTTTAAAGGAAAAAGTAAACGATCCTTTTATAAACGATATAGTTTTATCACGGGAATACTTAAATGCTGATGCTACAAATAATCTTGTTTATATGGGGATTGCCAGTAGAAGAATAAAAGAAAACCAAAGAGCTCAAGATTATTTTAAACGTTATCAGACGTTATCGCCCAATGGATTATTGAAAAATGTAGTCTCTTTTGAATTGGGAGAGTTGTATTTTCACCAAGGGCGAAAAAACCTTGCTCTTGAAAGTTTTAGAAATATTTCAAAAAAAGACAGTTCATTATATAACCAGGCTCTTCTATATTCAGCAAATATTCTGTTTGATGACCAAAAGTATTCTGAAGCAGCAAAAGCCTACCAACAGCTTGACAAATTATATGAAAACAAATCACAGCAAAAAGATATCCAAGGAAAATTTATAATTAGTAAGATCAAAACCGGCGCTATTTCGGAAAGTGAAAAACTTATAAAGACATACAAAAAGAAATTCTCTAATGAAAAAGAAATGCTTGCTTCATTTACAATCGAGATGGGTGAATTTCAGCGGAAAAACAAGAATTACGATAAAGCTATCAGATATTATAAAACAGTTAAGAGTAAATATGATAATACTTCAAAAGTTGATGATGCAGATTATTTTACTGCGTTGACCTACGTAACTTTGAATAAAAACGAAGAAGCATTTGATATACTAACTAACTTCTATAAAAACTATTCTAAATCAGATAAGCTACCGGCTGTTCTAAATACTTTGGGCACTCTTTATTTTCGGGTTGAGAAATATGATAATGCGATAAGTGCATTTAAGAACGCATTGCAAAAATCAACAGATACATATCTGAGTGGTCAAATAATGGGAAATTTGATTAAAACATATACGCTCACCGGGTTTTGGGATGCAGCACAAGGCTTGGCAAGACAGTATGTTGAAGAGTACCCTGATGCTGAAGATATACTTGATAAAAAGATGATTATTGCCCAGGCATTTACAAACTTAAATCAATTTCAAAATGCAGTAGATTATCTTAAACGTATGAAATTAGAAGCCGATAGTGAAAAAGAACCGGAAATTCAATTCTATATTGGTGAAGCTTTATTGAAAGCAGGCCGGTATGAAGAAGCGATAGCAGAGTTTGTAAAAATTCCACTATTATCTAAAAAAACAAAGTTGCAATGGGAAGCCAGTGCTTTGTATTATTCCGGGCAGGCATACGAAAAATTAGGCCGGGTACCGGATGCTGTTAGAATGTACAGAGAAATTATCAGCCGTCCCGGAATTGACCTGATTTTAAAAAGGGATGCAGAAAAAAGAATTACACAAATTCAAGGTTAAAAATTTAACGGTAAGGCAGGAGAAATCATGTTTCGAAATTTAATTAAGGTGTTTTTTATAGGTTTGACTCTTTTAATCTGGTCATGCTCTGGTTCAAAAAGTACAACTGAACAGACACCTCAATTTGCTGACCAGGAAATGCAGGATCGAGTTGATGATTTACTGGACAAAATTGATGATAATCCAACTAATCCTGAATACCGCAGGCAATTAGCTGACTTATATGTTGAGAATGGACGCGGATTGGATGCACTTCAAACTCTTGAAGGCGGTTTGGCCATAGATCCAAATGATGCAGAGACAAAGTTTCAATATGGTGAAATTGCCGAGCAGGTGGGTGATAACCGTAAAGCTTTTACAGCATATAAGGAAGTTTTACAAAGCTCTTCCGGTAATGATTACCTGGATCGAATTGCACCAAAGTTTGTTGACGCCTTTACTGTCACTAAAGTTATGGCAACCTCAGCAAATGAGGCGTTTGGTAGTTTTTCCAGCGATGGTGATAAAATTATTTATCAGTCAGATCATAATGGTAATTGGGACCTTTTTGAATATACAATTTCTACGCAGGATACAAATCAAATAACAACAACTCCTGCACATGAAGAATCTCCTGTTTATAATCCTAAAACCAATTTTATTGCCTATACTTCCACTGTAGAAGATCATCGTAATGTTGATGTTAATATGCTTGTAAGGGATATCTTTTTATATGATCGTGACAATGAGCGTCATATTAATGTTACTTTAAATAGCTCTGATGATTGGAAACCTAAATTTTCGCACAATGGTGAATTTATTGCTTTTATGTCTGAACGAGACGACTTACGCGATGTAGATTTTTCCCAATTAAAGGGCGAAATCTATGTGATGGAAAAAGATGGTCGTTTTCAATTAAGGGTAACAAATAACGATGGTTTTGATGGCGGTGCTTCAATTGCACCTGGAAGTACTGAGGAAAATGGTTCTCTCTTTTTCGATTCTGATCAAAATGGAAAATTTGAAATCTTCAAATCAAACTTCAAAGGTGACGATATAACCCAGGTTACTTTTAATCCAAACTCTAATGATGTTTCCCCGGATGTTTCTGCAAATGGCGATAAAATAGCTTTCTTTTCTGACCGTGATGGAAACTATGAACTTTATATGATGAATAGCGACGGTTCAGCTCAGATGCGTTTAACATCAAATCCTGCAGATGATTTTAATCCTGTTTTTTCTCCGGACGGAACAAAAATTCTTTTCCACTCCAACAGGTCCGGTAATTACGATTTATATTTATTAGATTTGAACCAGCAAGGTTCTGCACCAGCGATGTTCCAGGTTATTGCTAATATCGATCAGGCTTTGCAGGCGTTGTAAAAAATTCAAAATTAAATTTAAGCGGTACTTCTGATTTTAGGAGGCCGCTTTTTTTTATTTAAACAAGTCCTGAAATGAGCCATTTAGAATTTGATACAATAATTAGGTATAGAATATCTAATAAAAAATTCCTATTTTCGTTTCATTAAAAATTAAACCAAATAATTCCTAACTTCCTCAGTGAACTCCCACATTCTCTGTGGTAATAAGAAACTATGAACCTGTCTCAATTAATAGACTTTCTTTCTCGTGACCAAGAGTTTCAATCCAATCTGACTAAATGGACAGAAATCCCTGCAAAAGAAGGGCAATTTTCCAATTTTCCAGAAAGTATGGATGTCCGCCTAAAAAAAGCTCTCAATGAAAAAGGAATAACTGAACTATTTACACATCAGGCTACCGCCTTTGATCTTGTTAATCAGGGTAAAAACATTGTTGCTGTAACTCCTACAGCCTCTGGCAAAACAATGACCTATAATTTGCCAGTTTTAAACCACCTTCTAACGAATCCGGAAGCAAGGGCATTATATCTTTTCCCTACAAAAGCACTTTCCCAGGATCAGTTAAAAGAAGTACAAGATTTAAACGACCGCTTAAAACTTGGGGCCAAAACCTTTACTTTCGATGGTGATACTCCCGCAGATATCAGACGTACTATTCGTGCTGCAGGAAATATTGTTGTTACAAATCCGGATATGCTTCACCAGGGTGTTTTGCCTCATCATACATTGTGGATCAAACTTTTCGAAAACCTTAAGTTTATAGTCCTGGATGAATTGCATACTTATCGTGGTGTGTTTGGCAGCCACATCGCTAATTTAATTGTCCGCCTAAAAAGATTGTGCGATTTCTATGGTAGCAAACCACAGTTTATCTGCTCCAGCGCTACAATCGATAACCCGAAAGAATTGGCAGAAAAAATATTAACCGAAGATGTTACAGTTGTTGATAACAATGGTGCGCCAAGTGGTGAAAAACATTTTCTGTTTTATAATCCTCCTGTTGTAAATTATGAGCTTGGCTTAAGACGATCGGTTGTTTCTGAAGTAAAGAATGTTGTTCGTAAACTATTACCAACCGGTGCCCAAATAATTGTTTTTGCGCGTAGCAGGATGCGTGTTGAATTACTTGTAACATATTTGCATGATCTGGCCCGTGAAATTAAAATGGATAAAAACCTCATCCGGGGTTATCGTGGCGGTTATCTTCCGAATGAGCGGCGCCAAATTGAAAATGGTCTCAAGAATGGCTCTATCCGTGTTGTAGTGAGTACAAATGCCCTGGAGCTGGGTATCGACATTGGTCAGCTGGATGTGGCTATAATGGCCGGTTACCCGGGCTCAATCGCGAGTACCTGGCAGCAATCGGGCAGGGCTGGGCGACGGCAATCCGTAGCTTTAACCATAATGGTTGCTTCCAGTGCACCATTGGATCAGTATATTATTGAGCATCCAGACTACTTTTTTGGCAAGAATCCTGAAACAGCTTATATAGACCGTGAAAATCTGCCTATTCTAATGAGTCACCTCAAGTGTGCTTCTTTCGAGCTCCCTTTTAATGAACAGGAGAATTTTGCACCGGCAATCACAAACCAACTGCTTGATTTTCTTGTAGAAGAACGTGTTTTGCGTAAAGCTGAATCAAAATATTTTTGGATGAGTGAAATATATCCGGCAGATGAAGTAAGCTTGCGCAATACAACTCAGGAAAATGTGGTAATTATCGATACAAGCAACCAGAATAAAGTAATTGGCGAATTAGATTTGTTTGCGAGTCAGGAAATGCTTCACGATGATGCGATTTATATTCATAACAGCATTCAGTATCATGTTGAGAAGCTGGATTGGGAAGAACTGAAAGCATATGTACACCGTGTGGATTCTGATCACTATACTGATGCAATCACAAAAATTGATATTAAAGTTCTGGATGTCCTTGAAGAGGATGAAAACCCGGCATATGCAAAATATTTTGCCGACGTAGCTGTTGCCAGAACCACCACCGGCTATAAAAAGATTAAATTTAGGACCCATGAAAATATTGGTTTTGGCAGGGTTTATTTGCCGGAAATTGAAATGCAGACCAATGCCTTGCTTTTACAATTTTCCGATGCATTTTTTACAGATGGCTATTTTAAGGAATCTGTTATAAGTGAAGGATTAAAAGGGATTGCATATACTTTGCGCAACCTCGTTCCACTTTACGTAATGTGCGATACAGCAGATGTTTCGGTTTTTTCAATGGTGCGTGATCCATTTAGCAAACAACCAACAATTTATATTTACGATCGTTACCAGGGCGGTATTGGACTCAGTAAAAAACTAATCAAAAAAGACAAAGTTTTATTGAAAGCAACACTGGACCACATAAGCAAATGTCCTTGTAAAACTGGCTGCCCATCTTGCACAGGCCCAACTTTGGAGGGAACTCTTGTCGCAAAAGAGAGTGCCTTAAGAATGCTGAATTTGCTGAACTTGGAATAAGCTACATTTGTCATTTCTGCAGGTTTTATGCAGGAATCTTGATTAGATAATCACGTTGTGGTTAGTCAGACAAGATTTTATCAATCTAATACATTTATGGACTTATCAAAAAAACTCACCTACTACAAAAAATCACCTGAAAAAGAAAAGCTAAATCACCCGCCTTCGTTAATAGCTTTAAAAGATCATTATCATGGTGAAATTCTATTTGATGAAGCGCCAATTTTAAAAATTCAAAAGAGACACCCGTATCCAGATTATAAAAATGATAATATTCATATTAACCTGATTTCTAAAAATGAATTCACCGATCCGATCCGGCGTGAGAAATGTGTTTTCTTTGATCTTGAAACAACCGGCCTTGCAGGTGGCACCGGTACTTTTGCTTTTCTAATTGGATTTGCATACTGGCAAAATGAAGAAATAATCACTGATCAGTATTTCCTTCCGGATTTTGGCCGTGAGTACGAAATCTTCAATGTTTTGCAGGACTGGTTGAGTGGATTTGAATATCTGGTTTCCTATAATGGGAAATCTTATGACATGCCTCTGCTTAGTTCCCGTTTTATATTAAACAGGCTGAAGCCGGGTTTTAAAAATAGAAAACATATAGATCTTATACATATGTGCCGTCGTATTTGGAAAGAAAGCCTTCCATCTTGTGATCTAAAATCTATTGAACAACATTTGTTAAATGTGCACAGAACCGGCGATATACCAGGTGCTTTTATTCCCCAGGCTTATTTTAATTTTATAAACACCGGAGCAATTCATGATGTGTTGAGAATGATTGAGCATAACT
The DNA here is from genome assembly GCA_013112635.1 of Calditrichota bacterium. Taxonomy (NCBI): domain Bacteria; kingdom Pseudomonadati; phylum Calditrichota; species Calditrichota bacterium. Next base: position 497,261 of record JABFGF010000001.1, on the reverse strand, counting down.
TGCAGGATATTCTGTCTCTTACACTATTTCTTGATCAGTTGGACTATCTAAACAAGTCACCACAAAAACTCCCATTAGATTCCAAGGCGGTTGCTAATTTGGCAAAAACTGCTTTTCAAGCTGGGGATACCTTATACTTTGAAATGATAGAGAATTCAGAAGAACTTCAATCAAAAATCTCCATTGATTATAAATATTGGAAAAGCTTGCTTCTTAAACGATCGGGGAAACTGGATGATGCAAACAAGATTTGGGAAGAATTATTGACAAAACCGGAGTATTGCTTTTTTTCCTTAGAAGAATCTGCAAAGTACCATGAGCACCGAAAGAAAGATTTGCCTGCTGCATTAAATCTTGTTGAAGAAGCATTTAAAAGATTGGATTTACAGGCGGAACTTGGTTATCAAATATTTGACCCATCATGGAAGACCAGATTTGAAAAAAGAAGAAACAGGCTGAAAAATAAATTGTCTATCTAAACGAATAATAATATTTTTCTTTGCAAAATATTATAAAAATAGTAATTTAGCAGTACATATTTTTATCTTTCGATCCAACAAAAACCACATTTTAAAATATTATAACCAAGCCAGCTTTAGGGAGGTGTTATGAAATATAAAAGTATTGGTGAAATGTTTTTTGCCAAACGTACCGACAGCCCGGATAAAACAGCTTATATGTTTAAGGAAAACGGGGAATGGAAGTCTGTTTCTTTTGAAGATGTTATCGGGCGTGCAGAACAAATAGCGGCCGGTCTTTCAGCTTTAGGTATTGAAAAAGGGGACAAGGTTGCCATAGTTTCTGGAAATCGGTTGGAATGGGCTTTAATCGATTATGCTACGGTTAGTCTTGGGGCAGTGTTAGTAACAATTTATCCTTCCTTATTAAAAGAGCAAGTCCAATATATTTTGAATGATTCAGAGGCAAAAACGGTTTTTGCAGAAGATGATATTCAAATGGATAAAATAAATGCTGTAAAAGATAAACTTTCAAATCTTAAAAATTTTATTACAATCGATGTTAAAAACTCCAAGATTGATGCACCATGGCAAGGGTTAGACAAACATATGGAATCTGGGGCGAGTACTCTGGAAAGTGATCCGAACTGCGTAACAAATGCAGTTGCAGAAGTGTCTCTTGATGATTGGCTTACATTAATTTATACATCAGGGACAACTGGTGAACCTAAAGGTGCAATCCTTACACATGGGAATTTACTTTCAAATATTGAAGGAGGATTACAATGTCTTTCGGTTGGGCCGGATGATACTTTTCTAAGTTTCCTCCCATTAAGCCATGTTTTTGAAAGAATGGCTGGTCACTATTTGGCTTATTACGCTGGTTCTACAATCGCTTATGCCGAGAGCATTGATGCTGTGCCGGTTAATATGGGTGAAATAAAACCAACAATAATGGCTTCTGTACCGCGTTTATATGAAAAGATGTATGCGCGTGTGTTAGAGAATGTTGAACTTGGTTCAGGTGCTAAACAGAAAATATTTCATTGGGCTGTTGGAGTTGGACGGCAATATATTCACAAAATTATGTATAAGCAGTCTGTAGGTGGTTTACTTCAGTTTAAACGCAACCTTGCCTACAAATTAGTTTTCAGTAAATTAGCCGAACGTGTTGGCGGGCGCATCAGGTTTATGATCAGCGGTGGCGCTCCATTATCTGGTGAAATTGCCGAGTTTTTTGGTTCTGCCGGTATTATGATTCTTGAAGGTTATGGTCTGACCGAAACATCGCCATTAATTACTGTAAATACTCTTGATGCTTTTCGCTATGGATTTGTTGGTAAGGCCGGTCCGGGCATAGATATTAAAATTGCAGATGATGGTGAAATTTTAGCCAAAGGTCCAAATATTATGGTTGGATATTACAAAAAGGAAGCAGAAACCAAAGAAGTTATTGACAGCGATGGATGGTTTCATACCGGAGATATTGGACATCTTGAAGATGGCTTTTTAAAGATCACTGACCGCAAGAAAAATATCCTTGTTACGGCAGGTGGTAAAAACATTGCACCGCAACCAATTGAAAGCAATATGGTTACCAGTAAATATATTGAGCAATTTCTGATGCTTGGCGATAAACGAAAATTCTGTAGCGCAGTAGTTGTTTGCTCGGAAGAACCTTTACAAAAATGGGCCGATGCAAAAGGTCTCAAATTTGGAAATTATGAGGAATTGGTTTCTTTACCGGGCGTTGAAGAATTGGTCTCAGCAGAGATTGACAGGCTTTCTGCAGGATTAGCAAGTTATGAAACCATAAAGAAGTTTATTATCGCAAAAGCGCTTTTTTCTATTGAATCCGGTGAGCTTACACCATCAATGAAAGTAAAACGCAAAGAGGTAATCAAAAACTATCAAAAAGAAATTGAAGCAATGTATGAATAATTATCGGGGAGCCTTTGGCTCCCTTTTTTTGTTTTATACGAATCATTTATAATAATTTGAAGGTGAGAAGGGCAGTTGAAAGAGATAACATATAAAGATTCTGGCGTTGATATAAAAAAAGGTGAAAGGGCCGTTTCCGATGTAAAGTCGATGATTAAATCTACTTTTACACCAAATGTCCTTGGCTCAATTGGCGGGTTTGGCGGATTGTTTGAAGTTCCTCAAGGCTATAAAAAACCGGTTCTGGTTTCCAGTACAGATGGGGTTGGCACAAAACTCTCGGTAGCCGTTAAAGCCGGTAAACACGATACAGTCGGCGAGGACCTGGTTAATCACTGCATTAACGATATTGCCGTACTTGGGGCTAAACCACTTTATTTTCTTGATTATTTCGGTACAGCCAATCTGGATGAACAAGTATTTAATAATGTGATTAGCGGATTTGTACGCGGTTGTAAAAATAGCGAAGTAGCCTTGGTAGGCGGGGAAACAGCTGAAATGCCGGGGATTTATCATGACAAGGATTACGACCTGTGTGGGACAATTGTTGGTATTATTGAAAAAGATCAGATTGTAACCGGTGAAAAAATCCAAAAAGGTGATAAACTTATAGGAATTGCTTCGAATGGAATGCATACAAATGGCTACTCCCTGGCTAGAAAAGTATTGTTTCAAAGCTTTGAAGTTAATCAACATATAGATGATCTTGGCTGTACATTAGCTGAGGAACTTTTGCGAGTTCATAAATGCTATCTTGGTATAATCCAAAGTTCATTAAACAAATATAATATTAATGGAATTTCACATATAACGGGTGGTGGGATTATTGGCAATACAAAACGCATTTTACCTGAAGGTCTTAGTCTATCAATTGATTGGGAGTCGTGGGACTCTCAACCTGTTTTTGAGCTGATTCAAAAAACAGGATCCGTTCCAACCGAAGATATGAGAAATACATTTAATCTTGGTATTGGTTTAATCTTAATTGTTCCGGAAAATCAGAGTCTGCAATTGCAAAATGAAATAAAAATGCAAAATGAAAAAGCCTGGATAATAGGTGAAATCGTTTAGCGTCTTCATTTGATTGTAAACTAAACATTTGTATATTTATACATAAAAGTCATCAGCCTGATGGCTTTTTTCACTTCTGCACAAAACCTTGGGGTCCTTTATGTTTGATGCATTACTCGTTGCCATCATCGCCTATCTTTTTGGCTCATTTCCTACAGCAATAATTGCCGGTAAAATACTCAAGAAAATTGATATCAGGGATCACGGAAGCGGAAATGCCGGTGCTACAAATGTTGTACGTGTTTTAGGTTGGCAAGCAGGTCTGGTAGTACTTTTGATAGACATGTTAAAAGGTTTTATACCTGTGTTCTGGATTGCGCCCATGATTATCGGTGGTGCTGACAATGTTGTTTATTATCAAATCCTTGCAGCAATTGCTGCCATAATAGGTCATATCTGGACTATATTTGCCGGATTCAAAGGAGGTAAGGGCGTTGGAACTGCAGCAGGTGTTTTTTTAGGAATTGCACCATTGGCGCTTTCGATTGCACTCACAATATTTGCAATAATCGTGGCGGTTACAAGATATGTTTCCCTTGGATCACTCCTTGCAGCCTTAACCTTTGCAGCTACTTTAGCTATTCAACGCTTTGTCTTTAACCAAAACACTCCGGATATTTTGCTTATCATTGGTGGTATTGTAGTTGCACTTATCTGGTTTGCCCACCGAGAAAACATTAAGAGATTAATAGCCGGTACAGAAAGCAAAATTAGTTTTTCAAGTAATAAATAAGGGGATTCTATGAATATATCTGTAATTGGAACAGGTAGTTGGGGAACAGCCCTGGCTTTGGTTTTATATGAAAACGGCCATGCCGTTAAATGTTGGACACTTGATCAAAAACAAGTCGATAAAATTAAAGATACAGGAGAAAACGGGGATTTTTTACCCGGTGTAAAAATACCTGAATCACTTTTGATCTCAACAAATATGAAAGAAATCGTCAGTGATGCCGAAATAATAGTTAGCGCGGTTCCATCCCAGGTAACACGTAAAGTAGTTGAAAATATTAAATCTGTTCTTCAAGGGCCCGATCCTATTTGGGTAACTGTTTCCAAGGGTATCGAAAATGATACTTATTTGCGAATATCACAAGTTATAGAACAAGCCGGTGGAGTTGATCCCAATAAAATTGTTGCTTTATCTGGCCCAAGCCATGCCGAAGAAGTTGGCAGAAAAATCCCAACAGCTATTGTATCTGCATCCAAAAGTATAGAATCAGCAAAAATAGTTCAGGAAGCATTTATAAATCAATATTTGCGTGTTTATGCAAATGATGATGTAATTGGTGTCGAATTAGGAGGAGCCTTAAAAAATATTATTGCTTTAGCAGCGGGTATTTGTGATGGAGCTGGTTTTGGCGATAATACAAAGGCCGCATTAATAACCCGTGGGCTTGTAGAAATAAACAGGTTGGGTGTGGAGTTAGGTGCAAAAAGTGATACATTTGCCGGATTAAGCGGAATGGGAGATTTGATTGTAACCTGTATGAGTAAGCATTCCCGTAACAGGCATGTTGGGGAACAAATCGGCAAGGGGCGTTCATTAAAAGAAGTATTAGATGAAATGGTAATGGTTGCAGAGGGCGTGAAGACAACACTTTCTGCCTATGAAATTTCGCAAAAAAACAATGTTGTCATGCCAATTACCGAACAAATTTACCACACACTATTTAATAACAAATCCCCACAAAAGGCGATGATTGATTTGATGACTCGCGCATCAAAAATTGAAGATTGGGGTTAACAGAGAAAATTTATCAGTTTTTTGAAATATGATTTCTATTTTTAATAATTTAATAAATAAATAATCTTAGAGGAAAGAATGCCATCAATAATTACCCTTACCAGACACATTATAGAGGAACAAAGAAAGCATCCGCATGCAACAGGAGCTTTCACAGATTTAATGAACGACATTGCCTTTGCCGCAAAACTCATCTCTTACCATACAAATAAAGCAGGTTTGATGGGCGTTTTAGGAGAAGAAGGTACAACAAATATACAAGGTGAGAAAGTAAAAAAATTAGATGTTTTTGCGCATGAAACAATGTTCAGGGCACTGGATCATGGTGGTCATCTATGTGTAATGGGCTCAGAAGAGGAAGAGCACCCCATGGCCATACCCGAAAATTTTCCACTTGGTAAATATGCCATATTATTTGATCCGCTGGATGGATCGAGCAATATTGATGCAAATGTAAGTGTGGGGACTATTTTTTCAATTTATACACGGGTTACTCCCGATGGGCGACCGGGAACTATCGATGACTTATTGCAACCCGGTAACAAACAAATTTGCGCAGGCTATGTTGTGTATGGCTCCAGCACAATGCTTGTTTATACGACAGGGAATGGCGTGCATGGTTTTACTCTCGATCCAAGTTATGGTGAATTTGTTTTGTCTCACCCGGATATGAAAACACCGAAGAAAGGCGATATCTACAGCGTTAACGAATCAAATTTTGACTATTGGGACCAGACAATAAAAAACTACATTCACTATGTAAAGCAAATAGATGAACCAACTGGAAGGCCTTTAAATTCACGCTATATTGGATCTATGGTAAGTGATTTCCACCGTAACCTTTTATATGGCGGCGTTTACCTTTATCCGGCAAACCAACACGCGCCAAATGGAAAACTTCGTTTAACCTATGAAGCAAATCCTATGGCTTTTATAATAGAGCAGGCAGGTGGTAGGGCAAGCGATGGAACCCAGAGAATAATGGATATAGTACCAACCGAACTTCATCAAAGAACCCCGCTGTTTATTGGATCGGAAGTCGATGTCAAAATGATTGAAGATTTTATAAAAGGGAAATCACCAAAAGAATAGTGAATCACTATAAAATAATCGTTTATAATGTTGATAAATATTACGCATAGGTATAATTTACAATGCTCATTTAGTATGATTTAATTCTAATTACAAGGAAATAAATGTCACAAATTATTAAAATAAAAGATGTTGCAAATTACTTAGATCAGGAAGTAACATTTGAAGGCTGGTTGTATAACAAAAGGTCCAGCGGTAAACTGCGTTTTTTACTTGTTCGGGATGGATCAGAAACGATTCAATGTGTTGTATTTAAAGGAGACGTTTCCGAACAGATATTTGAAGATGCAACAAAACTAACCCAGGAAAGTGCATTACGAGTTACAGGCAAGATTGCCAAAGATGATCGTTCCATACTTGGTTTTGAGATGCAGGTTTCAGCTCTTGAAATTGTAAATTTAGCTGAAGAATATCCAATCACTAAAAAAGAGCATGGTACAGACTTTTTAATGGATCATCGCCATCTATGGTTAAGGTCTTCCAGGCAACATGCTATTATTCGTGTCAGGCATGAAATTATTCGCTCTGCCAGGGAGTTTTTTGATGACAGAGGATTTACTCTTGTTGACACTCCAATTTTCACTCCAAATGCCGCTGAAGGAACAACAAACTTATTTGAGACAGACTATTTTGAAGACAAAGCCTATCTTGCACAAAGCGGGCAATTATATGGCGAAGCAGCTGCAATGGCTTTTGGAGATATTTATTGTTTCGGGCCTACTTTCCGTGCTGAAAAATCTAAAACACGAAGGCATTTAACTGAATTTTGGATGATTGAACCTGAAATGGCTTTTTGCGATCTTGCCCAAGATATGCAGGTTGCTGAAGAGTTTATTTCTCATATCGTAAAAAGCGTATTAAAAAATCGCCGCAAAGAATTGGTTCTTCTTGAACGGGATATCGAAAAACTTGAAAAAATTGAAGCGCCTTTCCCAAAAATCTCTTATGATGAAGCTGTAGAAATACTAAAGAAGAACAATATTGATTTTGAATATGGTGGTGATTTTGGCGGAACTGATGAAACTGTAATTTCAGAGCAGTTTGACCGTCCGGTAATTGTACATCGCTATCCGGCAGCAGTTAAAGCTTTTTACATGAAAAGGGATGAAGATAATCCAAAATTAGCTTTAGCAATGGATATGTTGGCGCCTGAAGGTTATGGTGAAATAATTGGTGGCTCTCAACGCGAAGACGACCATCAGGTTTTATTGCAAAGAGTAAAGGAACATAATTTACCCGAAAAAGCATTTGCCTGGTATCTCGACATCCGTAAATATGGTAGTGTTCCTCATTCTGGGTTTGGTTTAGGAATTGAGCGGACCGTTTCCTGGATTTGTGGATTATCACATGTAAGAGAAACCATTCCATTTCCAAGATTAATGAGTCGGTTATATCCATAAATAATGAAAATCTTTGCTTATAAATATATTGTTGAAGGGCGGGTGCAGGGAGTTGGCTTTCGATGGTTTGTGCTAACAGCAGCCCAAAAACTTAATATATTGGGCACTGTAAGAAATACCCGAAACGGTAATGTTGAGATTTTTGCTCAAGGCACTATTAATAATTTGGAGCAATTCAAATCAAACATAAAAAAAGGTCCGGCATTGTCCAGAGTTGATTCAATCAAAGAAGTACCTGAAAATATAAATGATTCATTAAAAATATTTGAAGTAGTGGTTTAAATATGTCCATAGAAAACATAAAATCTTCTATTCGCAATATACCAGATTTCCCCAAAAAAGGTATAAATTTTAAAGATATTACTCCAGTATTACAGGATAGTGATTTACTAAAAGACTCGATTGATATTTTAGCTGAAAAATGTATTTCATGGAAACCTGATTTTTTATGCGGAATCGAATCGCGTGGGTTTATTTTTGGATCGGCGTTAGCATATAAATTGGATATTGGTTTTGTTCCGGTACGTAAACCGGGGAAACTGCCGTATGACACCTATAAAATAAATTATGATCTTGAATACGGATCAAATTCACTTGAAATTCATAAAGATTCTTTTTTTAGTGGAGCAAAAGTTGTTATAGTTGATGATTTACTTGCTACTGGAGGTACTGCCAAGGCTTCGGTTGAATTGGTTAAAATGTGCAAAGCAGAAATTGCCGGAATCTTGTTTCTTGTTGAATTATCATTTTTAGAAGGACGCCGGGGTCTTTCTAGTTATCCAATTGAATCAATAATTAAATATTAACTTCATTTTAGGGAATTATATGAAAAAGCTTTTAATTGCAATAATTGGGATTATGTTGCTAAGTATATCTCAATTGCAAGCAGGCGAAGAATGGTTTAGACAATATGCCCAGGGAGTGAAAGCTTCTAAAGAAGGAAACTATGAATTAGCTGTTACAAAGTTTCAGATGGCTTTGAAAGTTAAGGGAAAGGATACAAAAAAAATCCGTACATATGGAATGCATTTTATAAAGTATTTCCCTAATAGAGAACTTGGAATTGCATATTATCATTTAGGGCAAAAGGATAAAGCTGAAAAATTTTTAAAAAAATCTGCCCGGATGGCGCCTAGTGTAAGGGCGCAGGAGTTTTTGGGGAAAATAAATTCTGGAACTTTACCCCCAGCTCCTGTGACAATTACACCAAAAAAGGAAACAAAGAAGAAGACTAATCCTGAAAAGAAAATGATTGTTGGAAAAAAGACAATCAAACTGGTAGGTGAGAGAATGAGCGTGGCCATTTTACCATTTCAAAACAAAGGTGCTAGTAAAGATCTTGGTGAAATTATTCTTGATAAAATGATTACTGCGCTTTTTAACCAGGAACGATTTAAAGTAATTGAAAGAAGCCAACTTGATAAAATAATTGAAGAGCAACAGTTGGGAATGAGTGGTATTTTAGATGCTTCCACCGCTGCTGAGTTAGGTAAAGGTTTGGGCGTAGATGCCATAATCATTGGCTCGGTTGCTGCTACCAAGTCAGGCTCTATAAGTATTGATGCCCGCGCAATCGACACTGAATCTGCGACTATAATAATCGCACACGATGCTTATTCCGGTAGTGCTGACGCTTTGAGTGTTAAGAATACTGTTGAAAATCTGGCCAATAAGTTTACACAAAGCCTTCCGCTTGTAGAAGGCACAGTTATACAGGTTAATCCGGATGGGAAAATTTTGTTAGATGGCGGACGTATGGCTGGATTAAAGAAGGGTTTGAAGTGTATAATTTATAAAGAAGGCCGGGAACTAAGACACCCAATTACCGGAGAAGTTTTAGGTAAAGACACTATCATCATTGGTGAAGTTTTAGTAACGGAGTCATTGGAAAAATTTTCTACTGCAAAAATAATTAAAAAGTCTGAAGGACAGATTGTCGCATTAGGCGATAAATTTTTAACAAAATAGGGAGGCTGCAGAATGAAATTAATTTTTACACTACTTTTTCTTTTATTTAGTTTACCGGCTTTTGGCCAAAACTTTGCTGAGTTTGGATTAAACGGAAATGGCGCCCGTGCAGCCGGTTTAGGTTATGCATTTACTGGGGTTGCAGATGACGCTTCTGCCATATCCTGGAACCCAGCGGGTTTATCTCAATTATACCAAATTGAAGCTAGCGTAGTTGGACGCCTTGGAACAGGTAGTGGGACAATAGAAGGCTTTTCCAACTCTGTTAGAGGAATTGAGTCCTGGGATATTGATGTTAAATCAAAATTTCAGCTTAATTTTCTTAGTTTTGTTGTGCCATTTAATGTTGGTGAATTTAACATTGTTGGTGGAATAGCATTACGCAGAATGTATGACTTTAGTGGTGAAATCACTCAAACTATAAAAGGGGATGGAATCTCGGCATCATTTTTTGATAATATTATTAAAGACAATGTTGATGGCGGGATAAATTCAATAGCTCCGGCAATAGGTGTTCAATTAAATGAAATGATCTCAGTTGGGGCAACCATTAATATCCTTACCGGAGTAGAGGAGGGTAGCGGCAGTGAAGAATTAGACGAGTTCATTCTTTCTGAATATGATTATGAAATTGAGTATTCAGGGGTTGCAATGGATATGGGATTACTTTTTAAGCCAACAGAAAATCTATCCATAGGTGCTAATTTTAATTTGCCACATACCAGGTCATTTAAATATACAAAATTTGATGGAATGTCTTTTGATGGGGAGAAAGTTGATTTTGAAGCACCACTGTTTTTCAGGGTGGGTGCCGCATTCCGTGCCACCGACAATCTACTTTTTGCCATTGATTATAATAACCGTCCTGTTTCAGAAATTATCTTTGCACCAACTGACGAGAAAATTGGTGGCAAAGATATTAACTCTATCCATTTTGGAGGAGAATATTTAATAACAAGTGGTAATTCTGTAATTCCTGTTAGGCTCGGATTTTATAACAATCCTTCCGGTGCCGTGGATGATGCTGGTGATCAGATTGTTACAAATGTTCTAACCGCCGGTGTAGGCCTGATTTTGGGTAATGTTATTTTGGATGGCAGTTTTGAATTTGGAGGAACAGAAGCTGTAATTGATGATGATGATAATATTACTTTTAAAGGAAATGAATTTCTAATGTCGCTTGGGGCTGTTATTCATTTTGGAAACGATGATTAAAATCTAAAATATTACACATATAAATTTGATATAATTTTAAAGCCGAAGTAAATTTCGGCTTTTCTTTTGCCCCATTAGCTCAGGCGGATAGAGCGCGGGATTCCTAATCCCGGTGCCCAGGTTCGAGTCCTGGATGGGGCACTAAATAACTTTAAAAATATAAGTAAAATACATTGGAAGTACCATAGAAAGGAAAGTGCGAAATGCTTAAACCACAGAAAAAGAAAATCAACAAAAAAGATTTAAAAAAAGATCCATTATTGGATGGTTTGTTAAAAGGACAAACGCTATATGAAGAGAATAAAAACAGCATCCTTTATACGGTTGTTGGGGTTCTTGCAGTTGCCCTTATTTTTATATGGGTTAGCTCGATGATGGAAAACAGGGAAATGGAAGCCTCATCACTGCTTGGTAAGGCACAGATTGAGTTTGATCAGTTTAATTTCAGCAAATCACGGGACTTTTTAAATGTTTTAAAAGAAGGTTATTCTGGAACAGACGCCGCTGAACAGGGTATATTTTTGCTTGCAAACCTTAATTTTAATGAGCAGCATTTTGAAGAAGCTAAAATGCAGTTTAAAGAATTTGCAGGATCATATTCAGGAAATCAATTGTTGGTTTCTTCAGCATACGCAGGAATTGCCGCTTGTCTTGAAACTGAAAAGGATTATACCGGCGCAGCTGAAAATTATGAAAAAGCATCAAGTAAAGCAGGGAAATTAGTGCAGGCCTCAGAATACATTTACCTGGCAGGGTTTAATTATGAAAAAGCGGGTAATGGACAAATGGCGCAAACAATGTTCCAAAAAGTTATCGACGAATTTCCCGATTCTCAAAGAAAATATGATGCACAAACTAAATTAATTCTTATAGCCTCAAAATAATGGATATAAATACTCGGGCATCACAATATTTAATAGATGTTTATAAACGTATTCCTCTAAATATTACACACGGGGATGGAGTTTGGCTTTATAATGATGATGGGAGTGCATATCTCGATTTTTTAGCTGGAATTGCAGTAAATGCACTTGGTTATAACCATCCTCTGATTAAAGAAACCATCATTAAGCAGGTTGAGAAGAATTTACATTTAAGCAATTTATTTGTTCAGGAAATTCATATTAGCCTGGCAAAAAAGCTGATTGAACTGACACCTTTTAGTAAAGTTTTTTTTACAAATAGTGGTACCGAAGCAATAGAAGGTTTGCTAAAGCTGGTAAAGAAATGGGGCAATGAGCGAAACAAATCAAAAATCATTAGCTTTCAAGGTAGCTTTCATGGCCGATCTATTGGAGCTGTCTCAATTACAGGACAAGAGAAGTACAGGAAAGGTTTTCAACCACTTTTACCAAATATTGAAATTGTGCCCTATAATGATGTAAATGCTTTTGAAATGGTGCTTGATGATGATGTAGCCGGCGTCTTTTTTGAAGGAATTTCCGGAGAAGGCGGTATTAGAGAAATTTCACCAGAAATGATTGAGGCCATAAAATCCGGTAAAGAAAAATATGACTTTCTTGTCGTTGCTGATGAGATCCAAACTGGAGTAGGACGTACCGGAGCATTTTATAATTTTGAGCATTATGATTTTATTCCGGATGCAATTGCCACAGCAAAGGGCCTTGGCGGTGGATTGCCACTAGGTGCTTTTCTGGTTTCTGAAAAGATAAAAGATCTGTTTAAAATTGGAGAACATGGTACCACATATGGTGGCAATCCACTTGCATGTGCAACCGGCCTGGCAACAGTTAATTATGTAAGTACCGATACTTTTTTGAAAAGTATCATAGAAAAAGGAACATATTTTAAAGCAAAATTAGAAAGCTTGGCCAAAAAATACCCGAGTATTATAAAAGAAGTTAGAGGACGCGGGCTTATCCTCGGCGTTGAAGTGCATCATTCTGCAATTGAGATAAAAGATTTAGCATTAAAGGAAAAACTTATTTTTAATGTTGCTGGGGGCGGAACTGTATTAAGGTTTGTACCTCCTCTAATTATTGAAAATAAACACATTGATACAGCCGTTTCAATTTTAGATTCAATTTTAAAAAACTTAACTAATCAATAATAACATTGGGATTTATCATTGCTATATGATTATCTCTTCCTCAGTTCAAATTTATTTTTATTGTTTACTCCGGTAATATTTTATTTTTTAAATGAATATTCCATATCGCTGCAAAAAAACCTTGAAGAAAAGTCCACAGAAGATGATAAGAAATTCCACTCGCAGAACTCGCGTTTTCATATACTTTTTAAATCGGTTTTTATATTAATTGCTATATTCTCCATTGCACAGCTGTCTTCTGTTTTAATAATAAATAATGAACTCACTAAGACTAATAACTTAATTAAGGTTGATTTTTCTTTTTTTACTTTTTCATTTTTACAATCTGCTTTTTTGATTACTAATCTCATTATTTTATTTTTTTCATTTCTATATTTTAGGTTTAAGCCAAATTATAGACACTACTTTATTCAAAAACTTATAAAAGTATTTTCTATAATACTTACTGTAGGGGGACTGACTGGGCTTGTTTTTTATTATCTGCTTACAAAAGATGTTGCATTACCTGAGCTGTTAACATATTCTGCAAATTCGAAATCACTAAGTTTTATTGATTTTAATATCATTTTTTATGGTCCTGTGATTGTACTGTTTATAATTTATACCTATGCTTTTCGCTTATTTAGTAAAAACAGGAATCAAAAAACATCCAGGTTTTACTTTATTTCATATACTTTAACTTTATTGGTAATAGTTTTTCTTTTTATAGGTATTGGTTTGAAGTATTTTGATTTATTTGGAATTGGGCCAACCAAACATATTTTATTTCATTATTCAACATTTTATGCAGGCCTTGCATTAACCTATCAAATTGTACTTTCTTTTTGCGGGGCAATTTTTTCTATTTTTATTTATACAAAAAAGGGTGAATTTATTGGTAGCCAGTTTGCTATTAATTATATATTAAAATTGGCACGTTTAAATTATTTCAGCACATTGGGATTATTAATTATTTCTTTTGTTCCATGGGCAATGCTTGAGTTATTTAAGTTTTTATAATTTTATTCAGCGGAGTTTAAAGAATGTTTTCTGAGAAACTAATCTTACGATTAAAAAACGCTTATACTGTAACAGTTCTAACCGGGGCAGGCGTCTCTGCAGAAAGCGGTGTTCCGACATTTAGAGGAAAAGATGGATTATGGAAGAATAATCCTGTTGAAAAACTTGCCACAATTGATGCTCTTGAAAGTGATCCAAAATTATTTTGGGAGTTCTATCATTGGCGCAGGAGCCTTTTAAAGGAAATAAAGCCAAATCTGGGACATTTCTCTTTAGTGGATATGGAAAATTATTTTGAAGATTTTACTTTAATCACCCAAAATGTGGACAATTTACATACAAAAGCCGGAAGCAGTAAACCGATTGAACTTCACGGTAATATAAAGCGTAACAGGTGTACAAATTGCAGCGATTTAACTTTGTCTGATTCTGAACAAATTGATGAATCAGTAGTTCCAAAATGCACTAAATGTGGTTCTGTTTTAAAACCGGATGTTATTTTATTTGGAGAGGCATTAGATCAAAAAGTTTTAAGTAAAGGCCAAGAAGCATCAGCCACATGTGAAGTTTTTATATCGATTGGAACATCATCGCTTGTTGAGCCGGCTGCTTCATTGCCTTATATCGCAAAAGGAAATGGTGCTTATCTGGTTGAAATAAATACTGAAAAAACGCCACTTTCGGACAGTGCTGATGAGGTAATAAATTATCCTTCAGCAAAAGTATTAACAAATCTTGTAATAATTTTAGACAGGTTAAGATAAATATTTATGAATCACATTAAAATTGTAGTAGTTATCTTTTTTTCTATTACCAGTTGCGCCTATTATAATACCTTTTTTAACGCAGAAGAGAACTATAGGGCGGGGCTTGAAAAAAAGGAAAACAACACACAAGATAAAATTCCTGCTGATGTAATAAAGCATTTTGATGCTTCGATTGCCAAATCCTGGAAAGTAATTGATTTTTACGGTGATAGCAGTTCTTGGGCTGACGATGCATTATTCCTTATTGGAAAATCATATTACCAGCTTGAGGAATATGACAAATCTCAAGAAATACTTGAGCAGTTTCTACAGAAATACTTGAGATCTGATTTGATTCCTGAAGCAGAGCTTTGGCTTGCAAAAACATACTTGAAACGAGAAGATAATGAGCAGGCATTATTGAAATTTAGAAGTATGATTTCAAAAACAGAAAACGATGAAATTCGGGCAGAAGCATATCTAAACATGGGCGAGTTATTTTTTCTCTCAGGGGAATACGAAGAAGCAATCTCTAACTTTACAGAATGCATTAATGCAACTTCAAATTCTGAAACAGCGGGCAGGGCACAATATAAACTTGCAGATTCCTATTATCAATTAGATGATTACCAAACTGCAATCGAAAGCTATGAAGAAGTTTTGGGGTATGATCTACCAATCATTAAACAATATGATTCTATTATACAAATGGTAAACTCTTTAATCGAGTTGGGGAATTATGAACGGGCTGAGGAAATATTAAAAACAACATTGCGTGATCAGCGTTTTAAAAAGCATTTTTCAATGATCGCTACAAAATTAGCAAATATGATTGAACTTCAAGGTGATTCTAATTTTGCAGTAGAAAACTATAATGAAGTTATAAATACTTACCCGCGAACAAATGGTTCTGCCTTAGCGAATTTTTATATAGCTCAGATTTATGAATTTGAGTTTGGTTGGCTTGATTCTGCAAAAATAAAATATGACCAGGTAAAAAAACAATTTTCCAAATCAGAATCTGCTGAAGAGGCTGTTAAGCGTTCCAAAATACTCGCAGACTATATAAAAATAAAAAAACAGCTCAATAAAGATCGCGATGACATGTTCAATCTTGCTCATGGAGATTCTAACTTGGTAGACAGTCTTGTTACCGGAACAGATACTCTCGTAGTAGATCAAACTGATACAACCCGGTCTGAGGCAAATTTTGGGCAAGCTATGCAAATTGCAAATATCGCTAATCTTAAAGCAGAGGAAGACAGCCTAAAAATTGTAACACCAAAAATTAAAGAAAAAAAGATTGCGGTTTCCAGAAAGCCTGAAGTTGTCGAAGCGAGTCTGTTAAAAAATGATTTTAGAATTGCTGAATTCTTTTTATTAAACTATCAGCATTATGATAGTGCCAAAGCTAGTTATTTCCATTTTGTGGAAAATCATTCAGATAGTTTGCTGACACCCAAAGCATATTTTTCACTTTATTATATTTTTAAAGATATCGACGGAGACTCTTTAACTGCCGATTCATTAAAAAATATAATCATACAAAATTACCCAAATACCATTTATGGAAAAAAACTATCCGGTATTGAAACTGAAGAATTAAAATCTGATAATTCAAATATTTCAAAAACAATGTTTCTTGAAGCCGAAAACCTTGTTGATGAGCAAAAATTTATCGATGCAATCAATGTATTTAATGAGGTAGCCATTAATGATTCTGGATCAGTATGGGCAACAAAATCCCGCTATGCATCGGCATATATTTATGAAAACTATTTAGAAGATATAAACAATGCTCTTGAAAGCTATAGAGTGCTGGCAAAAGAATACCCACAAAGTGAGCAGGGCAAAATTGCTAAAAATAAAATTGCAGAACCACCTGAAGAAAAAATTGAACCCGCACCATCCGATTCAACACAATCATTAAATACTTTGACACCAGATTCCACTCTGGCTAAACCAGATGTTTTACCTCAAAATGATGAAAACCCGATAAATGATTAGAAAAAATATATCTATTATTATAATTGTAGTAGGGTTTTTCATCTATCAATCATGTACAATTGATAGAAGCCTTAGACACAGGCCACCCGAAAATAATTCATGGAGATATCAAAGAGTAAATACAGAGTTTGAATACATTTCTGGTGTAAGCTCATATTATGGAAAAAAATTTCATGGGCGTAAAACCGCAAATGGCGAGACATTTAATATGTATGATCTCACAGCGGCACATAAAACACTACCTTTCGATACAATAATTGAGGTAGAAAATCTTTCCAACAATAAAAAAGTAACTGTCCGAATAAATGACCGCGGCCCATTTGTTAGAAACAGGATTTTAGATCTATCATTTGCTGCAGCAAAAGAAATTGGAATGATTCAATCCGGGACGGCTGAAATTAGAGGTAAAATTATTTTTAAACCTGAAGCAAAAAAGTAACATTTTTTGTATGATTGAGTTGTAGGCTAATAGAAAACTGCCTAACTTTGAAAAAAAAATAACAGTATTTCTGGAGGAATAATGGCAAAATATGTAGAATTGAGTGATGGTAATTTTGAAGAAGAGGTATTAAAATCTGATGTACCTGTTTTAGTAGATTTTTGGGCAGAGTGGTGTGCACCGTGCCGTATTATTGCGCCTTTGGTTGAAGAATTGGCCAATGAGTTTGAAGGGAAAATCAAAGTTGGTAAAATGGATGTTGATCAAAATCCACAATCTTCTATGAACTATGGCATTCGTTCAATCCCAACACTTCTTTTTTTCAAAGAAGGTAAACCAGTAGATCAACTATTGGGTGCTGTACCAAAAGGGCAAATTGAAGCAAAAATTGCAGCTCTTGTTTAAACTTACTAATTATAAAAGATATGCGATACTATACCAAAATAGTATCGCAAATATTTGAAATGCTAAAAGAAAAAGATTTTTCAAAAGTTACCTTTGAAAAAAGTGCTACAACAAGAGAACAATCTCCATCATTAATACTTCCCGAAGTTGCCTTTGCAGGTCGCTCAAATGTCGGAAAATCATCATTACTCAATTCAATATTCCAGCGTAAAAATCTTGTTAAGACATCTTCAACGCCTGGTAAAACGCAACTGATTAATTATTTCAATGTAAATGATCAAATCTATTGTGTTGATTTACCTGGATATGGATATGCGAAAATCCCAAAATCGCAAAAAGCCAAATGGCAAAAAATGATTGAAACATACTTTCTTGAAAATAAAAATTTAAGAAGAGTCTACCTTTTAATAGATTCCCGGCATAATCACATGGAAAGCGATAGGGAAATGCTTAGCTGGTTAGAGCATTTCGGGTTAAATTTTTCTTTAATACTCAGCAAAACAGATAAGATTAAGAAACAAGATTTACAAAAGCGCATAGCTTTTTATACCAATACTTATCCTAACTCTCATTGTATACCGTTTTCAATAAAAGATGGGACCGCTGTTAGAAATATCAGGTTTCAATTATTGAAAGATATTTCAGGTTAATATATCTATCAGAATAATTAATAGTTCTTGACAAAAATGATATATATCTTAAATTTTGCCCTGCATATATTATTTTCAAAATTGATATAGATCACAAATTTTCTGCTTATTTTTTTGAACTATATCTTTTTTTAAAACGCCATCATGGAGGAATTTTGGCTAAACAATCCACCGATAAAATAACCAGTTCTGTAGATTTATCGAAACCATCTTTTTTAGAAAACGAAAAAAAATGGCTGTCTCTTATTGCGGAGATTAAATCCCAGCGCGAATTAATTAATTTGGGTGGCGGGAAAAGTAATATTGAGAAACAGCATAAGAAAAACCGTCTTACAGCGCGTGAACGTGTCTCAAAACTAATAGATCCTAAAACTACTTTTTTTGAATTGTCTCAGTTCGCTGCATTTGAAATGTATAAAGAGTGGGGCGGGGCGCCTTCTGCAGGAACAATTTGTGGAATAGGTTATGTTCATAACCGTTTGTGTATGATTATAGCAAATGATGCCACTGTTAAAGCTGGTTCATTTTTTCCTATGACTTCAAAAAAAGTTATTAGGGCGCAAACAATTGCTTTTGAAAACCATCTGCCAACAATATATTTAGTAGACTCTGCCGGGATTTTTTTACCATTACAAGAAGATGTTTTCCCGGATCAGGATGATTTTGGCCGAGTTTTCTATTTGAATGCACGAATGTCTTCAAAGGGTATTCCTCAAATTACAGCTATAATGGGTATGTGTGTTGCGGGTGGTGCATATTTACCTGTAATGACAGATAAAATTTTAATGACGGAAGGAAGCGGATTGTTTCTAGCTGGTCCGGCATTAGTAAAAGCAGCCATTGGACAAGAGATTAGCGCCGAAGATTTAGGTGGTGCAAAAATGCACTCTGAAAATAGCGGGACTATCGATTATAAAGAAAAAGATGATCCGGCAGCAATAGATCATCTTAGAAAACTTGTTAAACAAATGGGTGGTTTCGATGACTCTGGTATAAAGCCTATAGCTTCCAGGAAAAATAAATATGAGAAAAAGGAGCTTTATAAAATTGTACCATTTGAAGGTTCAACTCCATATGATATTTTTGATGTACTTCCCAGGATTATTGATGACGCAGAATTTGTTGAATATAAAAGAAACTATGGCAAAACAATAGTATGTGGTTACGCACATATAGGTGGGTACCCGGTTGGAATAATCGCAAACCAAAAAAAACACATAATTAAAAAAGGGCAGCCACCTCAATTTGGAGGTGTGATTTATACAGAAAGTGCAGAAAAAGCTGCCCGGTTTATAATGGATTGTAATCAGAATAAAATCCCTTTACTGTTTATCCATGACGTAAATGGATTTATGGTTGGACGGGATGCAGAATACTCTGGCATTATCAAGGCTGGCGCAAAATTAGTAAATGCGGTTTCTAATTCGGTTGTACCTAAAATTTCCCTCATAATTGGTGGTACATTTGGAGCAGGGAATTATGCAATGTGTGGTAAGGCATATTCTCCAAATTTTATTTATGCATGGCCAAGCGCTAAATATGCTGTAATGGGAGGAAGCCAGGCAGCTAATACTTTGTCTGGTATAAAAATCAAACAATTAGAAAGACAAGGGGAGAAACTATCTGAAGATGAGAAAAAAGCTCTTCATGATCAAATAAAATCAAGCTATGATCATCAAACAGATGCCCGATATGCTGCTGCCAGACTTTGGGTGGACGAAATAATTTTGCCAGAAGAAACCCGGGAGAGGTTAATAGTATCTTTAGAAGCCGTAACCAAGAATCCTGAAATTAAATATAATCATTTTAATGCCGGTGTTTTACAAACATGAGTTGTCCAATTCTAAAATCAGTACTAATTAAACAGGATAAAAATACAACTACGATACTATTAAATCGTCCTGATAAAAAAAACGCATTGAATGATCAGCTTATAGGTGATTTAAAAGAAGCATTTAATTACGCAAAACAAAATGATTCTACCAAAGTTGTCATACTTTCCGGCACAGGCAATGCATTTTGCAGTGGTGCAGATTTATCATATATGATCTCATTGAGAGAAAATAATTTTTCTGATAATGTGAAAGACTCAAAATCACTTTCGGATTTGTATTTAAAAATTCTTAATTTCCCCAAACCTGTTATCGCTAAAGTTGTAGGTCCGGCTCTGGCAGGCGGCTGTGGATTAGCTTCTGTTTGCGATTTTGTTATTGCAGACGAAAACGCAATTTTTGGCTATCCAGAAGTTAAAATAGGATTTGTTGCTGCAATGGTGTCTGTATTTTTAATTAAACAAATTGGAGAAAGAAAAGCCAGGGAGTTATTGTTAACCGGAAAAATATTATCTGCATCTGAGGCATTGGAATGCGGACTAATAAACAAAGTTATTCCAGAATCTCAAATTGATAAAACTATTGAACAGCTGATAAAAGACTTAGAAAAAAATTCTCCAAAAGCCATTCAAGTTACTAAAGAAATCTTAAGTTCTTTTCAATATTTGGAGAATGAAAAAGAGATAGACAGGCTTGCTGAAATAAACGCTAGTTTTAGACAAACAGATGAATTTTATGAAGGACTAAGTGCGTTTTTAGAAAAAAGAAAACCCACTTGGACTAAAATCTAAAGGAGCAAATTAAATGCTTGTATTAACAAGAAGGTTAGGGGAGTCTATAACAATTGGTGAGGATGTGAAGTTAATTGTAGTAGAAATTGATGGCAATCAGGTTAAACTTGGAATAGAAGCCCCCAGAGAAATTGAAATATATCGTGAAGAATTATATGAAAAGATAAAAGGGAAAGCTTTTGTTCCAACTAAATCAAGTGCTAAAGTTGTAAAAGAATAAAACTTATAGCTGATTTTATTTGTCCCCACATATTAATTACAAATAATTGTCGTCCTTTTTGTCAAAATAATTGTCTACAAATCTTTCAGATTTTTTCTTTAAATCCCCAATAACTCGTCCTTTATATTTTTTATGTAATTGAGAAATTTCCTCAAAAGCCTTATCAGCGTTTTCTGGTAGCTTTCCTGGATGACAGGAATAATAAATTTTAAGAAATTCTACAGCCAAAGCATCTTTGTCCATTTGTCCCTCATAATTAAGTAAAAATTTATTTTTATAGAATTTATTTTTTTTAATGGAATTAAGCAACATTGATTGCAAGTATTTAATGCCAATAAAGAGAACAGGGTATTTTCACAAATTTAAGTTTACATAATATACATTATATAACATTATATTGCGTATTGTAATTATTTAAGTATTTGTTTTGTTTGGCTTTATGCTCGTTTTAATGGATTGTATATGTTTATTCCATATGTTATTGTGTGTCTGTAGGTTTGGCAGATATATAATTTAGTAATCAGAAATTAATCAAAAAATAATTGTCCTTTAAAATTGAAAATAAAATACCGATAGTTTTCTTATTCAAAAAAATATTAAAGGATATATGCTTTGAAATCTCTAATCATCGAAGACACCGCTGTTATTTATAGAATTGTAAATCATATCCTGTCTGAATTTGGTGAGAGCCATATTGCAGTGAATGGATTAGAGGGGATTAAAAAAGTAAAAATGGCAATTGATGCAGGACAAAATTATGACTTAATTTGTCTTGATATAATGTTACCGGAAATTAATGGATTAGATGTACTATCTAATATTCGTAACCTGGAAAAAAATAGTAGCGGGACTAAGAAGTCAAAAATAATTATACTAACCTCCTTAAGCGAGCCAAAATATATAAAAGCTAGCCTGGCCAGAGGTTGTGATAGCTACATATTGAAACCTGTAGATAAATACAAATTATTAGCTGAAATGAAAAAATTAAAAGTTATTGAAGAAGCCCAGGCTCAACCAGGTTAATTCGCTACAATATTAACAAGTTTACCGGGAACTACAATCACTTTTTGAACTATCTTTTCTTTCAAAAGCTCAGGGACTCTGCCAAAAGCTAATGCCTGTTGCTCAATTTCATCTTTAGCAACATTTTTACTCGCAGTAATTTTTTCTCGGATTTTACCGTTTATTTGCACAACCCATTCTACCTGATCTACTTCTAAAAAATCATTATTATAAACAGGCCAGCTTTGTTCAGCAATAGTCGAAGATAGTTTCATTTTTTGCCAAATTTCTTCTGATATATGAGGAGCAAATGGATTTAATAATATTAGAAAATTTTTTATTGTGTCTACGGGTAATTCATCCCACTTATATGCCTCATTAATGAAAATCATCATTGCAGAAATAGCTGTATTAAATCTCATTGCTTCAATATCTTCACTAACTTTTTTGATAGCTGAATGTAGAATTCTTAATTGCAGGTTGTTTGGTTCAATGTCCTTAACTTTCGGTAGCACTTCCCCACTTTCTTCATCCATAATCAAACGCCATATCCTATTCAAAAACCTGTTTACACCTTCTACACCAGTCATACTCCATGGTTTCATAGCTTCTAAAGGTCCCATAAACATTTCGTATAACCGTAAAGAATCAGCGCCATAGTTTGTTATAATATCATCTGGATTAATAACATTACCACGGCTTTTGCTCATTTTGAAGGATCTGGAATCAATTTTAATATCCGGATTTTCTTTTAAAACAAAGAAATCACCCGATTTACTGACTTCAGTTTCATTAATTCTTTGCGAAATTATACCTTGCTCTTTCAGTTCATCACTATTCAAAGCTGAATATTTTTCTGCAGAAACCGGTTCAGATTTATCATTTTTAAATAACGTATACTCAGCCTCGCCAAGAATCATGCCCTGATGTACAAGTTTTTGAAATGGCTCTTTTGTGCTGACATAGCCTAAATCAAAAAGAACTTTGTGCCAAAACCGCGCATATAAAAGATGTAAAACGGAATGTTCTGCACCACCAACATATAAATCTACAGACATCCAATATTTTTCTTTTTCCGGCTCAACAATTTTTTCATTATTATCAGGATCGATATAACGTAAATAATACCAGCATGAGCCAGCCCATTGTGGCATTGTATTAAATTCACGCGTATAGATTACACCATCAATTTCTACATATTTCCATGATTCGGGTGCCCTTGAAAGTGGTGGCTTCGGATTTGTGTCATCATCAGCAACAGGCTGCGGTTTGAAATCTTCCATTTCTGGTAAGGAAACAGGCAAATCATTTTCATTTACAACTGAAGAATTTCCATCTCCATCATGTAAAACAGGAAATGGCTCGCCCCAATATCTTTGACGACTAAACAACCAATCACGTAGTTTGAAATTTACTTTGCCTTCACCAAAGCCTTTTTCTTCAAGGAATTGAATCATTTTAGTTTTTGCATCTTTGATCTTCAGCCCATTTAAAAACTCACTATTTATTGCAGAACCTTCTCCGGTATAGGCTTTACCATCAAAACCATCCGGTACCCGAACAGTTCTAATTATTGGCAAATCAAACTTTTCCGCAAACTCCCAATCACGTTCATCCTGTCCTGGAACTGCCATAATCGCGCCTGTTCCGTACGACAATAAAACATAATCTGCAATCCAAATGGGTATTTTTTTATTATTGACCGGGTTAATCGCAAATGCGCCTGTGAATGCTCCAGATTTGGTCTTTGCCAATTCAGTTCTTTCCAGATCACTTTTAGTTTCGGCCTCTTTTATATAATTATCAACCGCATCTTTTTGAGCTGTTTTAGTAATTTTACCAACCAGTGGATGTTCGGGCGAGAGGACCATGTAAGTGGCGCCAAAAAGCGTATCAGGCCTCGTTGTAAAAACCCGGATTTGATTAGAATGGTCTACGATTTTAAAATCTACCTCTGCCCCTTCGGATTTGCCAATCCAGTTACGTTGCATTTCTTTTGTGCTTTCCGGCCAATCCAAATCATCCAAATCCTCAAGTAACCGATCCGCATACTCTGTAATTTTCAACATCCACTGACGCATCGGGCGTCTGTATACCGGATGAGCACCTCGTTCACTTTTGCCATCAATAATTTCTTCGTTTGCTAAAACTGTTCCGAGCTCCGGGCACCAGTTCACAGGAACATCCGCCAGATAGGCAAGACCTTTTTTATAAAGCTGAATGAATATCCATTGAGTCCATTTATAGTAATTTGGATCTGTTGTGTCTACTTCCCTATCCCAATCATAAGAAAAACCTATTGCTTTAAGCTGTTCACGAAAACGATCAATATTTTTCTGTGTTGTTACTTTTGGGTGTGTCCCGGTTTCAATCGCATATTGTTCTGCTGGCAAACCAAATGCATCCCAACCCATTGGGTGCAAAACATTAAATCCTTTAAACCGTTTATAGCGCGCAATAATATCTGTAGCTGTGTATCCTTCCGGGTGACCGACGTGAAGCCCGGCCCCACTTGGGTAAGGATACATATCTAAAACATAAAATTTGGGTTTATTTAGATCAGGTTTTTCAGGAGTTTGGAATGTTTTACTTTCATCCCAATATTTTTGCCATTTTTTTTCGATTTCAGAAAACGGGTAAGCCATTTTTTTCCTTGATATAATGTTAGGTACAATTCTTTGCTGAGCCTATAATTTAAGGATATACTTATCCTTATACAAGGTTGTACTAAAAGACAGAAATACAATTTTTGCTGTTTGGATTATATCACTAAAGAAAAAAGAAAATAAAATAATGGGGCTGTAAGAATAGATAAAAAGTTTACCAGGTCATTATCCAACCACGCATATCCGGAAATAAGTTTATTTTTTTCATTTTGTATATTTAATGCTTTTTCTGTGATTTGATTAGTTTTTGTATTCATATATTGAGCCTGTAATGTAGCGCCTAAAAAACTATCTACAAATGATGCAAAAAAACCTGCCAATGTTAAAAACAAAAGAAGATTGAGATTTGTAAATAAATCAACTGTCATCCAAAGCCCTGTTAAAGAAACAACAAAGCTGCCCATCAAAGAAGCAAATGATCCTGTAAGGGAAATTCCACCAGACCGGCCTTTTTCTACAGGCAAAAACGTTGTTATTAAGCGGGGTTTAGATTTACTAAAAACACCTAGTTCAGTTGCCCAAGTATCTGCATTTGCCGCTGCAACAGAAACTATATAAAAATAGTATATCAACTCAGAAGGATAAAAAAAGTAGCTCGTTGCCCAAATAACCGCAATACCACCATTTGCAAAAACCTGTTTCCCATCTCGTTTTGAAGATTTCTCAAACACTAATTTAAATTGATGCTTTAGATTTTTCCCCGTTTTACTTAAAATACTAGACGAAAAAAAGAATAGGAGCAGCGGTATTGTGAATTCCCAGGAACCAAAACCATAAATTAAAATAGCCACCAATGCTGCAGAAATCGAACCATCCAATGTAAGAAGTTTAAATTTGAAAGTTAAACCAGAAAATAAAATTGCAAAAATTGTAGCTTCAATAAATTGTTGCTGAACTTCACTTTCTCCATGGAAAAACACATACATCACCAAAGTTGCAAATATCATAACAGAAAAATTATCCGATCCTTTTGAAGAAATTGACTCTGAAATTGAAATCACAAAAGATGCAACAAAGGCAATTATAAAAATTGAATGATTCGGTGTGAAGTTAATCATATCCGGAAATAAAAAATATGAAACGGTAATAATCACATAGCTGCTAACAAACATTGCTGCATTCCCCTGGAGTGACTTTTCATCACGCCAGATAATATATTTAACCGGATTTGATGATGCTTGACCAACAATGGCAGCAGCTGCATCAGCTAAAGCAATTATCAATACAACAATAATAAAAATCAGTTTATAATCTTCCCACAAAAATATTGCAGCCAGAGCAATTGAAAACGGGTAAAGGGTTGTACCGTAAGTAAGCCGATCACTTTCCATGGCAGGTAAAAGCTTAAATTTTTGAATCAGGAAATTAAGAATTGTAAAAGTTAGTGATAAGAAAATAATTGGCTGAGGTTCTACAATATTTAGAGAAAACAAAACCACAAGCAGGCCAACAATAATATGAATAAATTTTCTTGAAAACTCCTTTTCTAACTTGAATACGCGACTTATTACTTCTGCTAAGCCAAGTAAGAGTGTAAGAGAACAGAAAAAATAAAGGACAACAAACCACTGGTTTGCATTAAAAGGTATGTAGTCAAATAGATTCAAAATTTAATTTGGTTTGTTTGAAATTGATGTTTGCAGAATAATTTGGAGCGATTTTAAAATTGTCGGGGTGAGAGGATTTGAACCTCCGACCTCACCGTCCCGAACGGTGCGCGCTACCGGGCTGCGCCACACCCCGAATAATTAGAAAATAAATATTTGTATAAACTAAATCAACCGGATGTTTTTGCAAATCTAAGAGAAATAACCAATCCAAAAATCAATGTAACAACTGCACCAAATCCGTTGATCGAAAACTCAAATCCTGGATAAATCTGATAGAATGAACCTATAATTAACCCAAGGATGGCGTACATTGTAACTGCCGGATGATGTTTTAAGGCCCAACTCATAATTTTAGAGAATCCGAGAATTCCAATTACAACTCCAATTCCCAATGAGCCCAAAATTAATCCCCTCCCAACAACTTCTTCTGAAAATCCGGAGCTGAGTATTAATTTTGTTAAACCACTCAACGAGCCGAGAACTGTCCAATAAACACCAAGCAAAATAAGAATAAACGAGCCACTGACTCCTGGAATAATCATGGCTGAAGAAGCAATAATTCCACATAAAAGAAAATATGCAAAATCCCAAACGGAAAAACCTGAAAACTCAGTCACAATGTTATTTGTTTCAGCTGATCCAGAACCTGACTGGATGACAGCAAGGATAATTACAGCTGCCATTCCTATTAAAAATGATACTGCCCTGTTTGCATTTAATTTCATATCATCATGAGATTTTAAAACAACAGGTATACTGCCAAGAATTAATCCCATAAAAAAATAGACCGTCATTAATGGATAATTTTCAAAACACCACGTTAGCAACCCGGCCAAACCCACAACAGCGATAATCGAACCACCAAAAAGAATAGCAAGATATACAATATATTCCCAGCGTTTTTCTTTATCAGTAGCAAAATTACCAAGGGCTTCCATCAAGTGTTCATATATTCCAAAAACAACGGCAATTGTACCACCGCTTACTCCAGGAATAATGTTCGCAACTCCCATCGCCATTCCAACAAAAAATAATCTAAGATAATACCAAATATTCATTAAATCTTCCTTGTAATTAATGTAGATTAATCATTTTTATATTTTATTTTTGCCATCCATACTGACCTATTAAGGGTACAAACGAAAGTTTCTCAATCTCTATTTTTGAATATTTTGATCCTTGTCTTATATACATGGTCAACATTTGTTCATCTTTGTCACCAACCGGAATTAGCAATTTTCCACCCTCTTTAAGTTGCGATAATAGGCTTTCCGGAGATACGGGAGCACCAGCTGTGACGATAATTCCATCGTAAGGGGCATATGTTTGCCACCCCATTGTCCCATCACCAATACGAATTGCAAAATGATACTTAAGTTCCTTTAGAATGGATTCTGCATTTTTGCCAAGAGGAGAAATCCGTTCAATTGTAAA
This sequence comes from Calditrichota bacterium, assembly GCA_013112635.1. Classification (NCBI taxonomy): domain Bacteria; kingdom Pseudomonadati; phylum Calditrichota; species Calditrichota bacterium. The sequence continues at coordinate 469,497 of JABFGF010000001.1, read as the reverse complement.
AACCTGTGCACCCATTTGGCACAATACAGCTGCCTGATATCCTGATCCTGTTCCAATTTCGAGTATCCTCTCCCCTTTTTTTAAATTCAATGCCTGGCTCATTACCGCAACTGTATAAGGGTGCGATATTGTTTGGTCAAATCCAATAGGGAGTGCTTTTTCATCGTATGCCTGAAACTCAGAGCCTAAAGCGACAAATTTATGTCTTGGAACCTGATTCATTGCATTCAAAACAAGATCGCTATTTATGCCTAACTTTCTAAGATTAATGATCATTTCATCGCGTTTTTTTGAGTAAATCATGTAAAAATCTCTTTTAGAATAAGCTGTGTAAATTTAAATGTGTCTTTTATGTGACTTATATTTGAGGCACTATTATTGTAAATTGTTGGGATACTTACAAAATTAATTTCAATCTTCTTTTTTGCACATTCAATAAGAAATTCACTTTCAAATTGAAAACCATTCTCTTTTGTTTTTACCTGTTTAATTATATCCCGTTTTATTAATCTAAACCCGCACTGACTGTCTTCAATATTCTGACCAGATATTTTACTCAAAATTGCAGATGTAAACGTATTGGAAAGGTATCTTAGGAAAGGCATTTGTCCAATTTTAAAATCTCGTTTACCAACAACTACCGGTTTTGCATTATTTGTAGTTTTTTTCAAAAAGGAATTAATTGATGCCGGTTCGTGCTGTAAATCCGCATCCATGCATAAGACATAGTCTGATTCTGTTTTGGAAATAAAAATCTCAAATCCTTTTTTTAAGGCATTACCTTTTCCATAATTTTTAATTGAGTCGTAAACTATAACATTTTTGCTGTTAGCAATTTCCGAGGTATTGTCTTTTGAGCCGTCATTTACAACAATAATTGCATCTGGTTTGTTTTCAATTTTAATAATTTGGTCAATCAATTCTCCAATGCTGCTTTGTGAATTGTATGCTGGTATTAAAATCGAATAGCTGGGAAGGCTCATTTATTAATCACACCAAATCGTAGTAAAAAATGAAAAATTTGTTCTAAAAAAAAAGGGTTTACAAAACTCTGCAAACCCTTGCTATTACTGTCGGAGCGACAGGATTTGAACCTGCGACCCCATGACCCCCAGTCATGTGCGCTACCGGGCTGCGCCACGCTCCGAATGTTGAAAATTAGAAAGGAATCCCTTAATAATCAATTTATTAAAACAGGTAATTATAAATTATTATTCAAGAATATTTTTAATATCTTTTAGTTCTCTAAGAATAAATTCAATATTTGTATTTTTATGCAAGCTATGCTCAATATCTGAAGAGTTATTGTCAGGTTTAGGAATGGCGGCTTCAATTTCTGGTTTAAAATTTTCAGATTTTTGTTTATTTAAAAACTGATTCGCACCTTTTATAGTAAATCCCTGGTTATACAAAAGGTCCTTAATCGTTAATACCATTTCAACATCTTTTTTATAATATCGTCTACTGCCTCCATCAGTTTTATGCGGATCTAATACAAAAACAACTGTTTCCCAATATCTTAATGTAGATTGTGCAATCTCAGTTATTTCTGATACTTGCCCTATAGAATATGATATTTTATCAATGTTTAACACGGCATCTAAACCTTAACTAAATAAAATCTAAGATATTGCTTTAGATAATATCTGGCAATATTTTATTTGTTATTAGAGCATTTTTTGTCTTTTCAATAAATAATCGCTCAAAGCAGACTCAATTGGTTCTGATGTTCTGATACGAATATAGTCAATGTGGTTTTCGTAAAAACTGTTTTTTAAAAATGAATAGTGTTTTTTTATTTGTCTAAGGTATTCTTGTTGAATATAACGAGAGTCTGCTTTAATTTTTGATTTATTCTCTAAATCTTCAAAAATAAACTCTCCCTTAAAATCGAAATCAATTTCCTGATCATCTACAATATGAAAAACAATTATTTCATGTTTATTATAGCGTAAATGTTTTAAACCTGATAAGACTTTTTGCGGATCATCAAGCAAATCAGAAATAATGATTATTAGCCCTCTTCTTTTAATCCGCTCAGCAATACTATGCAAAGCATGAGTAATGTTTGTGTCATTTCCCGTTTTTACTTCAGAAAGTGCCAGTATAATATCTTTTATATAAACAGGTACACTTTTTACAGGAAGTTCCTTTTTTATGGATTCATCAAACAGCATCAAACCTGTGGCGTCTCTTTGTTTTAGCATTAAATAAGCTAAGGACGCGGTTAACACAGAAGCGTACTCAAGTTTGGAAATATCATTACTTTTGTAATTCATTGAGCTGGATATATCAAGTAAAAGAGAACAACGAAGATTTGTTTCTTCTTCAAATTGTTTAATATAATAACGGTCACTACGTGCAAATACTTTCCAATCGATATGTTTTAAGCTGTCTCCCTGCATGTAAGGACGGTGCTGACTGAATTCCACACTAAACCCATGAAAAGGGCTTTTATGCAAACCTGTAATAAATCCTTCAACAATATGCTTTGCTAAAAACTCTAAACTATTTATCGATGAAAGGATACCTTGCTTTAAATATTTTTTATAGTCTAAATTTTCCATTGGTTTGCTATTTCATTCTAGTCTTTTCAATCATAAATCTTGAACATGAATCTCTTAAAGAAATTTCCTTGCCATTAAACTTACATAAATATGTGAAAACAAATTTTTCTTCTATTTCAACGTTAAGAAAGCTTTGTCTGAACTGACAATTTTTACAGGTTTTGACTGATTTATTTAGTAGATCTTTTTGGGGAGATTGTATACTTTTAAATTTTGTAAAGGAAGTTAATTTAGAAATAAACTTCTTAATAATAACTAGAAAACTTAACTGAACTATTAATAAGATTAGCAAAACAATTATTATTGCGATCGAAAGCTCAGTACTCATATTATTTTCTTTATTTACATATTTATTTAATTGAATTCTTAAACAGCAAAAACAAAAAAAATATCCCTAATTTTCAATTTTATTTTTGGCTAAATTACAAATCAACCCCATTTTGTTTTGCTGCTGCAATAATTGTATTATGCATCAACATTCCAATGGTCATTGGCCCTACTCCTCCGGGTACAGGGGTAATTGCTGAAGATTTTTCAAACACAGAATCATAATCAACATCACCTTTTAAGCGATATCCTTTTTTTGCTGTCGGATCATCAACTCTGTTAATACCAACATCAATAATAACCGCGCCTTCTTTGATCATATCAGAAGTTAGAAAATTTGCTTGCCCAATTGCAGCTACAATTATATCTGCATTGGCCGTATGCTTTTTTATATCTTGTGTCCGGCTATGCACTATTGTAACTGTGGCATTGGCAAATTTGGATTTTTGCAACAAGATGTTTGCTACAGGTTTGCCAACTATATTGCTACGCCCAATAACAACTACTTCTTTTCCTGAAGTTTCGATCTTATAATATTTTAAAATTTCAACTATTCCAGCCGGCGTACATGGCAGCAAATAAGGCGAACCAATTGTTAATAAACCAACATTTTTTGGATGAAAGCAATCAACATCTTTTAGGGGATTAATGGCCTCTATTACTTTTTGTTCGTCAATATGTTTTGGTAAAGGTAATTGCACTAAAATGCCATTGTATTTATCATCTTTGTTTAACTTATCAATTAATTGCAATAAATCAGATTCACTGGTTTCTTCTGGCAAGGCATGTGTTGAAGATAGGATTCCTAATTTTTCACACATACGCCCTTTACTGCGAACATAAACCGCTGATGCGGGATCATCTCCAACCAAAACTACGACCAGGCCAGGTTGAATATTTTTTTCTTTTAATAACTCAACATGAGTACTGTTTCTTTGGTTAACAAATTCAGCTACTTCTTTACCATTGAGTATTTTTGATGAATCCATAATCTTCCTTTGAAAAATTTAAGCGTGTAATTTTCTGCGCTTTACCAGTATTTTCATTTATAGAAATAACAACGCCATTTAATCGGATATTTCTTGTTGCCAGTTTAAAATATTTTGGAAGCTGTGTTTTAAATCTTTGAACCGCTGTTCCAATATCCATCCCAATAACACTGTCAAAAGGTCCGGTCATACCAACATCGGTAATATACGCAGTGCCCTTATGCAAGATTCGCTCATCAGCTGTTTGAACATGGGTGTGTGTACCAACAAGTGCTGATACTTTTCCATCTAAATGCCAGCCAAGAGCTTGTTTTTCTGCGCTAGCTTCAGCATGAAAATCAACAAAAATAATGGGGGTTTCATTTTTTATTTCATCAACAAGTTCAATACTTTTTTGAAATGGGCAATCTATTGGAGGCAAGAAACTTCTTCCCTGCAGATTTATTACAGCAACTTTATTGGCAGGTTTAGAATCACTTGAATGAATAATATAGCCTTTACCGGGTTTATCAAATGGATAATTGGCAGGCCGTAAGGTTCGGAGAGAACTATCTTCTATAACGTCAATACTGTTTTTTTGCCAAATATGGTTTCCGCCGGTAATTACATCTACACCAGAGCTAAGTAATTTTTGGGCTTGTTTTTTTGTAATGCCCTTTCCTGCATCGCTGTTTTCACCATTAACAATACAAAAGTCAACATTTATGTCACGTTTTAGGAGGGGTAAATAATCAGCACAAAAGTTTAATCCTTCATGGCCTACAATATCCCCAACAAATAGTATTCGTATCATCAGGCATAATCAACTGATCTAAATTCACGGATTATACTTACTTTAATTTGATTGTTTGAATCAACCTGTTTGCGGATTCTTTTTGCAATATCAGTTGCAAGTTGGTTACTCACAGCATCGTCTGCTTTATTATGATCGATAATAATACGAACCTCTTTACCGGCCTGAATGGCATAAGAATTACGAACACCTTCAAATGAATCTGCGGCCTCTTCTAAAGCATTTAGACGTTTAACATAACTTTCAATAACTTCTCTTCTTGCACCAGGTCTCTTTTGGCTTATTTCTTCAGCGATCTGAATCAAAATCGGAATTGGGGAATTTGCCTCTGTTTTATCACCATAAGCCAGAATTGCATTTAGAACGATTGGATTTAAGCCATACTTTTTAACAAACTCATGACCAGCTTTGGAAAAATTAGACTCGTTTGCTTTTGGCACAACAAGACCAATTTTATGTAGAATTCCTGCCCTGCGTGCAAGGTTTGCATCTAAATCCAGTTCAGATGCTAAAATTCCAGCCAATTCAGAAACTTCCCGACAGTGTTGCAAAACATTTTGCCCATAGCTCGATCTGTATTTGAGTTTACCAAGCGTTTTTACAATATCAGTATGGAAACCGTGAATACCAATTTCATGCAGCGTATGCTCTCCAATTTCTTCAAAATGGTCATCCATTTCAGAAATTACTTTTTCATGGGCTTCTTCAATTCGTCCAGGATGAATCCTGCCATCGCTGACAAGACGTTCCATTGTTAATTTGGCTAACTCTCTGCGGTAGGGATCAAAAGCGCTTAATAAAACAGCCTGAGGTGTATCATCGACAATAACATCAACTCCCGTTACAATTTCAAATGCACGAATATTTCTTCCTTCTTTACCAATGATTCGCCCTTTCATATCATCAGAAGGAAGTGAAACAGTAGAAACAGTTGACTCAATTGTGTGATTGGAAACTATTTGTTCCATAGCAGAAAGAATGATCCGTCGGGCTTCATCTTTTGCATTTGCTTTTGCATCCTGTGATATTTGATAAATTAAATGTGCTGCTTCTTTTTTTGCTTCTTCAGTCAGGTTTTCCATCAGAAGCTGTTTGGCTTCAGCCGAAGTTAAACCAGACAAATCTTCCAATTTTTTATTTGCTTCTTCAATCGACTCTTCCAGGCTTTTTTGACGATTGTTTAACGAGTGTTCCCGGTTATTTAATTCACGCTCATTAATAAACAAATCTCTTTCTTTTTTTGCAACAAGATCAGCTTTTCTATCAATGTTATTATCTTTGGTTAAAAGATCATTTTCTAATGTTTTTAATGAATTCCTTTTTGCCCTAAACTCTTCTTCAAGTTTTTGCTTTTGTTGATATGCTTCTTCATTTGCTTCTAAAATTTTTTCTTTTTTTAAATTCTCAATATCGGATTGTGCATCCTGAATAATTGTCTCTGCCTTTTTTTTAGCTGTAGTTAAGCTCCTTTTCCCAAGCAATGAGTTTATGAGCCAACCCAAAAAAAAGGAAACAATAAAAATAACAAAAATAACTACAATGTCTGTCAAACTCATTTTTCCTCCTGAAAGTCACATCGCCCCAAAACAAAAAAAACCCTGTTCTAAAGTGCCTAATAATAAGGGACCTGACGTGGATATTATGGGTACCTCCTGTTTGTGTCATGCTTCCTCATTTAAGTGGCTTGCAATATTCAAACAGAGTCAGTTCCCTGGTATAATGGTGTTGGTCCATTTATTAGACTTAAAACAGGGTCTTTAAATGTAAATTTTGCTATTTAATCTTCTAAAATATCTACAATAGAATGGTTCATCTTTCTTGCTTCTTCATTGATTTGATGCAATAATTTATCCCGGTACTCTCGCTCCTGGAACAACTCTTCGGTAATGTTCAGAGCTGCTAAAATTGCTAATCTTGCTGTTGATTTCAAATTTTGCGATCGATCAATCTCACGCATTTTATTATCTAAATAGTGAGCAACGTTTTTAATAAGATTATTATCATCATCAGAAACAAGTGTATACTCAGAACCAAAAATATTTACATTAATTTGTTTGGAGGCCATCAATGGATCCAATTGTTTTATCCAACACCTTTTTCAAAGGCTATATTTCCTTCCACCTGGCTAATAAGATGTGCAAGGCGTGCCTTTGCTTCATTGTTTTTAATTTTTAATGATTCGTTCTCTTTTTTTATTTCAGTTACTTTACTTAAACCCTGGCTATTGGAATTTAATTCTAATAACGAAATTTTATCTTGAAGCTTTTTATTTTCAATTTTTAATTTATAATTTTCTTGTTTAAACAACCTTGTCTTTTCTTCTAGTTCCTTTAGTAAATCATGAAGTTTATCAAACTGATCAAGTTTCATTATTTATCTCTTAAAGAAGCGTTAAATTGTTGTTTTGATTTGTTGATTAAATTTTTAAAAACTTTGTCAATTTCTTTGTCTTTTAAAGTTCTTTCATCCGATTGGAATCTCAATCTTATAGCAAGACTTTTGTGGCCACTACTTATTTTATCGCCCGAATAGACATCAAAAATATTCACATTCCTCAGGAACTTCCCACCATGCTGATAAATGAAGGAAATTACATCGTTTGCTAGAATGTTATTTTCCAATACAAGTGCTAAGTCCTTTTCAATATACGGATATTTTCCTATAGTTTTATACTTTTTATTATCTGAAATGAATTTAATTATCAAATCAAAGTTTAACTCAGCAAAATATACTTCATTACTAAGGTCAAATTCATTAATGAGATCATTAGAAATTCTACCACAATATCCAATATTTTGGCCATTTTGCGAAAGCTGTACAGAGAAATCTTTATCTAAAAAAGGAAATTCTTTCACAGAATCAAAATTAGGAATAGAAATATTTAACATTTCGAATAAAGATTCAATTATGCCTTTTAAATCGTAAAAGTCAAAGTTTTCTCCCTCATTTCCCCAGAAGTCAGGATTCCTTTTTCCCGAAATCGCAAATGCAAAATTTATTGGTTGTAGGGGCAGTTTATCTTTGCCATTATCAGAAAAAATACGACCAATTTCAAATATTTTTAAATCGGGATTCTGCCTGTTAAAATTATGTGATATTGTTGACAGAATTCCGGGTAACAAAGATGGCCTCATAACTGAGAGGTCGTCACTTATAGGATTTAGAATTTTGACAGTTTTAGTTTCAGGGATTATTGCCGCTGTTTTTGTACTTATCATGCTGTTTGTAAATATTTCCTGCAATCCTATTTCAATAAGAGTTTCTCTCATCAATGAAATATAATCATCATGCCCCGTACCTGGCTGATCAAGATAAACGGGTTCGATGGTGCTTGTAGGCAAATTATCAAGATTTATTAAACGGGCAACCTCTTCAACTAAGTCAATTTCCTCTTTAATATCTACACGATACGATGGCACTTGTATACCTGAAGGGCTGTCGATTAAATCAATTCTCTTAAGTGTATTAAGAATTTTGGTGTCATCTAAAGTGGAGCCAAGGATGCGATTTACCTGGCTTAAACTAAAAGGTACTATTGAAGGATTTATTGGTTGAGGATATTCATCAATTATGCCTGAAGCAATTTCTCCACCCGCAAGATCTTTAATAAGTTGAGCTGCTCTGTCAAGCGCATAAATAACACCGTCGTAATCTGTGCCTTTTTCAAAACGCTGTGAAGCATCCGTCATTAAACTTAATTTTCGAGTAGAGGTAACAATGTTTTTAGGAGTGAAGTAAGCACTTTCCAATAAAATATTTGTTGTTACATCACTTACTTCGGAATTCATACCACCCATAATTCCACCAATAGCTACTTCCCGTTTTCCATCACAAATCATAACTGTATTTTCAGGAAGCAATCTTTCTTTCTCATCTAAAGTTGTAAATTTACTACCTGCAGTACTGTTTTTTACATTGATTTGGTGTCCTTCAATCAAATCATAATCAAATGCATGGAGTGGTTGTCCTAATTCGTTTAAAACAAAGTTTGTTACATCAACAACATTGTTAATTGAACGTGAACCAATAGCTTCCAACTTAGTTTTTAACCATTCTGGTGATGGGCCTATTTTTACATTTTTAATAACTCGGGTGGCATATCGCGGACACCCTTCTGTATAATCAATATTGACTTTTATTAAATCTTTTGCCTGGAAAGAATCAGATTCATCGATATCTATTTTAGGGAGATTGACTTTTTTCCCGGTAAAAGCGGCAACTTCTCTTGCAATGCCAACATGGCTTAAGCAGTCAGGGCGATTAGAGGTAATAAATAAGTCAAATATATAATCTTTATAATCCGCCAAAACTGTATTTATATCGCTGCCCAATTGTTCAGTTGTATTAAGTGGCCAAATCCCCTCGGATGCTTCTTCAAATCCCAGTTCCTCTTTTGAACAAATCATTCCAAAAGATTCTACTCCGCGAATTTTTGCTTTTTTTATTTTAATACCATTGGGAAGTTTTGCTCCGGGTTGTGCAAATGGAATTAACTGACCTGCTTCGACATTTGGTGCTCCACAAATTACCTGAAATGTTTCATTTCCTGTTGAAACAGTGCAAACACTTAATTTATCAGCATCCGGGTGCTTTGAAACGGATTCAACTTTTCCTAAAACAATATTGTTAAATTCTGCAACTAATGGAATAATCTCTTCAACTTCCACACCGGAATCCGTGATTTTCTGGGCAAGCTCCTCGATGGAGATATCGATATCAATGTATTCTTTTAACCATTTATAAGAAATTTTCATGCTGTTCCATAATAAAGAAGTATATAAATAAAAGTATTGTTAAAACTGATTTAAAAAACGTACATCATTCTCAAAGAAAAGGCGGATATCTTTAACATCGTATTTAAGCATTGCCACGCGGTCTATGCCCATACCAAATGCATAGCCAGAGTATTTTTGGGGGTCAATATTAACTGCTTTGAATACGTTTGGATGAACCATTCCGCAACCAGATATTTCCATCCATTTGCCATTAAACCAAACATCATATTCTGCGCTTGGTTCTGTAAATGGAAAAAAACTTGGCCGAAACCTAACTTTGGCATCTTTACCAAACATTTTATGTGCGAAAGCCTGTATCACACCCTTTAAATCTGCAAAAGTTACCGTTTCACCTACAACCAATCCTTCAACCTGATGAAAAAACGGAGAATGTGTTGCGTCTGGTGTATCACGTCTGTAAACACGGCCAGGCGCAATAATTCTTATCGGAGGCTTACGATCTTCCATAACACGGATTTGTACAGGAGATGTATGTGTCCTTAAAACGATATCTTCAGTGATGTACAAAGTGTCCTGCATTGCGCGTGCTGGATGACTTTTAGGTATATTCAGAGCCTCAAAATTATAATAGTCTGTTTCAATCTCGGGGCCGTCCTCAATTGAAAAACCGAATGACTTAAAAATACTTTTTATTTCGTCTGCAACCTTTATAAGAGGATGCTTTCTGCCAAAATGAGTCCTTCTTCCCGGCAAGGTGAGATCAATTTTTGAATTCGAGTTTTCATCCGATAAAAATGAACTCTTCTTGTTTGAAAAAGCCTGTTCGATCTGTTTTTTACAGATATTTAATTCAGCACCAAATTTTGGTTTGTCAGCTGGAGAGACATCCTTTATAAATGCAAAAGCGCCTGTCACTAAACCTTTTCTTCCAAGAAACTTAACACGTAATTCTTCCAGGCTGCTTTCATTATTGACTTTTTCTATTTCCGCGTCAAAACTATCTTTAATTTCTTTAATTCTATGCACAGATAAGTCCTTTTATAAAAAAAAAGGAAGTACATGAAAAATATACTTCCTTTTAAAACAAGTTATTAATTTTACTAAGCTGAAACTTGCTTAACTAATGCTGAGAAATCTTCTGGATGACGAACTGCCATGTCGGCCAGTACTTTTCTATCTAAGTCAATATTTGCTTTACCCAATTTGTTTATGAAAACTGAGTAGCTAATATCATTTAAACGGCAGGCTGCATTAATTCGGGTAATCCAAAGGCTGCGGAAACTGCGTTTCTTTGCTCTTCTATCCCTATATGCATATAACCAACCTTTTTCAACCTGGTCTTTTGCTGTTTTATATAAACGGCTTTTCCCCAGTTTATAACCTTTTGCTGCTTTTAATATTTTTTTACGCCTTTGACGGGCCGCAACATTATTAGTCGCTCTTGGCATTTTATTCTCCTGCTTTTATGCTAAAATCATTTTTTTTACGCGTGCTGAATCTGCATCGGAAACCAAACTCTCTTTTCTAAGGTTTCTTTTTCTCTTAGCAGATTTTTTTGTAAGAATGTGGCTGTGATGAGACGAGTGTCTTTTTATCTTGCCACTTGCTGTAACCCTGAAACGTTTTGAGGCGCCTCTGTTAGATTTCATTTTTGGCATAACCAATTTCCTTCCTATTTATATGTCATAATCATGTTCATATTTCGTCCCTCAGATTTGATGGCACTTTCAACTTTGGCAATATCTTCCAGGGCCTCGGTAACCCTTTCTAATAATTTTACACCAAATTGTTTATAGGCCATCTCTCTGCCTCGGAACTGAACAGTGAACTTTACTTTACATTTGTGCTCAATAAACGACCGCGCATGTTTTAATTTGTACTCTAAATCATGGTCATCTGTTTTTGGGCGCATTCTAATTTCTTTTAAAACTACAACGTGTTGTTTCTTTTTATTATCTTTCTCTTTTTTCTTTTGCTGGAAAATATACTTTCCATAGTCAAGAATTTTACAAACCGGCGGTTTGGCATTTGGTGCAATTTCAACAAGATCCAGACCAGCTTCTTCGGCCATTTCTCTGGCCTTATCAACAGAAACAATTCCAACTTGTTCATTTTCTTCGCTAATAAGTCTAACTTCCTGCACTCTAATGTCACTATTAATTCTGACTTTACTGGTTGCGATAACTATCTCCTTTTAAATAATCAGTTTTGATCTAATTCTGTGCTTAATCTATCAATAAATGATGAAAGCGTCAACCTGCCTAAATCACCATCTCCTTTATGTCGAACCGAGACGTTATTTTCTTCCATCTCATTATCTCCAACGATTAACATATATGGGATTTTTTGAACTTCTGCTTCACGGATTTTAAAACCCATTTTTTCGCTACGTGTATCAACATCAACGCGGAAATTGTTTTCTTTTAAGCTTGCTGCAATCTTATTAGCATATTCTGCGTGCCTGTCGGCGATTGGGATAACCTGAATCTGTTGAGGTGCCAACCACAAAGGAAAATTACCGGCATAATGTTCAATTAAAATCCCAAAGAACCGTTCGATAGAACCAAGTAACGCCCGGTGAATGGTTATTGGCCTATAATTTTGTCCGTCTTCATCTACAAAGTTTAAATCAAAACCTTCTGGTAAATTAAAATCAACCTGGATTGTTGAACATTGCCAAGAACGTCCCAAAACATCACGAATTTTTATATCAATTTTAGGGCCATAAAAAACACCTTCACCAGGATCAACCTCAAAAGGTGTTTCGCTGGTTTCTAATGCATCTTTAAGAGCATTTGTGGCCAACTCCCAGCTTTCATCACTCCCAACATATTTTTCAGGTTTTGTTGACAAGTAAACATCAAACTCGGTAAAGCCAAATTTATTTAACATGTCCTTTGTAAACCCAAGAACTGTTTTAATTTCTCCAGCAAGATTTTTAGGATGGCAATAAATATGTGCGTCATCCTGAGTAAACCCGCGAACTCTCATCAGACCATGTAAAACCCCGGAACGTTCATAACGGTAAACTGTACCAAGCTCGGCGTACCGAATTGGTAAATCACGATAGCTGCGTATTTTGGTTTTATACATTTGCATGTGAAACGGGCAATTCATTGGTTTAAGCTGGTACTCAACTTCCTCTACAGCCATCGGCTTAAACATATTTTCAGAATAGAAATTCGTATGTCCGCTTTTGTCCCATAAATTTAATTTTGCAACATGAGGGCTATAAACAAGATCGTATCCATTTTTGACATGCTGATCACGCCAATAGCTTTCAATTATATTACGGATCATTGCCCCTTTTGGCAGCCATAAAATCAAACCGCTTCCAACATCGTCACTAAGATTAAACAATTCCAGTTCACGCCCCAACTTCCTATGGTCGCGCTTCTTTGCTTCTTCGAGACGTTTGACATGAGCTTTTAATTCTTTACTGTCCGGGTAATTTGTACCGTAAATTCTTTGGAGTTGCTTATTGTGTTCATCACCTTTCCAATATGCACCTGCAAGTGAAAGAAGTTTGAAATTTTTACCAAGCACTTTTGTTGATGTTACATGAGGTCCGCGGCAAAGATCAGTGAATTCACCCTGGCTATATGCAGTAATTGTTTCGTCTAATTCTTCGATCAGTTCAATTTTTAGGTTTTCATTAATTTTCTTGAAAAAATCAACAGCGAAATCCTTCTCCATTACCTGACCGGTAATCTGCAAATCTTCATCAACTATTTTGGCCATTTCAGATTCAATTTTCCCAAGATCATCCGGTGTAAGCTTTTCTTCTAAATCAATGTCATAATAAAAACCATCCGCAATGGGAGGACCGATACCAAGTTCAGCTTTGGGGTATAATCTTTTAATTGCCTGGGCCATCAAGTGAGCAGACGAATGCCAAAATACTTCTTTTCCACCGGCATCTTTAAATGTAAACAGTTGTATTTCACCGTTTTCTTTTAGAGGAGAATTTAAAGAAATAGTTTTTTCATTAAAACTGGCTGCTATTGCTTTTTTTCTTAACGAGTTACTAATGCCTGCTGCAACTTCCAGAGGAGTAATACCAGAATCATAATCAACCTGAGATTGATCAGGGAACGTAAGTGTTATTTTCTTCAACAAAATTCCTTAGACATAAATCTTATTTCATGTAATAAATGTGTGGGACGAGAGAGAGTCGAACTCACGACCTCTACGATGTCAACGTAGCGCTCTAACCAACTGAGCTATCGCCCCATTTAAAAAGTGGTGAATTTACGGGCTAAAGTCAGTAAAATCAATCTTTTTTAGCGATAATTAATTGGATATTTTAATCACACACATATAAATAAATTTCTTTTATAATTTGACTTTAAAATCCTGCTACACCTTTTAATACTTTTTTTGAAAGTACCAAAAAAAAGCCCCGAATAACGGGGCTTTGTGGGGAGAGGGGGATTCGAACCTCCGAAGACCTGAGTCGACAGATTTACAGTCTGTTGCGTTTAACCACTTCGCTATCTCCCCTTAACAAGAGTCACTAATATACGGTATGATAAATTACTGAGTCAAATTAAAATTCACTAAAACTATACTTTTAATAAAATATATTTCTGTCGATGACTTGATCCGGAAATTTCTGCCCTGTCCATATTTCAAAACTCTTTTTTGCCTGCCCAATTAACATATCCAAACCATTTATTGTTGTAAGGTTCAATTTTTGTGCTGCTTGCAAAAAAAGTGTGTGTTCTGGGTTATAAATAAGGTCATAAATTATTGTTTTGTCATGAACATTATTTTGGATATTAAATGGGATTTCATTTTTAAGATTCGCCATTCCGACATTTGTGGTATTTACAATCAAATCATATTTTAGATTATTATCATTCTGGCTTTTTGATAAAATCTTGATTTCAGGATTTAAATGGCTTTCCAATTTTTCTTTTAAAAGCTCTGCCCTCTCCTTACTCCGATTTAAAATATCTAAAATATTTAGCTTTAATTTATCGATTAATGCGAAACAAATTGCATTCGCTGCTCCGCCGGCACCAATAACTAATACAGATTGAATAGTATCAAAATAATTACGCAAAGGAAGCAAAAATCCATATAAATCTGTGTTATAACCAATCCATTTGCTGCCTTTTTTTTTGATGGTATTGACTGCTCCAACCTTGGCAGCTAGTGGATCTGTCTCATCAAGAAAAGACAAAATCTTTTGTTTATATGGAACTGTAACATTTAAACCTTTGATATTTGCCTTTTTTAATTTCAAAATCTCATCTGTAAAAATATCAGGGGGAATCTCGTATCTTTTATATTCTGCGTTTAGTGCTAAGTGTTTAAATGCAGGATTGTGTATTTTTGGGGAAAAAGAATATTTTACAGGAAATCCAATGATGCCGTATTTGTCCATATTATTTAACAATTGAATCAAGAGTTTTATAAAAGCCCGGAAATGATACCGCTGCACACTCAGGGTCATCAATTTCGATATGACTATTTGTAAATTGGTTTGCTATTGAAAAAGCCATTGCAATTCTATGATCCCCGTGTGTTTCAATTGTTCCTGGTCCAAGTTTTTGTGGTCCACTAATATTGAAGCCATCTTTAAATTCATCAACCTCAACATCAAGTTTTCGAAGATTTTGTACAATAGTATTAATTCGGTCTGATTCTTTATATCGTAGCTCTTCTGCATTCCTTAAAACTAAGTCGCCATGAGCTTGAGTAGCCAAAACAGCCAAAATTGGGATTTCATCAATAATATTTGGTATTATTTTTTTAGAAATATTTAGATTTTGGAGTTTAGAAGCGGAAACATCAATTGTCCCTATTGGTTCGGGTTTTTCTTGTTCAATATTAAATTCTAATTGTGCACCCATTTCCTTTAAAACATTTATCAAACCTATCCGTGTTGGATTTAAGGAAACCCTCGATATTCTTAACGAAGAACCTGGTATTGCCAGGGCTGCACAAATAAAAAATGCAGCTGAAGAAAAATCACCAGGAATTTCCATACTCAAATCCGGAATGGAATTTAAAGAAGAGCTTTCAATATGTTTTTGTTTATCTGTTATTTCTGAATTTAGAGAAAGCATACGCTCCGTATGATCGCGAGTAATTGAATTCTCAGTAACTTTTGTTTTACCTTCAGCATATAAACCTGCTAGCAATATGGCTGATTTCACCTGTGCACTGGCCATAGGCGTTGTGTAAGCAATACCTTGTAAAGGAACTTTTCTGGTGAATGTTAAAGGTAAACAGCCCAATGTTGTGTCAATTCTGGCTCCCATTTTTTGTAAAGGTTTTACAACCCTGTCCATAGGCCTATTTGATAAAGAAGAGTCTCCAACAAGTTTAGTATCAAAAGGTAAAGCTGCTAACAACCCTGATAATAATCGCGCTGTTGTACCAGAGTTCTGGGCATCTAAAGCAGCATTTGGTTTCTGCCATTTATCAAAGCTTTTACCAAATATTGTTAGATTTGTCCCTCTCTTTTTATGTTCAATACCAAGTTTTTCTAAACAAGAAAGTGTAGCTTTGCAATCATTGTTTAAGTTAAAATTTGTAAAATGTGACTCGCCTTCTCTCAAGGCACTAAACAAAGCGGCACGATGAGAAATTGATTTATCACCAGGAAGTTTTATCTTACCTTGAATCATAATTATTTGGTTTAGTTTGGGATTTAATAAAAAAAAAGCGGGTCATTTAACTGACCCGCCCTGAAATATAAATTAAAATATTTAGGAAGCAATTTATTTAGCTTTTTTAAGCATCCCATCAATCAAGAAACCGAGCCCAGCAGTTATTAACAGGACAGGCCAATAAGTTGAAACAATATCTGAGACTTCCCAAAACGGAATTGAACTATAATAAAAGAATAGAACAGGCAGAGCGGCCAAAATAAAAATCACCCCGAATGTTACATTTGAAAAACTTGATCTTGTAAAAGCATAATAAATAAGATTTGAAAGACCAAGAGGAATAAGTAACATTGGAAAAATCATCGCATCTTGACTAGGGATAGGCATAATGCCTAAATCCATCATTAGTAGCAATGATGCAATCAGAATGAAAAAACTTCCACCTAAAAGCCCTTTTCTGGAAGGGGTTAAAAATGCTTTTCGGATTAGCAAGACTCCAAGTATTGCAAATCCAACAATCAACAAGTATGGCAAAGTAAAATTTAACAAATCAAATTGATTAACCAACAGTATTGTGCCAACAGCAATTAGGGCTAGTGGAAAGAAATAAGATTTATTCATTATTCACCTCCATTTTTTATTTGAGGCGATGCATCCGGGAAAACAATGATGGCAATTATGTAAGCAATTATAGCCAGTCCACCTGAAGCTAATGCGGCGAAAACCCAAAGCAGACGTATTAGAGTAACATCTATATCAAAATAATGTGCCAATCCTGTACAAACGCCGGCAATCATTTTATTTTCACTTATTCTATAAAAATCAGTTTTTAAAGGATTGTCTTTTTGATAAACATCCTCATCAGTATATTCCTCTTCTTCATGAGTATCGGTTTTCTTTTTATACATTATGTAAAGACCAAACCCTATAAGCAGGATGGCCATAAATGCTTGCCATGGAAATGACCAAAAATGAAAACGATACAGAAAACCAGTTTGCTCTAATAATAAAAGTCCTCCGAAAATGATTAGAAGAGTTCCCCATAGTTTTGCGCTGTCACCACTTTTTTTAGCTTTTTTTGCTGTATATTCCTGATTTGGGTTTTCAGGAACAATTATCAAAGCGGCGATATAAGCAATAATGCCGGCTCCGGCAAAAAGTGTAACAAAAACCCAGGCAATTCTTATAATGAATGGATCAATATTAAAATACTCTGCTACACCACCGCAAACACCACCAATTAGCCTGCTTTGTTTGGACCTATATAATTTTGGTGAGCTATTACTTTTATCTTGACTGTCATCCATCCTGTTGCCTCCTGTTATAAACATTCATCTTCAAAGACGGTTTAATACAACACAAAGTTTCATTCAGGTAAACCAATAGATAAAATCTCATATTTCAATATTCCTGCCGGAACTTTGATCTCCGCAACGTCCCCTACTTTTTTACCAATAAGTCCTTTTCCCACAGGGGAAGCAACAGAAATCTTACCTTCTTTAAAATTTGCCTCTTCATCAGATACAAGGGTATATGTCAGTTCTTTACTTGTTTTTGTATCCTTCATTTTCACTACATTCAAAATGCTTATTTCTTCAAGCGAAATCTCCGACTCATCTATAATCCTTGCGCGCGCAACCCGATCCTGAAGTATTTGTACTTTTGTCTCAACCATAGAAAGTTCTTCTCTGGCGGCGTGATATTCAGCATTTTCCTTTAAATCGCCATGATCACGCGCCGTTGAGACTTTCTCGGTTACCTTCGGCCTGGTTACATATTTAAGTTCATGTAGCTCTTTTTTTAGTTTTTCTAATCCTTCTGCGGATAGATATACAAATTCCACTGTAAATCCTTTCAAATATTTTAATTTGTGAAGTAGTCCTTTTGGAGTCCTCACACTGTTTCTAAATTGTTATTTAAAGTTAAATTTAATTTGGATCGCTTAGACGTTCAACCGAAAAAATACCCTGGAGCTTTAAAATGCTGTTAATGATTTTTGTAAGATGTTGCAGGTTCTTTACCTGAATATTTAGTTGACCTTTGGCATAAAGATCTTCGCTGCTGAAATTTGCCATAACAATGTTTGTTTCCAGCTTTGACACACACATTGTAACATCTTTCAAAAAATCCTTGCGATCTTCGCCAATAATGGAAAGCTGAACCAAAAATTCCTGGTCTTTCTCTATATCCCATGCAACTTCAATTATACGTTGCTTTTCTTCCAATAAATGAACCAGGTTTTTACAATCATTTAGGTGGATTGTAACTCCTTTTCCACGAGACAGATAGCCTATTATCGGATCACCCGGAACCGGATGACAACATTGGGCAAAGTTAATCAGCATATTGTCCATGCCTTGAACTTTTATACCGGATTGATTTCGGGATTTCTTTAAATACTTTGAAAAAAAGTTCTTTTTCTTTGGCTCAGTTTCTTCAACATTAGTGGGGAAAAGCTTTTTGCGAATTGATTCTACAACAAGCTCTCCTCTGCCAATTGCAATAATTAGCGACTCAAGATTGCTAAAACCAAGCTTAGGAATATTTTCAATAAACTCTTGGCTTTTTTCAGTCAGTTTATGTTTTTTTAAAAACTTAACAAGAATTTCATGACCGATTTCCCTTGTGTTAAGAAGCTGCTCTTCTTTTATATACTTCTTAATCCAATGCCGCGCCTTGCTTGTCTTTACAAATCCCAACCAGTCATGCGAGGGTTTTTGACTATTTGAGGTGATAATTTCAACCTGGTCCCCACTTTTCAATGTTGTTCTTAATGGGACAATCTTGCCATTTACTTTTGCCCCGATACAGTGATTTCCAATATTGGTGTGGATTTCATAAGCAAAATCTATGGGCGATGATTTAGCAGGCAGTTTAAACAGATCACCATTTGGAGAAAATAAAAACAATTCATCATGAAAAAGATTGATCTTTAAATCTTCCATAAATTCACCGGCATCTTCAGATATTTGCCTATCAAGCATATCCTTAACCCAGTTTAAAGCCTTTTCAATTGACTTCTCTTCTTCGGTGCCTTGCTTATATTTCCAATGAGCTGCAATTCCATCTTCTGCAAGGGCATGCATTGCCTTGGTACGAATTTGAATTTCAACCATTTTACCGGCCGGGCCAACAACGGTTGTATGCAAAGATTGATAGCCATTAATTTTGGGCATGGCGATATAGTCTTTAAAGCGATCGTAAACAGGATTAAACAGGTTATGGATTATTCCAAGAGCATAGTAGCATTCTTCAACTTTATCGACAAGAATTCTTATAGCCAGTAAATCATAAATTTCTTCAAAAGGCCTGTTACGTTTTTTCATTTTATGGTAAATACTGGAAAAACTTTTTGGCCTGCCTGAAATGGTTGGTTTAATATTGTTTTTGGACATCTCCTCATAAATCGGATTGGCAATATCATTTATATAACCTTCCCTCTCATCCCTGGAAAGTTTAATCTTATCTACAAGCATGTCATAAATATCGGGTTCAAGATTTTTTAGGCAAAGATCTTCCAACTCCCATTTAATTTTAGCAATCCCAAAACGATGTGCCAAAGGTGCATATACGTCTCTGGTTTCAAGGGCTATACGCGGTCTTTTCTTCTCAGGTACATGTTCCAAAGTACGCATATTATGTAGCCTGTCCGCAAATTTAATCATTATAACCCGCACATCTTTTGCCATGGAAAGAAGCATTTTACGGAAGGTTTCGGCCTGGCGGATTTCTTTACTTTGGAATTTTAGTTCACTGATTTTTGTAACGCCATCCACCAGTTTTGCTACAGGTTCGCCAAATTCCTCGGTAATAACATCAAGCTGAATATTTGTGTCTTCAACAACATCATGTAATAAACCGGAAATAATTGTTGTGGGATCCATACGCAATTCTGCAAGGATCACAGCAACATTTAAACAATGCTCAAAATACGGTTCTCCGGAGTATCTTTGTTGCCAGACATGAGCTTTTAAGCTGTACTCGTAGGCTTTTTGAAGGCTGCTTCTATCGAACTCAGAATAATATTCTTTTATATCAAGGCACATCTGATCAAACGATTTATCATATCGCTGATGCATTTGTTTAATGATTTTTTCTTCTTTTGATTTTGAAGCAGATTTAGCGGTATTCATTTAAGTTTTTTGTTTATTAAAACCGTAGTTAATTTTTTAAAAAGCAGCCGGCCCCATTGCCGATGTATCATGAAACATGTCGGGATCTGCAAATTTTCCAAATTCTTTCAGGAAAGTTAAGCGCACATTTCCAACCGGACCGTTTCTTTGTTTTCCTATTACTACTTCACACATATTGTGCGTAGAAGTTCCATCTTCAAATTCTTCAAGGTTATAATATTCAGGACGGTAAACAAACATTACCACATCAGCATCCTGCTCTATAGCGCCTGATTCACGCAAATCAGACAGCTGTGGACGTTTGTTATGTTTATCACGCGATTCACTTGCACGCGATAGCTGAGAGAGTGCGATAACAGGAATATCCAGCTCTTTTGCAATACCTTTAATGGAACGAGAAATATGGGTAATTTCCTGCTGTCTGTTCTCCCCTTTTGTACCATCCATTAGCTGCAAATAATCAATAACTAACATTTGAACATTTGCTTCCGCTTTTAAACGTCTGGCCTTGGCCCTTAATTCCAGTACATTCAAGGATGGTGAATCATCGATATAAATAGGTGCGTTCATTAGCTGGGCAACATGACTTGTCAGCCGTTCCATCTCTTGTTTGTTAAGTTTTCCTGTTCGCACATTCATTTGATTTACTCTGGCTTCCGTACAAAGCAAACGCATAACCAGGGATTCTGAAGACATTTCCAGACTGAAAAAGCCAACAGGAATTCCATGATCGACTGCGGCATTACGGCACAAATTTAAAGCAAGAGCTGTTTTTCCCATACTTGGGCGCCCGGCCAAAACAATTAAATCCGATGGCTGAAAACCGGCAGTCATTTTTTCCAAATCCTTAAAGCCGGAATAGACCCCGGTAACTCCCGATGTATCGGAATGGAAAAGCTGATCGATTTTTTCAAAAGTTGTATGCAGAATTTTCTTTATACCTGCAAAGCCTTTCTGCATACGCATTTCAGAGATCTCAAAGATTTTGCCTTCAGCCTGGTCAAGAAGCTCGTTTATATCATCATTTTGTTCGTAAGCCTTGTCGATGATAGTGGTACATTCTTTAATCAAAGTTCGCGAAAGGGCTTTTTGTTTTACAATGCCCAGATAATTCTTAAGATTTGCTGAAGATGGTGTACTGTTGGCAATTTCTGCCAGATAATAGGCACCACCAATTTCATCAAACTTCTTAGCGCGTTTCAGCCTTTCTGTCAATGTAATCAGATCGATTTCAATTTTCTCATCAAACATTTCCATAATTGCCTGAAAAATAACCTTGTGTGCAGGTTTATAAAAAAATGAGGCATCGATTGTTTCAATGGCGATTGACACGGCTTCCTCATCAAGAAGCAGCGCTCCAAGTACAATTTGTTCTACATCAATTGATTGAGGTGGTGTGCGTAATATTTGTTCTTCCGGTTTGGAAACATCCATGAAAATTTTTCCTAAGAAACAAAACCTTCCTCGATGCTGCCGGGAAGGTTTAAAGTTGGTTTTTATGTATTGGATTGTTTAAAAAGTTGTTGGAAAAGGATAATCAAAAAAATGCTCTATTGCAATATTTGAAAAGTAGTTTTTTGATCTATTTTCAGCAAGCTAACTTTGCAAACAGCTATTTGTATTTACTTAATATTGATCATATTAAAAGAGTTTTGCAATCTTCTGTAAATCCAGCCAGGCATTGGCTTTCCAGCGTGGGTTTCTCAGCAAGGCTGCCGGATGATAAGTGACAATAAATGGGATGTTTTCATAGCTATGTTCTGATTGGCGCATCATGCTTAATGAATCACTTTTCTTTAATAAAACCTGCGCAGAAATCCGTCCCAGAGCCACAATCACTTTTGGCTTAATAATCTCGATCTGTTTTTTAAGATATGGTTCACAATGAACTACCTCATCCGGGAGAGGATCGCGGTTATTGGGCGGGCGGCATTTTAACACATTGGCGATATAAACCTCTTCGCGCTTCATTTGTAAGGCAAACAGCATTTTATCCAGCAACTGCCCTGCCTTACCAACAAAAGGCAAACCCTGCATATCCTCATCACGGCCTGGTGCTTCACCGATAAACATAATATCAGCCTGCGGATTGCCCATACCAAAAACAAAATTAGTCCGTGTATGCCCTAAACTGCATTTAGCACATTTGTTTATCTCATGGTAAAATGCTCTTAAATCAGGATTGCCCTGGTGAAGAAGCTGTTCGTCAAAAGTCTTTTTTGCCGACCTTGGTATAAATTCCTTTTTGGGTTGAACCTGTTGTTTTACCTCAGGCTTTGCTTTGGGAACCGGCGAAATTGTTTCATCAGCAACCTCCATCGAAAAATCAAATTCACCATCAAAGCGAATATTGTCACCGTAAACCGTTTTATACCAATTTAGATAGGCGCTTAAATCTTGAAGTGTTTCACCATTCATAAAATTAAATTTCCAGCATATTGTCTAAGATTTTATCGGCTACATCATTTTTTGTCATCAATGGCAGCGAAACATTATTCGACTTACTTATAATCTCAACCTGGTTTGTATCTCCTGCGAAACCAGCTCCTTTTAGATTTGGATTGTTGGCAATAATCAGGTCCAGATTTTTTCTAATAAGTTTTTTTCGAGAATTTTCAATCAGGTCTTTTGTTTCAACCGAAAATCCAATTACTTTTTGATCAGCTCTTTTTAAAGTCTGAATATTCTGCAAAATATCGGCAGTTCTTTTCATCTCAAGCAGAAGGTTTCCTGAGCCTTTTTTCATTTTATTTTTTAGTGTTGTTAGTGGCGTATAATCTGCTACCGCGGCTGATGAAATAAAAAAATCACACCAGGCAAAATGCTTTTGAACTATTTGGTTCATTTCTTCTGCACCACGCACCTTGAGGATATTTAAGTAGGCCGGTTTCCTTGCTGAGCCGGGGCCTATTATTAGCTTTACATCTGCGCCTCGAATATAAGCCGCTCTTGCTAAAGCGATTCCCATCTTCCCAGTTGATCGGTTTGACAGAAACCTGACAGGGTCAATATCTTCATTTGTTGGGCCGGCAGAAATCAGTATTTTTCTATTTCTAAAATCTTTTGCTGAAAAATGAGCTTTTATTAAATCTAAAAAATCTCCAACATTTTCTTTTGGTGAGATATCTCCATTTTCTGCTATGGTGAAGAGATAATCAAGCTCGCCGGTATTTTGTTTCGCGGCTTCCCGTTGGAAATTAATAACCAAATCAAAATGCTGTCCTTTTTGAAATTGTAAAAAATTGGAGAAAAACGACAAAAATGTACCGTAATTATTTTTCTTTTCAAGATAAATAACATAATCAGATTTATTTAACTTTTGAAGTAATTCCCAGCCAAAAAACAATAAATTGGATTCATCCTTAATTAGGATAGATTTTTTATTCTGTATCATCAATTATTAATTTTTCAACTTCTTTGACAGCGGTATTTAAATCATCATTTACAACAACATGATTAAAAAAGCTTGCTTGCTCATATTCAAAATCAAGACGTTCCAGTCGTTTGTTTATGGTTTCAGTATCTTCGCTTTTTCGATCAATGAGTCGTTGACGGAGAACATCTTTCCCCGGCGGTTTTATGAAAATTAGTAATGCATCTTTGTAAGCCTGTTGGATTGACTTGGCGCCTTTTACATCGATATCAAACAAAACTGTTTTGCCGGCAGCAACAGATTCATCCACCTTGTCTTTCAAAGTACCATAAATATTTCCATGGACCTCTTCATACTCCAGAAACTTATTTTCTTTGGCCGCTCTTTTAAATTGTAATGGGGATAAGAAATAATAATCTTTTCCGTCTTTTTCAAAAGGTCGTTTTGCCCTGGTTGTAGCAGAAACAGAAATTGCCAAATTAGGATGTTTCTCAAGTAGAATTTTAACTATCGTGGTTTTGCCTGCCCCGCTTGGTGCGGAAAAAACTATGTGCTGTGATTTAAATTTCATCTTCTATTCTATGTTTTGGGTTTGTTCACGGATTTTTTCAATTTCTTCTTTTACCTGAATGATCAAATGTGATATTTCAACATCAGTTGTTTTTGAATTCATTGTGTTGGCTTCGCGGTGCATTTCCTGCAAAATAAAAGTCAGTTTTTTGCCTAACTCTTTGTCGCGTTTTAATGTTTGCCGGAATTGGCTAATATGGCTTTCCATGCGGGTAAGCTCTTCAGTAATATCAACTTTGTCTG
The DNA here is from genome assembly GCA_013112635.1 of Calditrichota bacterium. Taxonomy (NCBI): domain Bacteria; kingdom Pseudomonadati; phylum Calditrichota; species Calditrichota bacterium. The sequence goes on along the minus strand of JABFGF010000001.1, from coordinate 445,143 downwards.
ATATTAATGCAATTTCCTGCTCCAGCCTTTCCGGATCTATTTGCTGGTTTTCTAAAAGTTCATTAATCCTGGTAAGCAATTTATCAAACTCACTTCTTACATTTGCCGGTGCCTTGTTCAGAACTGTTTTTGTAATGGAATTTATTTTGGTGAGCCGCTCATTCATATCCTTAATTAAATGTTCGCCTTCTTTTAAACGCATGTTATTAAATGCCTGCAAGGCTTTTTCCAGTGTGTTGCTTAATTGCTCGCTAAATTCCTTTTCATCAACACTGCTAATATCAGGTTCAAACAACTCCTGAAAAGTAAGCAAGTGACGTAAATCTATTTCTTCACTTAAATTCAGTTTCGTTTTTATAGCTTTTAAAGTATTGTAGTAATGAAGCAGCTTTTCATCATTGACAGTATTGCCATTGTCACTCTTTACAACTTCTTTTATTTCTATGAATACGCTTACTTTTCCACGACTAACTTTATTCTTCACAATTTTTCTCAATCCGGACTCAAATGAAGAAAGCATTGAGGGCATTCTGAACATAATATCCAAATAGCGGTTGTTGACACTTTTTATTTCAACCGTAATTTCAAACCTGTTGGCCATAAGCTGACCTTTACCGTATCCCGTCATACTATGCATAAAAAATAAACCTCAATATTTTGGTTTAATAAATGTAATTACTTTTATAACTTTAGCATTGTAATTGAACCACTAAATATTTTAAACTAAAATAATTCTATTCAGTAAGATGATTAATCAAAAATATTTTTCAGATAACAATGTTCCATTATACAATCTAACAAATAATTAAATAACGAATAAACAACTACTTTTATATTTTTAAATATGTTTAAAAATTATTACCTGTTTAAAGCCCAAATTGGACAAATTGCACCCAAGGTTATTGGCTCTGAGGTGGTTTCAGTTTATACCGAATATAAAAATGAATTGATATTTGAGCTTCAAAAGGAAAACGACCTTTTTCAATTAAAGTTAAGTCTAAGCACACATAAACCTTTTATTTTAATTGATAGTCCTAAAAAACAAAAAAATGATCGTTTGAATTTCTTCGAAGATTTATATGGCCATACTATCTCTAATTTAAATATGGCCGTTTATAATAAATTCCTTACAATTAAATTTGATTCTTTTAATGTTTGTGCCTGCTTTTATGGTACTGCGCCAAACATAATTCTTTCGGATTTAAGCAAAAACCCACTTGAATCTTTTAAATCACTCAATACAGTAATAGAATACCCAAATGAAATCCCTGTCCCCATTTCGCAGGCTTTGATTACAAATGCCATTTCTACAACACCCGATATAAAAATATCAAAACTTATCAGAGCTGTTTGCCCGCCACTTAATAAGCGCATGGTTAATGAAATTTGTTTTCGAATGAATACTAACAGTGACGATAAAGTAAAACAGATAAATAATTCAAAGCTCATTTACTCTACGATTTCCGGATTTTTAGATGAGATTAACTCAGGCGACTGCTTTATTTACAAAAAAGATAAACAAGCTAAATATTTAACTCTATTTAAAAGTAAACTACTTCTGGATAGTGGCTTTGAGGTTGAGATTTTTAAAGAAATAAACAAAGCCTGGTCTATATTTATTTATGAAATAAATAAAAACCAAACCTTCGACCAGCTTAACTCTGTTATTTCAAATGCAATCAAAAAAAGAAAAAAATCTTTAGAAACGGCTTTAAAAAAAATATCATTTGCTGAAAATATTGAGGATAGAAAACAAGATGCAGATTTAAAAGGAAATTTAATTTTAACAAATAAACATAAAATCCCCCGCGGAAGCTCATCTGCCGAACTAATAAATATTTTTTCCGACAATCATGAGAAAATTGTTGTTAAGCTTAACCCAAAAAAAACCTCAGTAGAAAATGCAAACCACTATTTTAATAAGTACAAAAATATTGTTGAGAAGAAAAAAGTTATAAGTCTAAAGAAAAATATGTATTCGTCTGAATTGGCTGAGATATCAAAAATGGATACGAAAATACAAACGGCAAGTATTAAAGAACTGCAAAAAATAAAAGAAAAACTTATAGGTATGAATGTTATTCAACAGGGCGAATCAAAAAAAGAGTCTTCCGATACATTGAAATATTCTTTCCGCAGGTTAATACTTGATAACAAATGGGATATTTACATTGGGAAAAACAATATTAACAATGATTTATTAACTTTTTCTTTTGCAAACAAATGGGATATTTGGATGCATGCACAAGGTGTTCAGGGGGCACATGTTATCATAAAAGTCCCGGGTAAAGATATCAGTATTCCAAACTCAATAATTGAACAGGCAGCACAAATTACTGCTGCCAACAGTAAGGCAAAACATTCATCAACAGTACCGGTTATTTATACACAGGCCCGCTATGTTAGTAGAATTAGGAAAGCATTACCGGGCACAGTGAATGTAAGAAATGAGAAAGTGATTTTTGTAAAGCCTTTATCATTGAATATTTAAGGATTTTAATTGAAAACTATTTTTATACTGGCCCTTGCCCTTTTTTTTACCTCAAATATTTATGCACAAAACAAAGTAGACTTACATTATAATATTCTTGATGAAGCTTTTAAGGAGTTAAAGCAAAATTCGCAAATAGATTATCTTATTGATGAGTTTGAAAATTTTGTATTTATTTACCCAAACTCAAAACAAGAAGATGAAATTTTATATAGATTGTCTCATTTATATTCTTTAAAAAACCAGCCCTCACAACAGATTATCCCTCTGATAAAACTGAATATTTTGCATGGAAACAGCCCACTAAGAAAACGCTCAATAGAGATTATTGATTCTTTGGTAACATTCAGTGTTGATTTTACCTTATCCGAACAAAGTGAAAAAACCCTACAACAGCTTAGTAACATACCGGTGCAAGAAAATTACAGATTGGCTTATCTGGATTATCTTTCATTTATCTATTCTCTTGACTATAGAAAAATGGACGAACTTTTTTTTGGCGAAATAAGTCTCTATAAAAAGCTCTTCGCTTCTTTTGAAGAGGATATGGACGCTATTATTTTTTGGCAGGCAAATATTTACAAAGTTGGAAAAAAGCATCCCGCAGCCATTTTTAATTTTGACAAAGTTTGCAAACTATATAAGAAATCCAGATTTGTTCCCCAGGCATTATTAGAATTAGCAATTTTGAACAGGGACTATTTAAATAACATCAACCAGACACGCGATTATTTGCTGGAAATAATTAACCAATATCCTGATGCAGCAAAAACAGGTGATGCGCAATATGAGCTGGCAAAATTATACGATCATAATTATAAAGACACTGATGAAGCTTTAAAAAATTATGAGCTGCATGTAAGTGCCTTTCCAAACAATCCTAATTATTCCTCTTCTTTGATGAGGATAGCAGCAATTTATGAGATGAAAGAAAACTATATTGAAAGTATAAACAGCTATAAACGTATTGTCGAAAAAAATCATAATGAAGAGGCAACATTTAAAGCACTAAAAATAATAATCCGCTTATATGAGAAAAAACTGAATGATAATAAACTGACAGCTAAAACAATGATTTTGTTTGCCCAGACATTTCCCCAAAATGAGGAATCATTAGGGTTTCTTTTCTCTGCAGGAAAACTGTATTTAGAAAAAATAGAAGATAAAATAAAAGCGAAAGAGGTTTTTGAAATTATTATTGCTCAATTTCCGGAAAGCACAGAGGCAAAAGAAGCGGCAGATATATTAAAAAAATTATCTGAAGCGGATAAATAGATTTAAAGTAGTGGTTTAATTTTGAAATACATTTCCAAGAAATAAATGAAAAGAAATTCGGTGAATATTGCCGAGTTCGCTCTCATATTCAGTAAATGCATAATCCACAGTAACGCGTGGCAAAGCAATTCCAATACCTGCATTTACCCTTTGCAGATCATCCATTCCAAAACGCAAAGCCAAAAGATCGTCATAGCTTATTTCCATTCCAGCCAGCACATCTACGCTAAACGGCCCGGCATTTACCTGGGCAGAATAATCTCTATTTTCTGCAAGAATGTTCAAATCAACAGCGGGTATAACTCTAAGATTTAGAGATGTAATATTGAAATTATATGCAGCACCAAAACGCGCGGATGGTGTCACAAATTCTTTTGTACCGGTACTCCAGGCCATTAACGTGCTGGTAAAATCACGAAGGACCAGGCCAAGTTTCAGATTATCTAAGGTATACTTTACACCTGCATCAAAACCAATCCCGGTGGCAGATTCAATTTCCAGATCGCTATAAATAAATTTTACATTCACTCCAAAATCAATATTAGAATGATACTTTTGTGCATACGCCAATGTTAAAATATAATCTCCAACATTGAACCTTTTTAACTTGTCATATTCAGCTTTTCCAATCGCTTCATTATAAATATCCCTGGAGTCCGGGATATCATTTACAGTTAAATAATATAGGGACGCGGCAATAGTTGATGACTCTGTATATGGCATGGAGAAACTAAGATAGTTTTGGCGAATATCATTTATAAATCGTTTGCTGTGCATAAACTGCGCTTGAACACCTTGTGATTCAACCAAACCAGCGGGATTCCAATATATGGATGTCACATCTCCTGAAATAGCCGTAAAAGCGCTTCCCATTGCTGCTCCACGTCCATCAGCGCCAAGATACATAAATTCACTGGCATATTTTTTAAATGCACCGGCATGGATAATATTTGCGCTAATCAAAAGTGTAAATAATATATAAATTGCTTTTTTATTCCTGATCATATCTAATCCAAATAATTAAATTTTTGCAATTGTAAATAATAAACCGCTTATCAACGGAATTGTAATATTGTCATTTATTTTCAATGGAACCAATTCAATAATCGCTGTGGCAAGGGCAACTCCAAAACCCAAAATGGGCTTATCGTAAAAAAACAGGCTTATAATAAATGCCGATAAAAAAAAGGCTGCCGTTCCTTCAATCGTTTTGTTAAAAATTTTATACTTTCCAAATAACTTGCCTGCAACCGCTGCCAATGTATCAGAAACTGAAAGGAATAACATTGAAACCACAGCGATATTTTTTTCAAATAGAACTACTGCTAATAAAAATCCTAAAAATAAAAGAGTTGCTCCATTGAGAGTTTTTCCTGTCTCATTTTTTCTGAGTAACATACCAAATACTTTTTCATAAATCTGTCTCAATTTTGTTACATAAATGCGAAGAACATCACCAACGAGAAAGATTAAAAACAAACTAATACACAAAACAAGGATTTGTTCCTTCGTTGCCATATAATAATAAACTAAAGGAATAATACTCGTTGAAATATGAATAAACTTTCTTGCAAGCTCCGTTTTTGGTGAGATTTCATTTTGCATGTTTATTTGGGTGTCTCGAAAGGATTATAAGAAATAATGCTGAAAAATGAAGTATAATTATATTTCCCTGATTTATTTAGACCTAATTATCCTGTGAATCACTTTCCAATTTACTGACAGTTAATGTAAGCTTAGTGTCTTCTGTGATGGATGTGCCCTCTTTCAAACTTTGTTTTAGTACGGTATCCGGCAAATAAGAAGTACTCTCTTCATATTCAACCTTATCGATGGATACACCTAGTTGCTCCAAACGCTGTTTGGCGGCGGAATAGCTTTTCCCTATTAAATTTGGAATTGTCCTGTTTTCCGGTTTTTCACCAAAGCTGACAGTAATTGTAATAGCAGTATTCTTTTTTATCTGTTGGCCCTGAGGAAAAGATTGAGAAATTACCGCGCCATCAGGATATAAATCGGAATAAGATCCCAAGGTGGCTTTCAGTTTTAGGCCAAGTGCATTTAATTTTAACTCCGCATCTCTTGGTGATATGCCAAAAAGGTTTGGCATAATAATCGGTCTTTCTCCAATACTGACTGTGAGATAGACGTTTCGCCCGGTTTTAACCGTAGAATATGCCAATGGCATTTGCTCAACCACCATGCCTGCTTCAAAACTGGCATCAAAAACGGAATCGGCCATAATAACTGTGAAGCCTTGTTTTTCTAATAGGTTTTTAGCTTCATTAGCATTTTTCTCTACCACATCCGGCATTTCTTTTTCATCGCCTAAGTCAACAAACCATGGCATTACAAAAAAGTCCATTAATAAACCAAATATAAGTAAGGCCAAAAGTATAATTGTAGATTTAAATATTTTTGATTGTTTTAACTGATCAATTTCCATTATCCTGATTCCACACCTTTTATTTTTCTAACATCAAAGTTACAGGGCCACGATTAGTAAGCTGAACATCCATCATTGCACCAAATATACCGCATTCTACTTTTATTGAAAATGATTTTAACTTATCGACAAAAAGATTATACATTTTTTCTCCCATTTCCGGAGAAGCTGCATTGATAAAACTTGGCCTGCGCCCTTTTCGCGTATCGCCCATTAATGTGAATTGTGAAATTGCAAGAATTTCGGCATTTACATCCAACAATGAACAATTCATTTTGTCATCAGCATCTTCAAAAACACGCAGATTTACACATTTGTCAGCCATCCAGTCAAGATCAGCCTCACTATCTTCATGTCCAATTCCAATCAATAAAAGAAGGCCATTATTAATTTTGCCAACAATTTTACTATCAACAGAAACAGATGCTGTGCTAACTCTTTGCAGTAAAACTTTCATCGCGATTCAATCATCTTAATTTTTACATTTTCATCACCAAGCAAAGAGCAAAGCTGTTTCAATGTTGGTGATGTCATTGTTACGCCAGATTTCCCAGCCTTCAAACGTATTGTGCCTTCGCCGTTAAAATCGAAATTAAAAAGAAGTTTGTTTTTTCCGGGACTGGATTTAATTGTCATTTTTAACTGATGTAATAATTCTTCATTTAACTTTTCCCGGTTAACATGAAGCATGACAGAGTCGGTAAACTTTTCCGGCACACTATCGGCGCTGTAAACCGATTCAACTACAAGCTTTATTAAATTATCATCCGGCTCAGAATTTAATGTGCCCTGAATAAAAACGATAGCATCCTGCTTTAAATGTTCTTCACATTTTGGAAATACTGAACCAAAGACAACGCCCTCATAACTATGATCAAAATCTTCTAACTTAACAAATGCCATTTTCTGCTGTTTACGATCAAACAGGGTTCGCAACTCATTTACCTGTCCACAAATACGAATTGTTTTCGACTTAGGCGTCGACTCCTTCTCTGTTTCATTTTCTTTTAGGAACTTTGATGTATATAAAGAGATAATGGTTTTATATGGATCTAATGGATGGCCGGAGATATAAAAGCCAAGCAATTCACGCTCTTTTTTCAGTTTTTCGTTTAAGCTCCAATCCGGGATATCCGGCAATGCAGGTTCTTTGATCGATTCTTCAATAGCCATATCGCCACCATCAAATAACCCGATTTGATTTTTATCTTTAGCACCACTTTGTACATTCTGACCAAATTCTATAGCTGTCTCAACAGAGTTAAACAATTGTGAGCGATTGCCTTTAAATGAATCTAATGCACCGGCCATTGCCAGATTTTCAAGGACTTTTTTGTTTACAAGCCGCAAATCAACTTTCTGAACCAACTCATATAAGCTTGAAAACTCACCGTTTTCTTCACGCACATGCACAATATTATTTATAGCATTCGCCCCAACATTTTTAATAGCTGCCATTCCAAAGGCGATTGTATTTTCATCGAGCGGTGTAAAATTAGCAACAGAGTAGTTTACATTTGGCGGATTTATAGTTAAACCCAGCTTGCGGCACTCTTCCATTAAAACCATCACACGGCTTAGGTTCGTTAGTTCGCTTGTTAAGTTGGCCGACATAAATTCTGCTGTATAATGCGCTTTTAAATAAGCTGTTTGATAAGCAATAAGCGCGTAAGCTGCAGAGTGTGATTTATTAAAACCGTACTGGGCAAACTTTTCGATTAAATCAAAAATAGTCGATGCAATTTTTTTATCAATTTCATTTTTAATACAGCCTTCAACAAAGAACTTTTTTTGTTCCTGCATCACTTCGGCTTTTTTCTTACCCATTGCACGGCGCATTAAATCCGCATCAGCCAGGCTGAACCCACCCAAATCGGATGCAATACGCATTACCTGCTCTTGATATACAATGATGCCGTAAGTTTCTTCAAGTATTGGTTTAAGTTTTGGATGAAGATATTCAATTTCTTTTCGCCCATATTTCCGATCAATAAAATCATCAATCATCTGCATCGGGCCGGGCCTGTAAAGCGCGTTCATGGCGATCAAATCTTCCACGCGGGATGGTTTTAGTTTTTTAAGATATTCCTGCATCCCTGAGCTCTCAAACTGAAAAACGCCAACTGTTAAACCATCCCCAAAAAGCTTAAATGTCTTTTCATCATCCAACGGAATATCTTGGGCTGAAAAATCCTTATTGTGTTTTGCATGGATCATCTTCTCAGCTTTTTGGATTACTGTCAGGTTGCGCAATCCAAGGAAATCCATTTTGAGCATGCCCATTTGCTCAGAAGCGCCCATAGTCCATTGAGTACAAACATCGCCCTCTTTTGTTTTGTACAAAGGCACATAATTGGAAACATCTTCCGGCGCAATGATAACCCCGGCGGCATGAGTGGATGTATTACGGGCAATGCCTTCAAGCGTTTTGGAGTATTTTACCAACTCCTGCATCTGAATGTCCTCACTCTCGGCAATTTCATTCAGTTCCGGTACTTCTTTAAAAGCACGTTCCAGTGGGATTGGTTTGGCACCTTCCACGGGTACTAATTTTGCAATGGCATCTGTTTTGGGCAGAGGTACTTTTAATACACGTCCAACATCGCGCACAACACCTTTGGAGGCCATTGTTCCAAATGTGATGATTTGTGCTACGTTTCGTTTCCCGTATTTGTCTTTTACATAATCAATTACTTCCTCACGCCGTTCTACACAAAAATCAATATCAATATCGGGCATGGTAATACGGGCAGGATTTAAAAAACGTTCAAAAAGCAGATCATATTTTAAAGGGTCAACATCGGTAATTCCTAATGTGTATGCCACCATACTGCCGGCTGCAGAACCACGTCCCAGGCCAACAGGAATATCACGGTCACGGGCTGCCGCTATAAAATCTTGTGTGATTAAAAAATATCCGGCAAAACCCATATCTCTAATCACACCAAGTTCAAAATCTATTCGATCTATAACCTCTTTTGAAACATTAGAAAATTTTTTTTCCGCACCCCGTAAAGCAAGGGTCTTCAAAAAATCATCCTCAGAAAGATTTCCTTCGCTTTCCGGTATTTTAAATGTTGGCAAGTGGCGGGCACTAAAATCCAGTTCAAGATTAATTTTATCAGCAATTTCAAGCGTATTCTCTAAAACATGCGGTTTATCTTTAAAAAGATTGAACATTTCATCAGGCGACTTCATGTACAACTGCTCTGTGCCATATCGCATACGGTTTGGATCGTCACGGTCTTTTCCGGTTTGCAGGCAAATCAAGATATCGTGTGCTTCATGATCGCCATGGTCAAGATAATGTGTGTCATTTGTTGCGACAACCTTAACACCCATTTCTTTGGCCAAATCATAAACTTGCGGGTATACATGCTGTTCTTCCGGGATTTGATGATCCTGGATTTCAAAATAAAAATCATCCCCAAAAAGTGTGAGATAATCTTCAGCCATTTTTATTGCTTCAGCTTTTTTACCCTGACGCAGCTTCCAGGCAATTGGTCCGCTCATACAAGCAGATGTAGCAATTAATCCTTCGGAATATTGAGTGAGTAGATCGAAATCTATTCGTGGTTTGTAATACATTCCATCAAGATATGCGATTGATGAAAGCTTTATCAGGTTTTTAAAGCCGGTTTGATTTTTGGCCAGCAAAATCAGGTGATAATAGTTCTTCTCGCCTTCCATCTTTTGGCGAAAGTCATGTTTACCCGGTGCGATATAGGCTTCACAACCAATAATTGGTTTTATGTTTTTCTTTTTGCAGGCATTGTAAAACTCAACCGATCCAAAAAGGTTGCCATGGTCGGTGATAGCCAGGGCATTCATACCTAAATCACCGGCTTTATTTACCATATCATTTAAGCGGCCGGCACCGTCTAATAACGAATAATGTGTGTGACTGTGTAAGTGAACAAAAGACAAATTAAACGCCCTCTTATAAAATTGTGAATGTATTTCGAAAACTAAAAAGTGAGATGAGATTGATCACTTGAATGCAGTTTGTCAAATTTAGATTGGAGGGTGAATAATAGCAAAAGGAAAAAAAGAATATTTGATATTCTTTATCGCTAAGTACGAAAAATTTTAATGTGCCTCTGATTAATTTTGTTTTTCGCAAACAATTAGTCTGCTTTTGAAAATAAAAGTCATTTTAATACCACCAATTTCCTTGTCTGTATATTTCCATCGCTTGTTTTTAACTGGTACATATAGATCCCACTGGCAAATCGGGCTGCGTCCCACTCTACTTTGTAATTACCAGCATTTTGTTTTTGGGATACCAGAGTTTCCACCTTTTGACCAAGAACATTATAAATGCTAAGATCTACATAATCCGAAGTGTGCAAGTCATAATTAATAAATGTTTTTGGATTAAATGGGTTAGGATAATTTTGATATAGCTTCGCGCTTTCAGGAATAATATTTGGCTGTTCAATCCAGTTTACGCCATCATCGGAATGCAATATCAACCCTTGTCCTCCAGCAGCCCACGCTTGTCCATTCTTAAAATGAAGGGAAGTAATTGGAGCTTTCAGGCTATCAATTAAAACCTGCCAGTCTTTACCTCCATTTTCAGATTGCATAACCAACCCTTTCCACATAGAATCCCATCCTGCTATCCAGCCCTTATTATTATCCTGAAAAAATAAATCCTCTATTCTGAAATCGAACTTTTTTGAACTCCAACTTTCCCCTCCATCATCAGTATAAAAAAGTAATTGGTTTTCCGGGTTATAGCCAGCACTAACCCAGCCATGGTTTGCATCTACAAAGAAAACTGAATTAAGAGGCAAATTTGTAAAACTTCTAATTGAATCCCAATCCCCATCATTAAATTTTGCAATTATCCCTTCATCACCAACGGCCCAACCAAAGTTCTCATTAATCATAAAAATACATTTAAAGCCCAAATATGAATTACCTACAACCACACTGTATTCAGATTCCCAATTCTCACCGCCATCATTAGTGGACAAAATTGTTGCGTTATTTGATATCGTTCTGGACATCCACCCACTATTTTCATTTAAAAACTGTATATCCCAAATATTTGATCCGCTATAAAGCTTCGACCAGCTAAAACCGCTATCGCTTGTTTTAAATATGCTTTTTTGAGAACTAATTAAAAACCCTACATTATCATTTGCAAACTCAATTGGGCCTGAGTTTCCACCTGTTATAAGCGATAGTTCCCAGGAATTGCCGCCATCATTTGTTATAAACAACTCACCTGTTTGAAAATGAATATCATCGCTGCCACCGGTAACAAATCCTTTATTCTCATCTACAAAAAACAGATCGCTATACGGGTAACTCATTTTCTTTATATTCCAATTTTCTCCGGCATCTACGCTACCGTAAATTACCGGTCCATAGGCACTTGTTATTCCACCGTTAACACCTACAGTTCCAATAAGGTGTCCTCTATTTTTATTTATAAAGATTTTATTAAAACCCCAGGAAGGCAATTCTTTAATGATCTGCCAATCTTCACCTGAATTTATACTTTTTACAATACGGGATGAATAAGCACCGGTTGTGTCATTATATTCTCCGGCGACTGCAAAAATTGAATCTTCCGAAATAGCATGGAAAGGAAGTACAACCTCAAAATATAGATTTTCAAACATATTTAAAACGTTCCAGCTTTTTAGAGAATCAACCGACATACATAACTGAATTCCTCTGCCCGTGTCGCTTTCTGCAGAAAAGAACAGAATTGAATCATTTATTAATTGCATTTCAAAAATATTTCTAAACTCTGAAATAATTACTTCCTGCCAGCTGATTCCGCCATCCTGTGTTTTTAATAATATTGAATTATATTCAGGATAGTTATAAATGCCACCGGATACAATTCCTATTTGCCGGTTAAAAAATACAATAGATTCCAATTGTACATTTTGAGTGCTTGGTGAATAAACAGACCAGGTTTCCCCACCATTAAAAGTACTAATTATCGATGTACCAACAGCAAAAACTGTATCATCACTCAACGCGTATATATCACGAGTATACCCACCATCATATTGATATTTAAGATCCCAGTTAAATCCGCCATTTTCTGATTTTAAGATTACTTCATTCCATCCACTGTTATACCCGTTTGCCCAGCCAGTTTGGGTTGTTACAAAATCAATACTATTTAATCTCCAATTGAGATTTAATTCCTGCCATGATTCCCCACCATCTGTAGTTTTTAACAATGAGTTTTCACTGGCAATCCAGCCGTCCTGTTCACCAACAAAATCAATATCCCTTGGATTGCCATTTGGCCCCACATTTAAAATTTCCCATTGAGCCTGAACAAATACAATTGGTACTATTAAAAAAAGTATTAATAATCGATTCATAATTTCTACTTTAAAAGTATAAGTTTTTTTGTTTTGATTTGCTTGTTTCCTGATCCTGTTGAAGAACTTGTTTCTAATCGATAAATGTAAATTCCACTGGCAAAACTACTGGCATCCCAAATGACTTTGTAGTTCCCCGCAGGTTGTTTTTTATTTACCAGCGTTGCTACCTTTTGACCAAGAATGTTGTATATAGACAGCTCAATATGTTGGGGCGCACTATACGCCCTTACTGTGTATTCGATTGTGGTGACAGGGTTAAAGGGATTTGGATAGTTTTGGGATAAAGAAAAATGTATTAGCTTTTTAATTGGAGCTTTAATGCTTGTGGCTTTATTCGAGGCATAAGGTGTTGGATTGCTGAAATAATCCCAGGTAATTGAGCCATCAGGTGTGCGGCCATAAGAAATATCTGTTGTTTGTTCTGAGTATGTCAGTGAGTCGATGAGCAGAGTATCGTTTTCTATAAGCTGGGCAATTGCTATCTGCTCACCCAGTTTAGCTAATTTAAAATTTAAATGTAATGGGCCTTGTTCAGGCTGTCCATCTGCCCAAAAAAGAAGATATCCATTTGCAGGAACAATTGTTTTTTCCGGATTTGAAAATGGAATTAAGTATTTTGAGGTTCTTGAAAAATTATCATTGATAAACAATCCGCTTGTATTAACCGGCCATGGATTGGCATTATAAATTTCAATCCAGTCATCATTTTCGCCAAATTCATCCACGTTAACTAAGCTATTGCTTGCAAGAAATTCATTAATATATAATCCATCGATTACCACAGCATTATTTGGTTCTCCTGGCGACCCACCTGAAATATAGCTTGCTCTCCATGAAGAAGAAACCATGTTTTCCAAAGATGTTGCATGTAATTCCAAAGATGAACCTGATCCACTTGCACGTTCCGGCCACCAATACCGGCTATCGTAATTGACAAAATCTATAAAATTTCCAATCTCGTTTTTAATGAATATTGCGCCGTCATTTGTTGATAATGCGCCGCTATCCCATTGATAAACTTTAAAACTGTTTCCCTGGTGCTTTGCAGCATCCTTAGCGATTATGCAAATCTCTCCTGCATCCATTTTACCAGCCGGAAAAGTATAAGTCACATCCCCGGAAAGCTGTAGATTATCTATTGAGATTTCTTCTGCTGATACATTTATAATTTCAATAAATTGATAATCCGGCCCTTCAAGTGGATTGTAATGAATTTCATTTATGACCAGGTTATGCTGAGATTCAGGGCTAAACGGAAAAGCACCTAAGTCAGGTAAGCTGCCGTCAGGATCCGATGGTAGGTCCGGATTTCCTTTATTAATTGCCGAAGAACCAGAAGTTAGCCTTAAATTATTTAGAAAACCGGGTTCAGATTTAATATTAAACTCACCATTTATAATATCTGTGTTTGACAAGGTGTATGAAGTTAAGACACTACTTTGGAGATCAACTAAAATGGAAGCGCTTTTGCTATTTGCCAGAATAGAGTTTACTATTTCAGCCGATCCACCGCCTTCACCAATATTTTTTTCAAAGCAGGCAATACTATAATTATTACCATAAAATGTGTTATGCTCAACATATCCAAAGGAATCAAAATCTTTTATACCAATGCCCATATCGCAGTTTAAAATAAGGTTTCTTTTAATGGTTGCGGTTGAACCATGACCAATGGAAATGCCTTTATCCTGAATATTATAAATGATGTTGTTTTCAACCAGAATATTTTTTGACCCCTCGCCAAGATCAATTGCATCACTATTAAAACCATAAAAATTGTAAATCCGGTTATTTCGGATAACCCCGTTTTCAACCTGATCAAAATCAATGGCATCGGTGTCGAACTCGTTATTTCCTTTAAATTCACAATTCTCAACAAGGGCTGACTTTGCCCCAATAATATTTATTAAATCACCGGAAATATCCATCGTGAAATATGAATTTTTAATTGACACTTTTCCAAACCTGGCGAAAACTGGCGCCAGACTGTTGTTAACCTTTACATTATTTAAAGTAAAACTTGAATTATGCCCGGATATAGCTGCCCGATCGCGTTCAAAATTTGGGCCTTTTGTTGCACCAGCAATATTTAGATAGTTCAAAATAGAAGAATCTGAAGCATTTACAAAGCTAATAGCGCCCCAGGATTGAGAATTTTCATTTGGTTGAATTGTCACTGGTTTTTGCTCTGTGCCTTCAATCAATAAATTACCACAGACAATAAAACTTGCCTCTTCGGGCATCATAATTTCAACACCCTCTTCTACTCTAAGTGTCACACTTGAGTCAATCAAAATATCTGTAGATGCATAATACGGAGAATTGATTGAAGCCAACACCAAATTAGAGGAAACAACCGATGGGATAGTGTTAATTGTGACAGGCTCAAATATAGCTTGAATTGTCATTGATTCCTTGTCAACACTAACTGTGATTGAATTCTGCAGAGAATCAGCTACCCCACTCCATTTAACAAACCTAAACCCCACATTTGGGATTGCTTGTAGCTTTAGAGGTACACCTTTAAAATAAAGATGAAAATCTTCTTCTTTTATTGAAGCCATACTATTAATGCGAATTGTTCCGGAGCCGGGTTCACTTATTTCAAAAGTAATTTCTGATTGACCTGGAAGTCCAAAATACTCTTCGATATGTTCTCTTTGGTATTCAGGCCTGTTCAAAACAAATTGCCTCATTCTATCAACGTGACCAAGCCAGGTAAAATAATCCGGGATTGGGTTGCCGTACCCTGATTCATTTCGCCAGCGGCTAATATGGCGGGGCATCTCTGCATCTATATTACTTCGAAGCATATTAAGCTTAGTTACCGTCGTATCAGGGTGAAAAACCGTATTCAGATAAGTTGAGAAAGCCTGAATAAATTTTATTCTAAAATCATCATTTTGCAGGAGTTTTCTAAAAATGAGTGTTGACCAAGGGGGAGGATTATCTTTTTGTTTAGAAGATGTTGCATGCCTTAAAGTGTTGTTTGTAAAACCAGAGAACTGCAAATTCGGCATACCAAGTCCAAAATCAATATCATGCAAAATCCAACGCCATTTTTTACCATGTTTGCGCTCCCGCCACATTCGCATGTTTTCTGCTGGCCAAATAACATTGTCATAAAAAATTTCGCAGATTTGATAGTTGATATATTCATCAATATCCATCCAGTTTTCTACAGTATAGTAATTCTCTGTGATGGTTAAATCATTTTCATCGATAAAATTAAAAAATTCATTGTAATTATTGGCATTCCCTTCCATCACTTCAGGAGTAAAACTTCCTGTATATTCCAACAAATCTATATCATCCGGATTAATGTTATGAATCGAGGCCAAATACTCAGCATTTATTTTGTCACGGATATTATATATACCCCAATATTCACCATTAATAAAAACAACAGCCGGAGAATAGGCCTGGACATCAATATCCATTTTATTTTGTACAAGGCGGGCAGCCAAACCATCCCTAAAAAAAGTATTCTGGTTATCAGGATAACCCGCATTTCGCAAATATAATGTTTTAAAACTGTTTAGTTCCCTATCAGCAAAAACCTGAAAATTAAATTCATCTTTACCATATCGCTCTCGTGCCGTAATTGTAAATGATTTTTGCCCATAATAAAGCGATGCCTGCCCTGTCAGCCTTAAACCCGCATTCTGGGCAAACCCTAATCTTCCGTCTTTTTCAAAGTATTCAAAATAGATTGGTATTTCTCTTTGTTTGAAATTGTTTTCATATATGCCAACTTTATCATCCCATAAACTTTTTGGTGGTGCAGCAATAGAAATAACCGGAAGTAAAGTCTCCTCATCAACAAAATAAGAACGGGTAATTACCGGACTTGCTAACTTATCGTTTTCAAAATTCCTACTTCTTAATATTGTATTGTTCGTAATTGTTAGCCCTGTTTCAAGGGAATCCGATAGATAAAATGGCTTAGAGCCATTAAGAGTGAAAGTGGTCTTGATTTCATCATTTAAAAAGATATTTACTAATTGGTTACCACCGTATAACCCACTAGGCAAATCTATCTCAGGCCCCTGAGAATATTCTGTGTTTTTGGTTGGTTGTGTGTTATTTGGCTTTCCGGCCGTTGGTTCACTAAAATAAAACCAATCATCTGCTCCATCCGGATATCTTCCCATGGAAACGTCGCGCAATTGCAATCCAAAACTTATTGAATCAACTACTGAGCCAGCTTGATCAAACAACCCAATCTGTTCTCCTGCACGGCTAAGTTTAAAATTAAGATGGTAATATTTTGTAGTAAAATAAATAGGATCCAAGTTTTTATCCAGGTATGGCCGCGAGTAAGTATTCCCTGGTTTGTCATTATAACCGTCAGCCCAAAAACGTAAAAAACTTTTTGCAGGCAGGATTGTATTTGCCGGAATTTCCCAGCGCATGGGATTGTCAAAATCATCTGTTAAAAAATAACCGCCGATATCAACATCAAAATCTTCATCATTGTAAAGTTCAATCCAGTCAGAGTAATCATCAAAATCAACAATGTCTGCATCATTCGAAACATTTGAAGCCAGAAATTCATTTATAAAAATTTTATGGGGCGATTGTGCAAATGCACAGTTGGCAAAAAGGAGAAATATTATTGATTTATACTTTTTTAACATTATTCACTCTAAGTATAGCTGTGATGAAATAACGCTTTTAAAACAAGTTATTCAAAGGTTTTGGCAAATTCAATAATTTATAAATCAGTCAACAGATGTATTGTCTGGTCTGTAAAAATTGATTATTAAAAGGAAGGTTCAAAACTTATGCCAATCCATATTTATGAAAACAATCAATGTTTTAACAAATATTTCATGCATTTCTAAAAATTGATTTATCAAATTTCTGATAAACCATCAAAGTTTTGATAGCATTTGTGAGTAGTTTATTACGATTTGTGGTTTTGGAAACAGGGTCTTTTACACATTTAGCCCAGTTTCATGGTATCAATTTTATTTCAATACTACAAGCTTTCTGGTTTTTGTATATCCATTGTCTGTTTCTATTTTATAAAAATACACCCCACTGCTAGATCCCAGTGAATTCCAATCTACTTTGTAATTTCCCGCCACCTGTTTTTCATTAACCAAAGTTGCCACTTTTTGCCCAAGCAGGTTGTAAATGCTTAAATTCACTTTGCTACTCTTTGGTAGTTTGTATTCTATCGTAGTTACTGGGTTAAATGGATTGGGATAGTTCTGAGATAGACTAAATGAGTTTGCATATATTTTATTAGTTCTTTGATCAATCCAGTTTACACCATCATCGGTTCTCAAGACAAGGCCATTACCACCAACTGCCCAACCGAAACCATCTTTAAAATGAATGGCTGTTAATGGCGCACTTAATCCTTCTGCCAGAGCTGTCCAGTTTTTTCCACCATCTTGCGTTTCTAAAAGTACCCCACTTTCGGATTTGCCTGAATATCCCTTAAAAGTAGTATCGTTACCCGCAGCCCAGCCATGAAGACTGTCTTCAAAAAACATATCATTTGTCTTGTAATCATAGTCGGGAACATCATGCCAGGACTGGCCACCGTCTACTGTTTTGAATAGTTTCAAATAGGACTTATCATCATCATAATCGAAATAGCCACCGGCGATCCAGCCGTGTTGCACATCAGAGAAAAATACTTTAGTCAACGGAAGATCTGTAAAAGGCTTTTCAAGCCGGAATGAATCACCAGAAACTGAAGTAGCGATTAAACCATTTTCACCAACACTCCATATATTATTGCCAACATTATGTAAAGAATTAAAGCCGTCTGTCTCTGAAACTTTGTAGGCTATATTCCAACTTTTACCTTCATCATCAGATTTAAGAATAGCTGCCCCTGAAGTTTGATTCACTGACCAACCTGCGGCCCATCCTGTTCGATTTTCTGTAAATATCATTTCCTTTACAGAAAATTCAAATCCGGTTGAATCAGGATTGTTTAGTTCAACCCAGCTGAGTCCGCCATCTTCAGTTCGTAAAAATTCATTCCAACCTCCTGCTATAAAGCCAGTTTCTTCATCTTTCCAATGAGTAAAATTCAATTCTCCCGTATCTTGAATCAATGCCCAGGTTTTACCACCGTCAATAGTTTTAAAAAGTTTGCCAGTATTTAAATGAAACCCCTGAATACCCCCACAGGCGTATCCAACTTTGTGGTCTATAAAAAACACATCGTTAAAATGAAAGCGAAAATTATCAAAAGACCATGACTTTCCATCATCTTTTGTTTCCCACAAATAGTAAAAAAATGGCCCCCTCCTTCCATCTTCTGAACTAAAAATAAAACCCTGCTGTTCTGACGCTAAATATATTTTGTGACCGAAAATATTTGATGATTGCAAAGCCCAGCTTTTTCCTTTATTTATACTTTTAAAGAGGCTACTGTTATAGAGGCTGTCTTCCATTAAAGAATGCATAGAACCATCTTCTTTTATAAAAACAGATCCTATACGAAAGGGTTTACTATAACAAACTTCCCAGCTTTTTAAGGTGTCTGTAGAAGAACAAAAATAATATTGATCCGGCCAGTCCTTTCTTTGAGAAGTAATGAAATATAATATCGAATCAGAGCCAAATTGTATTTGGTTCAAGTTTGAGAATTGGGTAATAACCTGTTGTTCCCACAAAGAGCCTCCATCTGATGTTCTAAGAATTATTAACTTATCATCACATTGCCCTGCCACTAATCCGTTTAAACCATCAAAAAAATGAATAAAATCAAAATCTGTTTTGTTTAATGGTGTAGTAGGTGTAATTACTTCCCAGGTGGAACCACCGTCCTGGGTTTTAATTACCCATCCGCTACAATCATCCGTGCTGGTTTTTATCCCAGTTACAAAAACAACACTATCATTTACAACGTTCATTTTTGGAACAAACCAATTCTCGTTAAATTGTTTTGATAAGCTCCATGACTCTCCACCATTTTCTGATTTAAATATACTATGATCCCATTGCCCTTCGAAGTAACCAATTGCCCAACCAACTGAATCAGATGAGAAAAAGATTTGCTTTAAAACCAAACCATCGCTCAATGGAATAATGCTCCAGCTTTCTCCGGCATCTTCTGTTTTTAAAATAACACTGTCCCCGCATAGCCAACCGGTATCATCATTTAAAAAAAACATATCGTTCATCTGGTTGGGGCTTTCATTTAGGACTTCCCACTGGCCAAACGCGTTATTAACGCAAATCGTTACAAAATTTAATATTAAGAAAACCCGCGACATTGAAATCTCCTATTTTAACAGAATAAGTTTTCTGGTTTTAATATATCCCCGGTCTGTTTTTAGTTGATAATAATAAACACCGGTACTAAAGCCACTGGCATCCCATTCAATTGCATATTGTCCGGACTGTTGTTTTTTGTTCACTAAAGATATCACTTTTTGACCAAGAAGATTGTAAATACTTAAATCAACTTTGCTGGTTTTAGGCAGTTGGTATTTAATAGTTGTACTAGGATTAAACGGATTGGGGTAATTATGTGAAAGTACAAATTGAATTGGACTTCTTAACAATTTATCTGCAAAACCTGAAATAGGAGAGTATGTATAAGCAACTAAACCGCCTTCCCAATTAGCCAGAAAAATAGTCCCGTCTGGACCAACCGCTACTCCGTGGGCCGAACCAGTGCTATCGTAAATATGGGCCGTATTTGTAAAAGATGTACCATTATAATCATAAGCCCTCAAGCCATCATCTCCACCGGTTAAAAAAACTGTTCCTTCCAATCCGATGGTTACATCATGGGCGAAACCTTTTTCATCCACATTATTAACATGGGCAGTGTTAGTAAATGAAACACCATCAAAATTATAAGCCCGTAAGCCATCTTCACCATTTGCCAGAAAAATAGTTCCACCCTGGCCAACTACCACACCATTGGCCCAACCTTCATCATTAATATGACCAATGTTTGTAAAGGATGTGTCATCATATCTATAAGCGTATAAACCAGAGTCGCCATAAGCTACAAAAACAGTTCCATTTGAATTAACAGCAACACTTTCAGCATCATCGCCATTGTAAATATGAGCTGTGTTTATAAATGAATCACCATCATAACTATAGGCGCGTAAGCCATCTCCACTACTGGCAAGAAAAACAGTCCCGTCCGGACCAACAATCACACTACGAGCTGAACCATTATCATCAATATGTGCGGTGTTGGTAAAAGTAGTATCTTGATAAATGAAAGAACGTAAACCATCATCGCCAGGTTCACCATGATGTCCTCCACTTTTACTGCTAGCAAGGAAAACAATACCGTCTGGGCCAACCGCAACGTCAAATGCTTGCCCACTATCAATAGGAGCGTATGCTGTGTTGATGAGAGAAGAACCATTAAAACTATAAGCAGACAAACCAAAAGTACCAAGAATCGAACCCAATATAGATCCTTCTGATCCAACGGCCAGAAAAACTGTACCATCAAGGCCCACTGCAACATCCCTGCCCCTTCCAATATAACCATCATTTTCCACTTCAATATTGGCATGAGCAGCGAGGGTAAAAGTATGAGAATATTGAGCCTGGCTATTAGAAACTACTAAAATTAAAATACTAAATAAATAAGTTTTCATAACACCCCCTTATTTAGATTTAAGAAATGTTTTCTTATTTAAGAACAACCATCTTGCGTATCCTAACAAAATCGTCGACTTCTAATTTGTACAAATAGACACCCGTTGCAAATCCCTTGGCATCCCATTCAACCTTATGAATTCCTGCCGATTGTTTATTATTAACCAGCGTTGCAACAATTTTGCCCTGTAAATCAAATACGTATAGTTTTACTTTACTGGTTTTGGGCAAATAATAACTGATTGTTGTTACAGGATTAAATGGATTGGGGTAATTCTGGTTTAAGTAATACTTTTCAGGTATTAAATGTTGCTCACCCTTTATAGTAGAAATTTTGTCGGCTACAAATTCAAATGAAGATGTCCAGTAAAGATACCCATCACTGAAAACATCAACATTAAACAGAATTGGATTTATAAGTGTGCAATCCGGAAGAAAACTATCCGCATAAACGAATGCAAAAAGTGAAAAGATCGTTGATGTATCAATTTCACCAGGCTCAAGATCAGGAATGGTTCTTGTGCTGATTTCCATTTTCTCTATTCTAGGATCTTCGGTATTGAGAGTAACAGAAAGGTCTTTGGCTTTGGTAGTTATCCCATAATTTTTTATGGTTAGTAGAATGAATTGTGTATTGGTGTCTTGGTTGTAACTTGTATCGATATATGCTCGCTCTGTTACTTTTACTGGGCCAATAGTTGTAAATTGTGTTATGTTTTTATTTATAAAGGATAAGCCTACAGATTTGTCGATAGTTGTAATACTAACCTTGTAACTTTTTTCAATAGACTCGGGTTTAAATTGAACGGCCCATATGCTGTCATCAAAAGCTGCATCATTATGCAAACCATCATTGAATAAACTAAGGGAATCAACCAATAAATTATCGCTATCAGTTATTTTGGCAAATACTTCAACATCATGTTCAGCATGATTATAAACAACTGCTGAAAGTGTAAGTGTATCTATTCCAGGTTGTAAATACGTTGATGATACTAAACCTCGAGATAAATAGGCGGCATCATAATTTGCTATTAGCCATTGATCATATTCATTTTGCAGGGAATTTATTGGATCAACACTATTTGGCGTATTGCCGATGTTGATATCCAAATTTAACTGGCCATAGCCGGACAATGTGTCATTTGGTTGTGCAACCCGTAAAAATGCAGATAAAGAACTCACGCCATCATCGGAACACCTACGATCTGCGCCAATTCTTTTTGCTCCCTGCATAGCTGCCATTAACTTATCTGCAAGGGAGCCTGATGTATTAAGAAAAGAGCTTTCCATATCATCAAGCACAGCACGCTCTAAAAGAGTATTGCCTTGAATTGAATAATTTGCCCCACGAATATGATTGGTCACAAAAGGGGTACTACTTCCGGTATAAGCGGCTGTTCTAGGATGTCCATTATTAATATTTATTATACCATATTGCCGGTCATTAATGTTGGCCCCATCTTTTCCTGAATCATTTTGGATTAACCAGTCTATTATTTCCTGAGGTGAGTCTCCATTTTCCATTCTTGCTCGGGCTGCAAATTGGTTTGTTGTATCCCACCAAGCCTGGGTGTGTATTGCACCAACTCCAAGAATAATATCACTAATAACCAGTGCTCCTTCCTCACCTTGAAGAATTACATTGTCTAGGCATGTAGCTCCCGCACTGCCAATTTCACCTGTAACTGAATCAACAGCTACAATAGAAAAAGTATGTTGGGAAAATCCATAAAAAGGAATTATTATTAAGAAAGTTATATAGACCGCCTTCATTTTGCCTCCGCTAAATAAACTGGATCAATTTTCTAATTTTTACTTTAGCACCACCAATTTGCGGGTTTGCTCAAATCCGCTGCCTGTTTCAAGTTTGTAAAAATATAGGCCCGAGCTAAAACCAGTGGCATCCCACTCAACACTGTACTTACCTGCAGATTGTTTTTTATTTACCAGTGTGGCCACTTTTTGCCCAAGCAGGTTGTAGATACTCAACTGTATTTTGCTGGTTTTGGGAAGCTGATATTCTATAGTTGTTGTTGGATTAAAAGGATTGGGGTAATTTTGATTTAACTTAAAACTTTCGGGATTGCTATAGGAGTTATGGGAAATAGAAGTTATTTCAGCGTATTCATAAACGATCAGACCTTCATCGTTCGTGGCCAGGAAAATGGTTCCGTCCGCGCTGACAACAACTCTATTTGCTTTGCCAATATCTTCACTTTTCGCAACATTTTTAAGAATGGAATTATTCTCGTATTGATATGCGAATAGTGAATTGCTTTCATAATCAGAATCTGCTAAAAAAATGTTTCCATCCAATCCAATAGCTACATCACTAGCCCAGCCATTGAAAACAAGTGTAAAAGCAATGTTGGTAAATAAAGTATCAAAGTAATTATATACACGTATTCCATCTTCACCATTTGCAAGATAGACTGTCCCATCCAACCCCAGGGCAATACCCGATGCCCACCCATCATTATCAATATGGGCTTTATTTGTAAATGAATGACCATCATATTTGTATGCACGTAATCCATCATCATCTGTATGAAAGCCTCCTCGATTGCGCCAGCCGTTACCTGCAAGGAATACAGTACCATCGTCTACAACGGTTACATCGCTTATCAAACCACTATCAATCGAAGTCCATGCCGTTTTAGTAAATGATACACCGTTATAATCATATGCTTGTAATTCTTTTTCGGTAACCAAAAAAACAGTCCCATTTGCATCTGTTGTCACTTTTTGCGCATACCCACTATCAAAAGGTACATGGGCTGTATTTACTAGAGACGATTCATTTAACTGGTAAGCACGGAGGCCGTCTGTACCATTTGCTAAAAAAATAGTCTCATCAGGACTTAATGAAACCCCGGATGCAAGACCGGTGTCCACATAAGCGTGGGCAATATTTAAAAGAGATGACCCGTCATAAGAATAAACCCGTAGTCCATCTGCACCATTTGCTAAAAAAACTAACCCTTTATTATTTGTTACAACATCATTTGCTTCACTGTACCTTATTTGAATTGCTGTTTTGGTAAAAGAAATGCCATCAAAATTATATATAGATAATCCACCATTAGCTAAAAAAATATCACCATTCGAGCTTATATACATATCTTCAACAGAACCTTTAATATCAATGTATCCTGAATTTTTAAAAGAAGAACCATCATATTCATAAGCAATTAACCCATACAAAAACTTTACAAGAAAAACCGTTCCATCAGGGGCAACAGTAACATCACCTGCGCTCCATCGCCTTCCCGGAACATCAATATGAGTGTTATACACAAATGCACTATCTATAAATTTATAAGCGAATAACTTGGTATGGTCTTGATAATTGTCAACCGTCAAAAAAATGGTGCCATCCACACCAATTGTTAAATCCTCTTCTTCCCCAGATTCATTTACATTTACCGAAGCAATATTTTTAAAAGTTGAGTCATGATAATGATATGCCTGCATTTCTCTTAGGTTAGCTGTAAAAACAATTCCGTTTGAATCTACAGCAATTGAATTTAAGTGACCATCAACAGATATCTGGGCCACAGGTTCTTTGGAGAAAGTTCCACTTATAAAAGAATAAGCTATCAACATATCATCTGTAGCTGCAAAAATTGTTGAATCATTCACGATTGCAATATCTGTGAAATAATCCGGTACTACAATTTCATCTTTTTTAGTAAAAGAAAGGCCATTAAAATTATAAGCAGATAATCTATAATCATTTATTCGCCAATTACTTCCAACAGTAAAAATAGTGCCATCTTGTCCAATAATTACTTTATATGGGGAACTATCATCATCTATTTGTGAGATGAAAACCAAATTAGTATCAGTTTTATTAAAAGCCTTTAGGCCACCCGATCCATTTGCTATAAAAATTGTTCCATTTGAGTCGCCCGTGACACTCTCTACACTGCCATAGTGTGTATTTCGAGCCGTTTCTGAAAAAGTGTGTGTGAATTGAGCGTTTAATACACCAGAAAATAATATTATAGTTGCAACGTTAAGAGTAAATAATTTCATATTACCTCCGATAAATTAAATTGCAAAGACTCCCCGATATTTTCCTAGAATAATAGAAATGGATTCTATTCAATTCCATGACCACCTCGGACACTCTTCCCTTCGCCCTGCCAAATATCATCCCACCAGATTGTATAGGTGTTATTGGTTCCGGAAACTTGATAAACATGAATATAATAGGTCTCTAAACTGGAGACGATATGATTGATTCTCTCATTATCAGTACTACCCTGAGATGTAGCTAATACGTTTCCATTTTTGTCAACCAGGTCAATATTAATATCCCCATCCGTATGGATAAAATCACATTTGATGGATAGGCTGTCGGCACTGATGGTCATGGAATACCAGTCATCATCGTTGATAGAAATGAATAAATCGTGATAATATGTAAATTCCGTTAAAGGAGCAGCATTTGATAATTCATCATTTTCTTCAAACTGGTCATCTTGTAAACAATCTGTTGTAAATTTTATATTTGGGCTTCCATATTTATCGAGGTTAACCCCGGCAGGTGGAAATGGCAGCACCCAAACACAGACATTTACCAATGTTGGAATAGAATGCAGACTGATTTCTTTTAAAGATTTATTATTCGATAAATCTAAATAAGTGAGCTGGTTTTCCTGCGTCCAAAGAACTTCTAATTTAGTATTGTTAGATAAATCAAGTTCTTTAATTAAATTATTATGGCAATTTAGATAAACGAGCTCAGGGTTATTTGAAACATCAAGTTTTGGTATCCGATAGTCACTACAATCCAGGTGTTCTAATTTCAGATTATTTGTTACATCCAAAGCGTTTAACCTACTCTCGCTGCAATCCAGGTAAACCAGATCTTTCATTTTTGAAACATCGATGCTGGAATAAAGATTGTAACTGCAATCCAGTGTTTCGAGATTAATAAAAGCTTCGAGACCTGTTAAATCAGAAATATTACGATGGCGCATTATTAACGTTGTAGTAGCTTCAGCTTCTATTTTGCTTATTAAACCGTCACCATCTATATCCACACTGGCTTCAATCAACGCATTTAAAAGGTTCTCATCGGGAATATTGATATAATCGTTCCCCCAAGTTACAATTATTTGAAGACTTCCTGTCGTGGGGTTTAAGTGTAGAGAAATAGTTGTCACCACTCCTGCACTCACCTTTACTTCAGTTGATCCTGAGTAAATAATCGTGTTTTCCGCATCAATAGCGTTAACCTGCAATACCCAATCACCAACCGGAATATTTTCCACCAAGGCAGTAGCAGAGTTTCCGCTAAGTTCAAAATCAAAACTAATTTCCACCCCATTACTGTTAGATAATATTCCAGTTAATGCAAATACTTCAGGTGGTGCATTGCTCATATCCAGGGAAATTTCCATCGTTCCCTCATTAAGGTTCGTATCATGTGAAGGTGTTACTGATTGATTTTCACAGGATAAATGGAACAAAAAAATGATTGCCAGGATAATATATAATTTTTTCATTTTATACTTCCCTTTTTTTACAAGTTATTTCAAAACGATAAGCTTGCGTGTTTGCACAAAACCTGTGTTAGTTTTCATTTTCAAAAAATATACACCACTACTAAAGCCACTGGCATCCCACTCAATTGCGTATTGTCCGGCATTTTGTTTTTTGTTCACTAAAGATATCACCTTTTGACCAAGAAGATTGTAAATACTTAAATCAACTTTGCTGGTTTTAGGCAACTGATATTTAATGGCTGTACTAGGATTAAATGGATTGGGATAATTCTGGTTTAAGTAATATTTTTCAGGTAATAAAAGCTGTTCACCCTTTATTGCTGAGATTTTGTCTGCTACAAATTCAAATGAAGATGTCCAGTAAAGATAACCATCACTGGAAACATCAACATTAAACGAAATCGGATTTATGAGTGTGCAATCCGGAAGAAAACCATCCCCATAAATAAATGAAAAGAATGTAAATATATCGGATGTATCTATTTCACCGGGAGCAAGATCAAGAAAAGTCCGTGTATCAATTTCCATTTTATCAATTCGTAAATCATCTGTGCTTAAAGTAACCGAAAGATCCTCTGCAATTGCTGAAGTGTCAAAATTTTGCAAAATCAAAAAAAAGGATTGAGTATTTGTATCTTTATTATAACTGGTATCAATGTAAGCTTGTTCTGGCGGCTGCACTGGGCCAGTTGTTGTATACCGTGCAACATCATTAAAAAAGAACTCATGTTCCCGGTCAATGTTTGCTATTTGAACTCCTAGTCTATAAAACTTCACTTCAGGAACCGGTTTAAAATAATTTCCCCAAACACCGTCCCCGGCCTTTTCATCCCCATGTAGACCGTCATCAAACAAAGGCAAACTATCTATTGGATTTGTTTCAAAATCTTCAACTCTTAATGTTTGATTATGCTGAAAATTATGCGGATTTAAAAAAACCAGTGTAAATAAAACACTATCTTTACTTATTGAGCTAATTGATGTTTCTGCAGGACGGATCAATGGAAGAGATTGTTTATTCAACCAATCGAATAAAAAGTTATTATCATATGCATATCTATTAATATCATGGCCAGCACCAATAATTTCTGAATAAAAAAGTCTGGCATTATTATTAATTGCATCGCTAATCTGTTCATCACTTAGATTTTCAGTATATATCGCATTTAATCCAGTGTTTTCAAACTCGGAAATGTAATATTGTGAGGTTGATACAGCAACTTCTTCATCAGATTTACCGTGATTAACCCAAACAGGTATATGTTTAATTTTTCCAAAACCGCCTCTATCATCTCCACTTAAAGGTACAGCTGCAGAAAATAACCGGGGATGAAGATTTAATAATCTCCAAGTGCCAACGGCTCCCTGAGACCAACCAGTAATGACTATTTTTGTGGTATCAATTGGGAAATTTTCAATTGTCGTTTTTATCAAATTAAAGACGGTATTTAAATTAGCGCTCGCATCCCACCCACCGTTGGTTGGCGCTTGTGGTAAAATGGTAAAATCATTATATCCATAATGTTCTGCATTAACCCTCCAGGATAAGCCTTCGTGAAGTTGACTTTCATTATCAGTGCCCCAATTTCCTGAGCCATGTAAAACAATTGTTAATGGATATAGATTTATGTGGTCATAATTTAAAGGGTAGGCAAAACGATAATGCATATCGCTAAATTGTTTATAAAGAAAATTTTCCTCAATAATAAAATCTTCAATTGCTAAGTTGACTGCGTCATTTCCACCAAATGATCCGATATCTGCTGTCAGACTTCCTTTTGCCGGCCATAAAGGCTCAGACGGATTATCAGGATCAGCTAGGTCATTGAACTTTTCTTCAGGATTTCCTGCATCAATCGCCGGACTTAAACCTCCCAGATGATAATCACTGTTTTCAAACAGTGGATCGGTTTGGATATTTCCAGTCCCAGGGAAAGCTTCCTGGGTAATTGAATAAGAAATATTTAATTCTCCACGAGTAAAAATATCAGGATTTTTGGGAGCTGAATTATTCCAAAAAATATTATTTACAACAGTAGCATGCCCATTTGAAAACCATGCGCCACCACCGGTAATTGAAGCATTGTTATCAGCAATTGTATTATTTATTAACCGGAAATTAAAACCTCTAGGAAAACCCATTGCTGCAATCCCTCCTCCATTTTGGGCTTCATTTCCAACAATAATATTTTTAATTATTTTAGGGCTCCGGTCAAGTATGAAAATACCACCACCACCAGAAATCCAGTCGTGTGGCAGCTCTGCATTTACTGAATTATTTCTAATAACATTATTTGAGATGAGTGTTTTCCCGAAACCAAAAACTGCAACTCCACCACCAATAATCCATTTACGGCCACTTATTTTATTATTGGCAATTAGGTTATTTTTAATGATTACATTCCCGTTTGTATCATCATTTGAATAACCAGTTACAATAAAAATTCCACCTCCATCTACCTCATTTGTATTATGATGTATACTATTATTAATAATGTGGTTATTAGTAATCTTGGCTCCATTAGTTACATAAATTCCACCTCCAGCATAAGAAGCCCATCCAGAATAAAAACTGCCTTTGCCTCCAGTAATTGTAAATCCATTCAAAATGGAAGTTGTATCCTCATTAAAACTAAATTTAACCACAGAATTATTATTTCCGCTTCCATTAATTATTGTGCTGCTAATGAAAGATGTGTCTTTTTCAAAAATGAATTGACTTGTTAACAAAATGCGTTTTCCTGCAAATTGAATGTTTTCGAAATACTCCCCTGGCGCAACCAATACAGTGTCGCCGTGATCCGATGTATTTATACCTCCTTGAATACTACTTTGGTCGCCAGGAACATTGATTATATCTGAATAGGCAACAGTAAATATAACCAAAAGAATAAATATAAGCTTTTGCATCGTGTCCTCCTGTTAAAATAATCTTAATGGCTTAAACTGAGGTTATTTTATTACAACCAGCTTTTTTGTTTCCTCAAATCCATCGGATGTTTTTAGTGTATAAAAATAAACTCCACTTGTGACTCCATTGGAATTCCAATTCACTTTGTAACTACCAGCCTGTTGCGTTTTCTGAACCAGAGTAGAGACTTTTTGACCAAGAATATTGTATATACTTAAATCAACATTGTTGGTTTTGTTCAATTGATATTCAATAGTTGTATTTGGATTAAATGGGTTAGGAAAATTTTGCTTTAATGCAAATCCTTGTATGCTACTTATAGCAGTTTCATTTATAGAAGTAAAAAATGAATATCTATAAGCGATTAATGGTCCGGGTCGCCAACGTCTTCCACTGGTCGATCCCGCTAGGTAAACAATCCCATCCATTCCAAGAGCTATATCTACTCCTCCCCGTTCATTTTCAGCCGTTTTGTAGAATGATTCACCGTTAAAGCCATATGCGTATAAAGGTCCGGAACTACTATATCCAAAAGTTGTAACGAAAATATGATTATCACTGCTAACTCTTATCTCACCTACATGAAGCTCTGTTTGTATTTGTGCCAATTTTAAAAAATTAAAACCGTCAAAGCTAAAAGCATACAAACTATCATAATTACTGGCATAAACAGTACCATCAATGCCAACAGCAATCCTGGAAAAATCGTTGGATTTTATCGCTGCAACTCTAATAAAGGAAATCCCATCATAGTTTAAAACCCATATACTATCACCAAGCATATAGATTGTACTATCGTTTACAATGGCAAGGTCATGGTTTGAAGAGCTCTGGTTAAAATGAGCAGTATTATTAAAAGAGACCCCATCATAGTTATAGGCCAACAATCCACCTATTGAACTAACAAGGAATACCATATTGTCAGAATTAACTTCAATATCTTCAACATATCCACTTTCACCCTTAATTGCAGTCATTGCTGTATTTGTGAAGTTATTACCATCATAAAAATAAGCAAACAGGCTATCGTGGGCTGCAAAAACAATGCTGTTATCAGCAGTAATGGTCAAACCCATAATATCTTTTTCTAAGTCAAAATGGGCCGTATTATTCAATGATTCGCCATCAAACGTATAAGCACGTAGACCATCCTCACCATTGTCTAAGAAGACAGTTCCATCATCTGCGAGGACTACGTTTCGGGCAGTTCCATTCGAAAAATGAGCCGTATTTGTAAATGAAGATCCATAGTAATCGTAAGCCCGCAGCCCATCTACAGCATTTGCCAAAAATACAACATCTTCATTATTTACACTTATACCATAAACAAACTCTTCAATATCAATTTGCGCTGTCTTTGTAAAAAACGAGTCGTTAAAACTATAGGCAAATAAAGCCTTTTTATCCTGGTAAAGAAGAATATCACCATCTTTACTTAAAGAAAGCACTCTGGCATCGTTATCATCAAGCTGTAGGTTGGCAATATTAGTAAAATCAAATCCATCAAAAACATATGCTATCAAATTATCATTACCATTCCACATACTATTTACTACAAAAATGATCCCATCGTCGTTCATTTCAATTTCAGCAGTATAGCCGCTATCAATAGGAATATGTGCCAAATCAAAAAACGAAATCCCGTTATAAGTGTATACCCGCAAACCATCATCTTCATTTGCTAAAATGATTGTACTGTCATTGTACACAACTACATCAACTGCATATCCGCCACTATCAATATGGGCTGTTTTTATTAAATTTGAACCATCAAAGTTAAAAGCGTACAAACCGCCAGATCCTGTGGCAAGAAATACCTTTCCATTTTTATTTGTTGTTATTGCTTTAGGATAACCATCTTCATAAAGAGCGTAATCAATTAGTGTAAGACTTTCATCATAATTATATGCATACAAGCCATCTTGACCTGCGAGAAAAATGATTCCATCTGAAGTAACAGTTACTTTAATGGGAGTTTCATGCTCAAATGAGTAATCTGATCTCAATATTAGAATCGAGTCTTCATAATTAAAAATTCTTAAATGTTCATCATTTATTAGGAAAATTGTTCCATTTGAATCAATTGCTATATCTCTTGCAGTTCCATAGTGAGTATTGCGAGCAATCTCATCAAATTTGTAGAGTAATTGTGAATGGCAAACCGAAAGACAAAAAAACAAAATAGACAGGAAGTACTTCATACATTTCCTCCTTAGATAGAAAACTTATCTTAAAAGCAACTATTTTGAGTACGGTTACTTATTGTTTTTGTCAAAATACAGGATTCATAACGGTAAGTATATGAGTTCAGATCTGAGTGGTATCAGAACCATGCATTTGATATAAATAATTACTTCAAATGAATTAACTATTTCTATAACAGGTGTATCAAAATCTATATCCTATGTTACATTTTTTGCCTTTTGTACATATTCCGTGGGAGAAATGCTAAACATCTCTTTAAATGCTTCAGCAAAGTAGGATGGGTTGGAGAAGCCACAATCGTATGCCACCTGAGAAATATTTCCATGACCGGAAACAAGCAATAGGGCTGCTTTTTTTAGGCGGATTGTCTGGATATACTTATTGGTATTAAGACCAGTTAGGGCCTTTAATTTGCGATATAGGTGTATTCGGCTTAAAGCCATTTCATTGGCAAAATCTTGAACTGAAAATTCACTTTTAGATAGGTTTTCATTTATTATATTGTGACACTTTTCTAAAAACAGCTCATCAGCCGAAGTTACCTTGAACTCTTTAAGATCCATGCGCTGATCTGTTTGAAATTTGCGGTGTAGCCTGGAACGGTTTTCTATTAAATTTTTAATACGGACATGTAACTCTGCTGCTTTAAAAGGTTTTTTAAGATAATTATCCGCACCGGTCGCCAGGCCTTCCATCATATCCTTATCTTCTATCTTTGCCGTCAACAGGATTACCGGGACATGGCTTGTGCGAAAATCATTTTTAATTTTTGAACAAAACTCATAGCCATCCATTTCAGGCATCATCACATCGCTGATTATTAATGCAGGGTTTGTTTTTATAGCTTTTGCAAAACCTTGCTTCCCGTCTGCTGCTAATTTTATTTCATATTCGTCATCAAGATGGCTTTTAATATAATCCTGCATTTGATGATTGTCTTCTACAATCAGAATCAATTTTTTATCTCTGTCGATCTCATCAAAATTAGGATTAGTTAGTTGTCTATTTGTTCCTGATTTTTCTTCAACAGATATTTCATGAACAGCACTAACCGGGATTGTTATTTCGAAAGTAGTTCCCACACCCAGAATGCTTTCGACTTCAATTTTACCGCCATGCAACTGAGTTAGTTCTTTTGCCATTGTCAGACCAATTCCTGTCCCACTTATTCTTTTATTGATTTCATTTTCAACCTGGTAGTACATTTTAAAAATATTAGATAGTTGGTTTTGAGGGATACCTACGCCAGTATCTTCAACTTTGATCAGTAATTGGTTTTGCATTTCTGAAGTTTCTGCACATAAGGTAACTATGCCATTCTGAGGCGTAAATTTAATGGCATTCGAAATGAGATTTATAATTATCAGTTCAAACTTCTCAGTATCCACCATGCAAATAGCTGAAAAAATAGATGAGCGAAATTGCAGCTCAATCTCTTTTGCTTCAGCAATGGATTCAAATGAAGCCAGAATAGATTTAAGAATTGGGATAATATTTTGCTCTTCTTTTTGAAGTGTGATGTTACCGCTTTCCAGCCGCGATAGTTCTAAATACATATCAACCAGTTTATTCATTCGAGTCGCGTTATCTTGAATGCGGTTCAGATCGGAGATTTGTTTTTTGTTGCTGATTTGTTTTAAAAGTCTCTCAACCGGTCCACTTATTAAAGTAAGCGGTGTTCGAAATTCGTGTGAAATGCTGGCAAAGAAACGGGATTTCATGTTATTTACTTCTTTGAGTTTTTCAGTTTCCAAATGTTCTAACTCAAAATTATGCTTTAATTGCTGTCGATTTAATTCATATTTGCGCAGCCCAAAAACCAATCCAACAATAAAAAGCAAGTACAAACTATAGGACCACCAGGTATTCCACCAGGGTGGCAAAACAGTAATTTTTAAGGTTGTCGGGGTTTCATTCCAAATGCCATCGCTATTACTTCCTTTCACTTTAAAAACGTATTGACCAGGAGATAGGTTTGTATATGTTGCAAAACGGCGTGTTCCGACATAATTCCATTCTTCCTCGAAACCTTCCATTTGATAAGCGTATTTGTTTTTATTTGGCTGGGCAAAATGAATAGCTGCAAATTCAAAAGTTAAAACAATTTGGTCATACAATAATGTAATCGAACTGCTTTCCGAGATTGGTTTGGTTAGTGGCGATTCTTGGTCAAAATGATCTGCAGATTTGTTAAATATTTTCAAATCTGTAAAAACAACCTGAGGCAAATTTAGATTGTCTTTAATACTATCGGGGTGAAACACATTAAACCCACTTGGGCCTCCAAAAAACATATCTCCGGTTTGTTTGCTGTGAAACCATGAGAAATCATTAAATTCCATATTTTGCAAACCGTCATCCAAATCAAAGTTTCTAAATACTTTGGATTGCGGATCAAACCTTGATAAACCTCGATTTGTACTCAGCCATAGTTTGCCGTTATCATCTTCTATAATTCCATAAACCGTATTTCCAGGTAAACCATCCTTTTTTGAATAATTACTAAATAAACCTTTATCAATATCTAAAAGACTAACTTGTGAGAGTCCACCTTTTCCGGTCCCAATCCAAATGTTCTTATTTCTGTCTTCATGGAGGGTTTGAATTTCGTTACTTCGCAAAGAGAAAGTATTACTTGTATCTTTTATAAAATGGATAAAGCTGTTATTTTCTCTGTCAAAAATATTTATACCTCCAGCATATGTCCCAATCCATAGCCTGCCATTACTATCTTCGAGAATTGCCTGAACCCTGTTGTGGCTTATACTCAATGAATCAGTTGGATCATTTTTGTATTGAAAAAACTTATTTTGTACACGATCAAATTTGCACAATCCCTTGTCTACTGTCCCAATCCATAGAACTCCGGATCGATCTTCAAATAGAGTTAGTAAACGGTTGCTAATTAAACTGGTAGAATCTTTTGGATCATGCCGGTAGCGAATCCAATTATCATTTTTACGGTCATATTTGTTTAAACCACTAAAAAAGCTGGCTACCCATATATCCCCTGCTTTGTCTTTTAATATTGACATAATTGTTCCGGTCGACAGCTTTTTTTTCGGATCTTTTTGTGTTCTAAAATGGGTCCAATCTTCGGAACCACTTTTGCTCACTAAAACACGGGAAAGCCCTCTGCCACGGGTTCCAATCCAATACTCGCCAGGTTCACCTTCATGAATGGCGTAAACCATATTGGTTTTCAATCCCTGTTGGCCATCTGGTACACTCTTATAGTGTGTAAATTTTACTTTTCCCGGATTGTATTTGTTTAATCCCTTTGAAGTGCCAACCCACAAAATCCCTGATCTATCCAGAAAAAGTGATGTAGCAAGTGGATAACTTAAGGTGGAAGGATCATTTGGATCACTTATATATGATTTAAAAGTTGTTTTTTTGCCATTACGAATTACGCGGCATAGCCCATTTGCTGTACCAACCCATATAACGCCATTTTTATCTTCCAATACATCTCTTATTAGATTATGATTAATGCTTGATGGATCATCCGGGTTGTGTTTAAAGCGAGTAAGCAATACATCTTCGTTGGATCTCCACTTCAAGCGGCACAATCCACCACGTCCTGTTGCTAGCCATAAAAAACCATTTCTGCTTTCAATTATTTTATTAACTAAGTTCCAATTTTTTAAAGAATCTGGTGCCAAACGTAAGTTGTTAAATAATCCTGTCTCAGGATCAAAACGATCCAATCCTTTATTTTTTGTACCAATCCAGATTATTCCTGATGAATCTATATAAAGCGAGCGTACGTTATTGTCACTAAGGCTATTGGCTTTTCCCGGTTCTTGCTTGTAATGTAAAATCTTTTTTAAACCCAGGCTGTCAACATCCACCTTAAACAATCCATTTTTGCTACCAATCCACAGATTACCTTTTTTGTCTTCACCAATTGCATAAACGCTTCCAGTTTTTACTGTGATGGAATCGATGAGAAATGAAGAAAAATTTTTGAAACTTTCTGTTTCATATATATACTGGTTTAGTCCAAAGCTTTTGGTCCCAATCCAAAGCCTGTTTTTTTTATCTTCAAATATAGCGAATACTGAGCTGTTACTTATACTGCTATTGTCACCAGGTTCATTTAAAAACGATTTGAAATTATATCCATCAAATTTGTTGAGACCATTTCGTGTTCCAACCCATAAATAACCGCGATTGTCCTGGTAAATACGTAATATATCGCTGCTTGAAAGACCATCATTAACTGACAATTGCTCAAACTTTACAGTATTTGGTTTATATAAGGTAGGCTTTGAATTTGATGTAATATTTAAGCTGGTATTATTGGCCCGCCCAAAACTCACAACCAGAAAAAAGAGAATAAATAAATAGTTTATCCGGGATTGCAAAGGAATAATCATATTGAATCCTGATAAATAAAAGAGATAGAAGTCTTAATAAGATAACAAATTAAACTAACGACGCAATTTAGGGATTTTATTCACAAAGAAACCGAAGATTTTTATATTTCACTATGATATAAAAGATAATGATAATATATTTTTTGATGCCGAGTTTCTATTTTATTAAATTCTTTAATTATTTTATTTTAGATTTAATTTTCTCAGGAGAAAAAAATGTCCATAGTAAAACCCTTTAAAGCCCTTCGCCCTTTGCCAAAAAATGCAGAGCATGTTGCTTCTCCACCGTACGATGTTTTAAACAGTTCAGAAGCCCGTAAAATAGCTGAAACAAATCCAATGACCTTCCTATCCGTAAACAAGCCGGAAATAGATTTACCGGAAGATACAGATATTTATTCCAAAGAAGTGTATCAAAAAGGTGCTGAAAATTTAAAAAACATGATCACCAATGGTGTTATGAAAAAAGAAGACAAAGAATGTTTCTATATATACAAGCAACTTATGGGAGAACATGAACAGTATGGTCTGGTTGCACTGGCCTCTGTTGAAGAATATGATAACGATCTGATTAAAAAACATGAATTTACGCGTCCCGTTAAAGAAGATGACCGCGTAAACCATATCGATAATTTAAACGCACAAGTTGGACCGGTTTTTTTAACATATAAAGCACAACCGGAAATAGACAAACTTATCTCCAAAATTACAGCAGGCCAGCCTGAGATTGGTTTTATGGCCGATGATGAAATTGAACACACAATCTGGGTTGTAAATAATGACGCAGATATAAAAGCAATTCAGGATAGCTTTTCAAAGCTTGATGCACTTTATGTAGCCGATGGCCATCATCGCTCCGCTGCTGCATCCAGAATTTGCAAAATGCGCAAGGATAAAAATCCAAAGCATAATGGAAATGAAAGTTATAATTATTTCCTAAATGTGATTTTCCCTGACAACCAAATGTATATAATGGATTACAACCGTGTTGTTAAGGACTTAAATGGCCTTTCCAAAGATGAATTCTTTGACAAAATCTATGATAATTTCTCAATCAGGAGATTAGGCCCTGCGGGATTTAAACCAATGGAAGCCCACGCATTTATCATGTACATGGATAAAGAGTACTTCCTATTGGAAGCCCATGAAGGCAGTTTTGATGAGAATGATCCTGTTTCCCGGCTTGACGTATCTATTTTACAAGAAAACCTTTTAGCACCAGCTTTAGGGATTGGTGATCCACGTAAAGATAAACGGATTGATTTTGTTGGAGGGATTCGTGGCTTGGAAGGTTTAACCGAAAGAGTTGACTCGGGAGAGATGGCAGTTGCATTTGCTTTGTTCCCAACATCTATTGAGGATTTAATGGCCATCGCTGATGCAGGAAAAGTTATGCCGCCAAAATCAACCTGGTTTGAACCTAAACTGCGTAGCGGATTATTTGTGCATCTTTTGGATTGAAAGATTGATGATTGTAAGATTGATAATTGATAATTAAAATACAGATTATTCAATAATACGCAATAAACAATATTTCAATATTCAATCCCATGTGTTTCCATCATTGAATATAAACGGCGGCGGGTTACACCGAGTAATTCTGCCGCTTTGCTTTTTTTTCCACCAGATTTTTCAAGCGCCTGTATTATAAGATTTTTTAACAACTCATCAATAATCAAACCTTGTTCAGGCAATACACCAAATTGTTTTGGACTTGATTCTTCTGAAAATGATGTTGCTGGCAAATTGATTTCCTCAATAATTTTTTCAGAAATAATTGCTTCGCGTGAAAGTATATTTTCCAGTTCTCGGATATTTCCGGGATAATCATATTCCATTAACGATAGTTTTGCCATAGGAGATAAAATTTTATCTGGGTGTTTAAGCATAAAAAATTCAATTAACTCGGGAATATCTTCTTTGCGTTCTCTCAATGGCGGTAGGACAATCGGGAACAAATTAATGCGGTAATATAAATCCGAACGGAAAGTTTGTTCTTCAATCATTTTTTCTAAGTTTTGGTGTGTGGCCGTAATCAGGCGTACATCAACTTTAATGGCTTCCCTTCCACCAAGGTGAAATACTTCATTATTTTGTAAAACCCGCAATAATTTTGCCTGCAAGCCCAAGGAAAGATCACCAATTTCATCCAGGAAAAGTGTACTGCCGCTGGCCATTTCAAACAGGCCTTTTTTAGATTGGGTCGCTCCTGTAAAGGCACCTTTCTCATACCCAAACAACTCACTCTCAAGCAGGTTCTCCGGCAATGCAGCGCAATTTATCGCCACCATGGGTTTGGATTGCCTGTCACTTTCTGAATGGATAGCATTTGCTGCAAGCTCCTTTCCAGTGCCACTCTCACCTCGGATAAGTACAGCGGCATCTTGCTTGCTTACCCGTTTTATCAGGTCAAACACTTCGCGCATTTTTTTGCTTTTACCGATTATCCCCGATAAATGAGTAGGTTGCTCATGGCGTTTTTTTAATTCTTCATTTTCTTTTAAAATTTCTTTTTGTTTCAGAACTCGATCAATCCTCAGCAACAGCTCATCCATTTTAAAAGGTTTAATCAGGTAATCATAAGCTCCTGCTTTCATTGCTTCCAGTGCTGTTTCCTGTGTAGCAAAAGCTGTGATCAAAATAACCTCGGTTGAAGGATGATTTCTCTTAACGTAGTCCAAAACTTGCAGCCCATCGACTGGAGTCATTTTTAAATCGGTGATCACCACATCAAAAAAATTATTTTGCAATAATTCAAAAGCCTCATTGCCGGAGTATGCTGTTTGTACGTTATAATTTTCAATTTCAAGCGATTGCTTTATAAGCGTACACATTCGCTTTTCATTGTCAACAACAAGAATTTTTCTTTCCATGATGTTATTTTAGGATGGCCCGCAGCAAGATCAGGAAGCCTTGCTTGTTGTGTCTTAAGAGTTCGGTGTTTTTTTGTGCTGTTTCAAAATCGGGGTCAATTTTCGTGGATTTTTCAAACTCTGCGATTGCTTTGGTAAAATACTCGCGGCATTGAACAAGATGGATAATTCCCAGTTCATTCCAATAATCGGCATATGTGTTATTTCTTTCAACCTCGGCAGTAATCAATTCTTCAAAAAAGTCAAGCTTGGTGTGTTTCAATTCTGATCCACCAAACATAAACTGCAAGAAAAAATAATCCATTATATCACTGCTGTCTTCCTGAAACATAATTTCGGATTGAATTTTTTCCAGCGCGGCAACTACATTCTTCTTTTTTCCTTCTTCCAGAGCCTGCTGGGTCAGAATAAACCTTTCATGCCAATACTTTGATTGAAACGAACTCATTTTAAGGATTTCTTTAAAAGAGCGAATAAATCTTGCAGGAATGATAACTTTTGATTCATCTTCATCATCAGCGATAGATGATAAGAACAAAACGATACCTAGGTTAAAATTAGCTTCTTTGAAGTTTGGTTTAATTTCCAAAGCTTTTTTTAAAAACTTAGAGGCGGCTGCAAAATTATTCGTTTTGGCATAAGTAACACCCAAATTATTTAAAATATCAGGATATTCAGGTTCTATCTTATGCGCCTGTAAAAAAGCTTTGATCGCATCCATATATTTTGTCTGTTTAAAGTAGGCCAGGCCAAGTTTAATATGCCCACGGACAAAATCGGGT
Source organism: Calditrichota bacterium (assembly GCA_013112635.1). Taxonomy (NCBI): domain Bacteria; kingdom Pseudomonadati; phylum Calditrichota; species Calditrichota bacterium. The sequence goes on along the minus strand of JABFGF010000001.1, from coordinate 405,293 downwards.
TTTAGTTCTACAACTCGCTTCAGGTTATTTATTGCTTCATCTATGAAATTGCGGTTTAAAAAAACTTTACCAAGGCGGAAATGAGGTAGGTGCTGTCTTATTTGTTTTATTTTTTCATTGACTAAAAAAAGAATCTTAATCTCATCAAGTGTATTTTGATGCTGTTCAAAAGTAATGTCTTTGAGATATTCTTCATCAATTTCAGTTTCTTTGTTTTCACGGACAGAATATGGATCTTCTGCGCTGAATAGAAACTTCCCTTTTTCAAACACCTCACTTTTAACAATATTTTTTAAAGGATCATTACCTGTGTGAACCTGAAACTCGCGTGAGTCTACAGAGATTTTATCCCGTAATCCAATTCCTTTCAAACTTGGAAGCTCCCTAAAAATAGAATAAAACGATAATGTCTACATTCGGTTAGTCAATTTAAAGCACACAAAATAATCAGGGCAATATAAAGATTGACGTAATTGATAAAAAATATAAAATTTATTTTCGTAAATAAAATGGATTATTCGCTAATATTAATCACGACATCAATTCTTCTGTTTAACTCTCTGCCCTGCCTTGTTTCATTTGATGCCACAGGTTTTGATTCACCAAAACCAATGTGAGTAATTTGGGAGTCGCTTAAATCCATATTGGCAATTAAATATTCCCTAACAGAAAGGGCTCTTTTTTCAGATAAAATTTTATTCCTGTTATTATTACCTAAAGCATCCGTATGCCCTTCAATTAAATAATGGCTATCCTGAAACTCACGCAATGCCTGTTGCACTTTTGTTAATAGTGAAAAATATTCCGGTTGAATTATTGCTTTACCCGACGGAAAGTTTATTCCAAATAAACGGATAATCAGATTATCACCTTCATAAATTACTTTCGCCTCATTTGAAGAAAAAAGAGACTTCACTTTGTCAATTCGTCGTTCCTTGTCTTTCTTTTTCTCAAGCTCAGCAGAATAGTTTTCTTCCCGCTCTTTTACAGAGTTTAACTCTTCTTGAAGCCTGCCATTTTCCTGGATTAACTGTTTTTTATCTTCTTTAAGAGTTTTAATATATTCGGAAATTGATCTGACGCTATTATCAAAACCCTCGTCAAATTGTGGCTTATAGTTGAATTGACTTCCAAATTCTGTTAAAAATTCTTCAAACTTTAAAATTAAGTTTTCCCAATTTTCATCTTTTGTAGAAAGCGCTTTTATTGTTTTTGCAAGATATGCAGCATGTGATCCCTGATAAGAAGCCTTAGCAGCTTTTTGAATTGCCTCTTCGCGCGCATATCTGTCACCATCCAGCAACCTTTCCGTTTCAACCAGTAAATTCTGGGCATCAGTTAAAGTATGGAATGAATATTCACCCGCTTCAGCTTCTTCAGCCAGTTTTACTTTTTCCCTGGCTTCTCCCAAAATACCGTTCTTAATTCCCAATAGTTCGGATTGGTTAAACAGTTGCTGAGCCGTTTGTCCATACTCTTTGGCATCATCAATATCATCATCTTCCAGGTTTTGAGTTGCTTCACGAAATTCTTCTTCTGCTTCTTCCCACAATTTTGCTGCATAGATTGGCGCTTCAGCTGATAAAGCAGCTTCTCGGGCATCTATTGTTTGTTTTAAGGTCAAATTAGCAAGCTTTATAATCCCCAGGGCATCACGTGCATACTTTGCCGATTCATCAAGTTTTTCACGAATGATTTTTTGGCTTTCTTTTTCTTCATAAGCTTCAATGGCTTCTTGATAAACTTCAACTGCATTCTTATAAAACTCAGGAGATAAAATTTCACCATTACCTGAACGTACTTGTTCAATTAACGATTCATAGTCTGCAAAAAACTTATCTTTTGCAGTCGTTTGGCTAAACCCGTTTATAACAAAACTCATTACTAATAACATACTAATTAAGGTTGCTTTCATAGTTTTCACCTTTTTTTAAAATTTTTCGATTAATGTTCTGATTCTGTGAAAAACAATATTTCCCAGTCCTTTAACAGAAATGGCCATATTGGGTGTTAATATTGTTTCCAGTGTATTTAAAAGTTCATTTACATTTTTTACAGATATAATTTTCTTTGATTTTGATTTGATCAAAGAAGCGCCTTTAGCAATATATTCGGCGTAATGTCCCAATGTAATCAGGTAGTCGATTGGCAAAGCAGATAAAAAATGCCCCATATTTAAATGCCTGTCTTCAATTTTCAAACCTTGCTCAGTCATATCGCCAATAATTAAAACGGTCTTCTTAGTGTATGGTCCAAATCCTACCAGCGTTCGCGCCGCTTTACTTACCGAACGTGATGTACCAAGATAACTCTCATCGAGTAAATAAATACTTTTTATTTTTTGAAGATTTCCACGCCCCTTTGGTAACGTAAATTTTTTTCTGATTAATTCAACTGTTTCTTCAATGGGAATTCCAAGATTAGAACAAGTTGCTGCACAAGCCAAAAAACTGTAAACATTAAACACACTATACAAAGGAAGCTCAATTTTTTTATTACCATTTAAATTAAACCTAATCCCATTTGGCCCTAATTGTTCAATATCAGAAGCAAAAAAATCTGCGCTATGATTCATTCCATATTTAACAATATTTGGCGTAATAATATGCTGGCTCAGTGCTGAACTCATGTCATCATCCTGGTTAAGGATTGCTACGCCATCGCGGGCTATATATTTTATAACCTCTGATCTTTGTAAAGCCAGAGTCATTGCATCCCGCAAATAACTTAAATGTGCATCTCCAATATTTGTAATTACAGCCACGTTTGGCTTTATCAGTCGCAATAAGCCAGCAAAATTCTTGCCATGCTGATAATCAAACTCAAAAATTGTATAATCATATTGCTCATCGAGCCTGCTAAGTGTTTCTAAATTATTCTCCCACGATCCACTTCCATGGGGTGTTTTTAGAACTTTTCCACGTGAGCTCAAAACAGCAGAGAGCATTGTAATTAAAGTTGTTTTACCAAGATAGCCTGTAATACCAAGAATTGGTTTTGAGTAATTCCGGCGTAATCGAACCAGTTCCTTTTTTTTAATAAGATCAAGTTGAGGCTGAGATTCTTTGGAATTTTTCATAGATTTGAAAATATAGTATTACTTTAAAATCCAATCAACTTAAATGATGCGGGTAATTAGATATGATGGTTTTGAGGAATTTTATATGAGTCGGGTAACTTTTAAAAAAAATGGGTGGCTTTTTGCAGTTTTTCGACAAATATATCCACTTCCTGAAATGTATTGTAAATATAAAAACTTGCCCTTGCTGCTCCAGTTATATTTAGACATTGCATTAAAGGTTGAGCACAATGATGTCCTGATCGAATGGCAATACCATTTTGGTCTAAAAACTGGGCCAGGTCGAATGGATGAATATTTTTTATATTAAAAGCAACAGCTGCACCGCGTTCTTCAGCCTCGCCAAAAATTTCTAAACCCGGTATTCTCTTCATGTTATCGATTGCATACAATGTTAATCTTTTTTTGTAGTTTTCAATATATTCCATTCCCAAATTATCTAGATAATCAAGAGCAGCTGAAAAGCCAAAAGTAGCGGCAATGTTTGGTGTTCCTGCTTCAAATTTGTGCGGAATATCTGCCCAGGATACCTGTTCTTTTGTAACGGTGGAAATCATTTCTCCACCACCTAAAAAAGGATCCATTTCATATTGTATTTCTTTTTTAACAAATAACACACCCAATCCCGTAGGTCCAAGCATTTTGTGTGATGAAAAAGTAAGAAAATCACATTCCAGGTCATGAACATCAACAGGCATGTTTGGAACACTTTGAGCTGCGTCTACAAGAACTTTTATATTTTTATCATGCGCTCGTTTTACAATTTCTTTTATCGGATTTATAGTACCAAGGACATTTGACATGTGTGTAATTGCTATTAGCCTGGTCCTGTTAGAGATTAGCTTGTCCAAAGAATCAATGTTTAGACACCCATCTTTATTCAGTGGGATAAATACAACTTTGACGCCAATTTGATTTGCAAGAATATGCCATGGAACAATATTGCTGTGATGCTCCATCTCGGATACCAGAATTTCATCACCTGCTTTTAAAAACTTTCTGGCCCAGCTATAGGCAACAAGGTTTATCGATTCTGTCGTACCTCTGGTGAAAATAATATTTTTTTCAGAAGGAGCGTTTATAAAAGAAGCGGTTTTTTTACGGCAGTTCTCGTATCCCTCAGTTGCGCGTTCTGCCAGCAAGTGCAATCCTCTGTGCACATTTGCATTGGATGTTGTATAATAAGTGGAGATCGCCTCTATTACCTGCTGCGGTTTTTGAGTTGTCGCGCCATTATCAAGATATATAAGCGGATTATTGTGGACTGTCTCATTTAATATGGGGAAATCGGCCCTGATTTTTTCAACATCGAAAACTTTTTCTTTTTCAACGGACAAAGTTTGCATCAAAAATACCCCAATTCCAATTTAGCCTCATCCGACATCATTTCCATACCCCAAGGCGGATCCCAAACAATTTCAACCTCTACGTTTTCTACACCGGGAACCCTGCCAACTTTATCCTGTACATCCAAAGGAATGGATTGTGCCGCAGGACAACTTGGAGAGGTCAGGGTCATTAAAATCAAAATCTGTGAATGGGTAATTTTGATATCATAAACCAGGCCCATCTCATAAATATCAACCGGGATTTCAGGATCAAAAACACCTTTAAGGGCATCAATGATTTGATCTTTAGAGATTTTTACTTCGCTGTTTTCCATAGGTAGCGTCTTACTTTATATTATTATGTTTTCTATTAAAAATTTCGTCATTCCGAATTTATTTCGGAATCCACAAATAATTCATGGATGCTGAAACAAGTTCAGCATGACGCTGCGCCCGCACCGAGAAAAGCGTTATGAACTAAGCCGTTGCAATAATAGCTGTTCAACTTGATCCTGCAATGGCTTACTTTTTACACCTGTAATAACTTCTTCGGCAAAGGCATAGGTTAGCATGCTTAAGGCCTTTTCTTTGGGAATTCCACGTGCCCGGAAATAAAACAAGGCACTTTCATCCAATTGGCCAACGGTAGCACCGTGAGTACATTTTACATCATCTGCGTAGATTTCCAATTGCGGCTTCGCATCTATTTGGGCGTCTTCAGAAAGCAGCAAACAGTTGTTGGATTGTTTCGCATCCGTTTTCTGTGCATCCTGCCTAACCAAAATCTTGCCACTAAAAACACCTTTTGCTTGATCTTTCAAAATTCCACGATAAAGTTCATGGCTTTCGCAATGCGCTTTGGCATGGTCAATAAACGTATGGTTGTCTATATGCTGGGCATCCTTTGCGATGTATAAACCGTTCAAAGTGCTGTTAATTCCTTCTCCATCCAGTTCTGTTGAAATATTATTTCTGACGAGTTTTCCACCAAAATCAAATGATGCAGAAATATAATTGCTATTCGCTTTTTGGTTGATAGCTGTGTTGCCAATATGATTACTTTTGAATGATTCATTTTGCAATTTGTAGTGATAAAGATTGGCATTTTCATCCATAAAAATTTCTGTGACACTATTTACAAATACCTCTTCATCAGACAAAGTGTGATAGCTCTCAACAACAAGCGCTTCGGAATTTTTACCACAAATAAGCATATTTCGTGGATTAGATAAACATCCGGCTGATGCTGCAATATTTACAATATGAACACCATTTTTCTCGACAATATTATCAGGGATTGTGATTGCACAGCCTTCTGTAGTAAAAGCTGTATTAAGCGCAACAAATGCCTCGTTTTCGTAAGAAGCAAGTTGGCTTATTTTTTCACTTACAAAATCATTATCCGATTCAAGATGTGCAGAGAGAGGTTTGATCGAAATTTTATCAGATATATTCTCAATCTTTGATAGCTTCTCAGAAAAGAAACCGTCAATAAATACTATTTGAGTTCCCTGCCAGTTTTTATATAAAAACGATTCAACATCCTTCTCAGTTACCTGATCAACAAGGTTTCTCTTTGCAATTTTGAAGTCAGACTTAGCTATCCCGGCGATATTTGTAAAACGCCACTCTTCTTTTTTTGTTGAAGGGAATCCCAGTTTGTCGAAATTATCAATAGCATCTTCACGAATTTTATGAAAAGATTGTTTTGCCTGGCCATTAAAATAACTGTTGAATGCTTTCAGGTATTTTTCGCTGTTTTGATCTTTTGTATTCATTATTTCCTTTTTAGCTTCTCAGCAATTGTCTTTATTAACCCATTTTTTGTCATTCCCGCAGGGTTTAAGCGGGAATCTAAACTGCTACTAAGTATAATGATCCCTGTTAAGAACAATCAGGAATGACACGGTAGTGTCCTTTTGAACAAGTCCTACTTCAACCAGTCGTAACCTTTTTCTTCTAATTCCAAGGCTAATTCTTTTCCACCTGATTTTACAATCTGTCCTTTATATAAAACATGGACAAAATCCGGTACGATATATTCCAAAAGTCTCTGGTAATGCGTTACTACTATGGTTGCATTATTTGAACTTTTTAATGCATTTACACCATCAGCAACTATACGCAAGGCATCAATGTCAAGGCCAGAATCTGTTTCATCAAGAATCGCCAGTTTTGGCTCGAGCACTGCCATTTGGAAAATTTCATTTCGTTTCTTCTCACCGCCGGAAAACCCTTCATTCACAGCACGGTTTAAAAGCGATTTATCCATGGCCACCATTTCCATTTTCTTGCGAATCATTTTTAGAAATGAGGCAGCATCAACTTCTTCTTCGCCATTTGCTTTGCGGATTTCATTTAACGCAGTTCTTAAAAAATAAACATTGCTTACTCCTGGAATTTCCACCGGATACTGAAAAGCCAGAAAAATTCCTTTCTGTGCCCTTTCTTCAGCTGCAAATTCAAGCAAATCGTCACCAACATAAGAAACGCTTCCGCCGGTCACTTCATATTCTTCACGTCCGGACAGAACATTTGCCAGGGTGCTTTTTCCAGATCCGTTTGGCCCCATAATAGCATGCACTTCCCCGGGATTTACTTTTAGGTTTATCCCTTTTAAAATTTCTTTTCCTTCAATCGATGCTTTTAAATCTTTTACTTCTAACATTTTTATCCCTTTTTAAACTATTCGACCCTGCTTTTAATTTTCAATTGTCATTTATCAATTGATTACCCAACACTGCCTTCCAAACTAATACTCAACAAATTCTGTGCTTCAATTGCAAACTCCATCGGCAGCTCACGAAAAACCTCTTTACAGTAGCCATTCACGATAAGACTAACCGCCTGCTCAGTATCCAACCCACGTTGATTGCAATAAAAGATTTGGTCTTCGCCGATTTTAGAAGTGGTCGCTTCGTGTTCAACTTTTCCACTCGTATTATTTACCTCGATATAAGGAAAAGTATGTGCACCACATTTGTCACCAATCAGTAAAGAATCACACTGTGAAAAGTTACGGGCGTTTTCAGCGGATTTCATTACTTTTACCAAACCTCGATAAGAGTTATTACTTTTACCGGCAGAAATACCTTTGGATACAATATTACTTTTTGTGTTTTTGCCGATATGAATCATCTTTGTTCCAGTGTCTGCCTGTTGAAAATTGTTGGTCATTGCCACCGAATAAAACTCACCAATTGAGTTATCACCTTTCAAAATCACGCTTGGGTATTTCCAAGTAATTGATGATCCCGTTTCAACCTGAGTCCAGGAAATCTTTGCATTTTCATGGCAAATACCACGCTTGGTTACAAAATTATAAATACCACCTTTGCCATTTTCATCACCGGGATACCAGTTTTGAACTGTCGAATATTTGATCTCTGCATCTTTTAAAGCAACCAGCTCTACAACCGCTGCGTGAAGCTGATTTTCATCTCTTTGCGGGGCTGTACAGCCTTCAAGATAACTAACATAACTACCTTCATCAGCAACGATTAGCGTACGTTCAAACTGTCCTGTATTTTGGGCATTAATCCTAAAATATGTGGAAAGTTCCATTGGGCAGCGAACACCTTTTGGTACATACACGAAGGAACCATCACTAAAAACTGCTGAATTTAAGGCCGAATAAAAATTGTCAGTGGCCGGTACAACCGATCCCAAATACTTTTTTACAAGATCAGGATGGTTTTGAAGTGCTTCGGACATTGAACAAAAAATTATCCCCAATTCTGAGAGTTTTTCTTTAAAAGTTGTTGCTACGGAAACACTGTCAAAAACAGCATCTACTGCAACACCTGCAAGAATTTTCTGCTCTTCAAGAGGAATGCCCAACTTATCGTATGTTTTCAACAACTCCGGATCTACCTCGTCAAGGCTTTCATATTTTGGCGTGCTCTTTGGAGCGGAATAATAGACCATATCCTGGAAATCAATTTCGGGATAGTCAACCTTTGGCCATTTAGGCTCTTTCATATCCAGCCATTTATTGTATGATTTTAAACGCCATTCAGTCATAAATGAGGGTTCTTTTTTTATAGCCGATATAGATCGCACTGTTCCTTCATCCAAGCCCGGTGGCAACGCATCAGCTTCGATATCTGTCACAAAGCCATATTTGTATTCCTGGTTGGCCAGGGATTCAAGTTCTTCTGTTTCAGAACTCATACTAAACAATCCTTTCCGTCTTCAAAGTTTATATCTAAACCTAATTCTAATTTTGCTTCTTCGCTCATTCGCGATTCATCCCAACCAGGCTCCCAAACAAGATCCAATTCAACATTTTTGACGCCTTTTAGCGACTTTACTGCTTTTAAAGCATTATTCTTTATTTCCGGACTTGCCGGACAGTTGGGTGAAGTCAAGGTCATTTTTATCGTAACATCAGATTCATTGATACCTACATCATAAATCAATCCCAAATCAACAATATTCATTCTTATCTCAGGATCATACACATCGCTAAGTGCCAGGTAAATATCTTCTGCATCAACCATATTTATACTAACTGAATTGGCGCTGTTTGATTATTATTATACATTTTATTTAAATCTTTTAAGCTAATCCCGGTAAAATACTTCTCTAGTTCAGCCTGAATAATTTCCATGGGTGATTTTATGGTACATGTTGATAATAAATCACAACCGCAATCCTCAATCTCATCCAAATGTCCGCAGGAGGTAATAGAAATTGGGCCTTCAAGAATTTCAATTATTTGCATCAGTTTAATATTTTCAGGGTCCTGACCAAGGATATAGCCGCCTTTAACACCCTGGACAGAATTCAAAATGCCGTTTTTTGTAAGATTTTGCATTACCTTCCCAAGCAGTTCTTGTGGGATTTGATATGAAGATGCCAATGCTTTTGTAGTAACTGGATCAGTCTCAGAATTATTGGCTAAATCCATCAAGGCAATCAATGCATATTCTACTTTTTTGCTTAATCTTAACATATCCGACTATTTTTGTCCTATTTAAGAATATTAAAAAACCCGACTTTTTTAATCGGGTTTACAAATCTAAACACTTTAATATAAGAATTCAACTTTAAATATATGACATGCCTGAGTATTTTAACTATCTCAAACGATAAATTGAGTAGTAACTCAGAATTCCAGACCGACTCAAAATTATCACCTTATTTTATAATAGTATTCCTGCTGACCTCTCCAGCTCAGCCTCGAAAATCTTTATCGAATATCTTAATGTGGAAATACTGCTTTTGGCCTGAATCAGGTTTAATTGTGATTCTCTAAATTGCGTGTTTGTAATTTGACCCAGATTATATAATTCTTTTGAACGATTGAAATTTAATTCTGCTGCTTCCAGATTATCGTTCTCTAATTTTAGCGAAATTTTACTATCTTCATATTGTTGATGAGTATTTGAGATTTCAGTTACTAAACTAAGCAGCTCATTCTTTTTTTCTAACTCAGCATTTTTGCGGTTAATCTCTGCATTTTGTTTCTGTATGCTGTTTCTAAAACCATTGAATAAATTATAGCTTAAATTCAGTCCGGTAGAAAATCCTTTGCTTCTATCATTAAGATTTACTTCCCATTCATTTTGAGTATTATATAATGAATAATTTGCATCAACAGATAATTGAGGATAAAAGTTTGAGTTTGCGGATTTTATATTTAATTCAGCAAGCTTAATATTGTTTTCTGAGGATTTGTATAACGCATTCCTTTCTATAGCTGTATTTATTAAATCTTCTTTACTCGGAAGAATTTTATAGAGAACATCCAGGTCTACATCAAAATCATAATCTGTATTTCTATTTAGAAGATTGTTGAAATCTTGTTTTGCCTGAATTAGTGAGGTTTGAGAATTAATGTAAGCCACGCTATCATTATTAAAATCAACTAAAGCACTGAGATAATCAATGCTTTTGGCTTGCCCATAATCTTTTTTGTTGGAAGTTCTTTCCAGCCTCTCTTTAGAAATTTGCAATGATTCTTTATTTATGTTTAGCTGATCTGTTAAACCTGCAACCTGGTAATATGAGTTTGTTACCAGAAGAATATATTGCTCAATAGTGTATTGAGTTTGATAATCACTAATCTTACCCTGTGTTTTTAATTGATTATAAGATGCAATATTGTTAAAACCATCAAACAAAATGTATGTGGCATTAGCGCCAACATAATTACTTGTATATGATTGATTAGACTTTATTCCGTTATTATTTATTTCATTATCATTGTAGGTAGTTGATGCTGATAAATTTACTTGGGGAAGTAAGCCTGCATTACCAATATTTATATTATTATGGGATACTTCATTCTCGTTTTTTGCAATTTTTATATTAAGGTTTTCCTGTAGTGCAATATCTATGCTTTGTTCTAAAGTCATTTTTTGCTGTGCGCTTAAGGACGCAACAAAGAGAAACAATAGTGCTACAATTAATTTAAATTTCTTCATTTTTTCTAACTCCTAACTTTCATAAGCATTTAATTGATTCTGTTCAATTATAGCGGGTTCAATTTCTTCTCTTGTATTTGCTTTTTTTAATTTAAATTTAATGTTATTTGTCAAGCTTAGCATCGCAGGAATCATTACTAAAGTAAGTGCAGTTCCAACAAGCAATCCATAAGCCATTGAAATTGCCATTGGCGACAAAAACTGAGCGTGAGAACTTGTTTCAAAAATTAACGGAGCCAAACCAAATATTGTTGTAACCGAGGTAAGGATTACGGGACGAAATCTGTTTAACCCCGCTTTTGTTAATGCTGATGTAAAATCGAGGCCACTTCTTAAATATCGATTGAATGCATCTATAAATACAAGGGAATCATTTATTACAACACCAATTAGTGCAATTGCCCCGAAACCGGAAAGTATGCTAAATAAATATCCTTGAATAAAATGCCCCCATAAAACTCCAATAAATGAAAATGGAATTAGAAAGTAAACAATAAAGGATTGTGTAAATGATCTGAATGTAAAAACAACCAGCATAAACATTAACACTAAGAATGAGGGAACAATTGCCAGCATTGAATCGACTGTTTTTCCCGATTCACGACTTTCACCTTCCATTGACCAGGTTACATCAGGAAACTTTTCTTTTAGTTCGGGTAGAACATCAGTATTTATTTTGGTTGTTAAATTGGTAACAGAAATATCTGTAGTTGTTACATCTGCTTCAACTTTAATTACTCTTTGTCCATCAATGTGCCCAATACTTAAAACACCGCGTTCAATTGAAACATCAGCAAGTTCACTAAGTGGAATTTGCTTGCCATCTGTTAACTTTATACGCATATCTTTTAACTTAGAAATAGTAGAACGGTCATCTTCTGAATAGCGCACCCAAATTTTAACTTCATCTACTCCACGTAAAATTCGCTGAGCTTCCTTTCCATAAAATCCACTTCTTACTTGAGACATTACTTCAGAAGTTGTGAGTCCAAGATTATAAGCATTATCATTTAGCTCCAATTTTACTTCTCTTAATCCTGGAGGATTATCATCAACCACATCTTTAAGATCAGAAATCAGTCTCAGTTCATTTTTTAATTCTTCTTTTGCATTATTTAGTTGTTCCAAATCATAACTTTGCAGTGCTATTGAAACAGGCATTCCAAATCTACTTCCACCTCCAACTTGTAATTTATCAGCACCTTCAATTTCTCCAATCCTTTCTCTTAATTTGGCTTTTATTATTGAATTATCCCATTCACGTTCCTCCGTTCCAACAGCGACCAATGTAACATTGCCAACATGTGTTCCGCTAGGACCTGTTTGTTTTGTGACAGATTCAATTAATTTTTCCTTATTTGGATATTCTTCTACATACTCTTCGTTTAATTCCCAAATTTTCGACTCAATATATTTCAGCTTTTCATCTGTAATAGTGTCACTTGTACCGGCCGGCATTTCTAACGTGATACCTACATTATTAAATTCTATTGAAGGGAAAAACGTGGTTTTGATTATGTTTCCTTGTAGCGCACCATAAGTAATTATGAACAGAGCTGTCGGAATTGTTAAGATTACAACAGGATGTTTAATGCAATAATTTAAAATCGGTTTATATATCTTATCGCGTAAAACAAATAACATTCCCTCAAATTTTAATAATATTATATTTTGCTTAACTTCTTTTCCTTTTAAGGCCTTTGAGTGTGCAATATGAGCAGGTAGAATTATCATGGCTTCTAACAGACTAAATCCAAGTGTGCCGGCAACAATAAAAGCCATATCTGTAGTATTATCTCCCATTTGTCCATCAAGGAAAAAGAATATCAAAAAGATCAATATCGTTGTAGAAACACCTGTTGCCACAGATGGCAGCACCTCCAGGGTTCCATTAACCGCTGCTTTTATAGGCGTTTTACCTTGTTCGTAATGGCTGTAAATATTTTCAGCCACAACAATTCCATCATCAACAAGAATACCAATTACTAAGATCATGCCCATTAAGGACATTACATTTATAGTAAGTCCATAAGCTGTGGCAATAGCAAACATTCCTAAAAATGAAAGTGGAATAGATATTGAAACCCAAAATGATAAACGAGGATTAAGTGTTAATCCCAAAATTAACACAACTAAAAATATTCCAACAACACCGTTGCTTGTTAAAATATCAATTCTTTCTTGTATAACTTCCGAGCCATCTCTTAAAACATCTACATTAACATCTTCATATTTTTCATTAAACTCACCAATATATTGTCTTACTGTTTCGGTGATTTCAAAAAGATCTTCCTGGTTGGTTTTTTGAATTTCAACCGTAACAGACTGCTTCCCGTTATAATAAATGCGGTTAGGATCTTCTTCCCATTTTTCATTAACATCTGCTATGTCTTTTAATCTAATTACAAAACCATCTGTTGTAGTTTTTATAATATGGTTTTCAAGATCTTCGGCATAATACTTTTTGTTATCTGCTCTAATTTGAAGCTCTTCTTTTTCTCCCTTAATTTTTCCACCGGTTACTTTAACATTGGCAGCTGCAATGGAAGTAGCCGCTTCATCAAAAGTAATTCCGAAAGCTCGCATTTTTTCTTCATTAAAGCTTACTTCAATTTCTTCATCCGGAAATCCTGCTAAAGAAATTTTAGATATGCCCTCTTTTGCTAATAATTCTCTTTCTATTTTTCGCGCGTAAGTTTTTAGATCGCGCAAATCAACATTCCCATTTACTGCTAAGCTTATTACAAACTCACGAGGTTCTTGTTTAAATACATTTAGCTGTTCCATTCCCACCGGAAACGAACTTATACTATTAACATTACTTTGAACATCCTGAATAACTACATTTTCATCTGTTCCATATTCCAGTTCAACCATAATCGTTGCGACATTTTCTGAAGAAGTGGAAGTTGTTCTTTCTACTCCGGTTGTTCCTTTTATTGCATCTTCTATTTTGGTTACAATTCCTTCTTCAATTTCTTCTGGTGATGCGCCGGGATATGAAGCGGTTATTGTTATATATCTTACATCTGAATCCGGGAAAAATGTTGTTTTCATTGTCATGAATGAGAAAAATCCAAACACTATAATCAGCGTCATTACGGCATTTCCCAACACCGGATACTTAACAAAATATTCTATAATTTTTTTCATCTTATTACCTTAATTTATAGTTGGTTCAATAACTACAAGAGAATCATCTTCTAAACCTTTTACATAAACATAATCTTCACTACGATCATATATTTCAACTTCAATTTCCTTCTCAACATTTTCTACTTGTACTTTCACAATGTTGTTGCTGATCGCGTCTTCAGGTAGTTTTGCCAGCGAAGTATTTGAGTTTGTTTTTAGCTCTGCACTTAAAAACATTCCATCTTTTATTTTTTTATCAGAACTTTGAATAAATACTTTTACACTTTGAGTTTCAGAATCAATTTTCTCATTTATTCTAACAAGTTTACCCTCTATAGTTTCCTCACTTCCAATTGATTTTAGCTCAACCATAGTTCCTATTTTTAGTAAATTAATCTCGCTTAAAGAAATAGCAGCTTCCATTTCGAATAAAGATGTATTGATAAACTCACCAAGTTTTTGCCCGTTCATCACGAGCGTGCCGGGATTAATATTTGCTTCTGTAACTATGCCAGCGAAGGGAGCTTCAATTGTATATTTATCAAATGTTGCTTCCATGCTTTTAATATCATAGTACAATTTGAAAATGTTATTTGAGGCTAAATAGAAATTTTCTCGTTCTGATTCTGCTTTAGGAAGATTTTCAATGGGCGCTTCAATTTTGAACTCTCTAAGATACTTATCCCATTTTGCATATTCATCTGGAAAATCGAATTTAAGATCTGGCAAGAGTAATGTTAGCTGATTTAAGAAGCTACTCTTTTGTGATTTCAAGGTGTTTTCATAAACATCTGAGTTAATACTTAAAAGTGTTTCACCTTTTGAATATTTTTTTCCTTCTTTAAATTTTATAGAATTTGTTTCCAACACTCCGGAAACTTCAGAATATAGGTCAACTTTTTCAAAAGCATACATTCTTCCGGTAGTGTTAATTGTTTTTTCGTGAATTTCGTTTTTTACTTTTATTGTTTCTTTTGAAACTGTTTCTTGTATTTCTGGTTTCTTTATATCTTCTTTATTTTGACTACCAAGAAAACCACTTATTACCAGAGCACTTATTATCAACGCTGCTCCAATTAAAATGCTTTTTAAGTTCTTCATTTTTTCTCTCCTTAATAAATTAATTCTTATTTAATTTTTTAGACAACCGTCTTATTTCTTTTATTCACTCAAGGAGAAAATATGGAATGGGTGTAAATACAATATTTCTGATTTGTAACAGTTTGTAACAAGAGAAAACCTAAGAAAGGTTTGTTTAATTGTGGTTTAAAAAGCAATGTAAAAAGGTAGCCTGTCCGATTAATAAACCGGACAGGCTTGTATTGCGGGATTTGGGTGGGATTATTTACGCATTATTTATTTGACATACTCATTTTTGTGTTTATTGCATTTGGTATTATAAACTTTACTTCCGGATTATAATGGCGGTAAATACGGTATATTTCAAGTAGGACCAAAGGAGTAAAATGCACCAGAGCCGGGCCAATTCCTCCATCAGTTTTTAATGCCCAATGTAGCGCCGCAAAAATTGCCGCCGGATAAGTGAGTCTCTGAATTTTCTTCCAGGTATCAAAGCCGGCATTTTTTACAGATGCGTTATTGCTCATTATGGCAACAGGTATAAGAAGCAGAAAAGAAATCCAGCCAAAGATATAGGTTATTTTGTTCAAATCGGCAAAAATGGTGGCCAGATCAAAATTGAAAATTATATAAATACCAAGATGAACCATTAAATATATGAAAGAGGCAACACCCAACGTTCTTTTATTTTTTTGCAGAAATTTCCAAAAACGATTTTTGGGGAATAGCAGCCTGACTGGCGAAATTAGTAGGGTAACAATCAAAATCCGGGCTGCAGCTTCACCGGAAATGTGGATTAATTGTTTATATGTTTCTTCAGACCAAGGGTAGGCAAAAGCTTGCGTCAATATTGGTAGGGAAAATATAGTGAGAGCAGCATATAAAATAACATTTGTCCATTTCAATTTTTTTACCATGATTCAATCTCCATTTGTTATTCCATCTTATTCATACAATTTGAATTTTTATTCTGATTTTATATTTAAAGGAAATTTAGGGGTAAGGTGTAAATACATTATTTCTGGACTGTAACAGTTTGTAACAGGTAATTATAGAGACTGAAAAAAAAGTGAAGAATTGATACTTGAGTTGCTGAAGGGAAAAATAAAGGTGAGTTCTGCGTTCACCTCAAGGAACCAGATGAAAAAAACCGTAATCCTGGACTTGTTTCAGAATCCTATACCTGAAATATTAGATTCTTTGGAAGGACTCCTTCGAAGAAATGAACTTTAGGGTGACGATGTAATTATTTTTTAAATTTTAAATATACAGTGGTACCAACATTCAGTTTACTGGAAATATCAATGGTTCCACCATGGGCTTCCATAATTTGCCGGCTCATATTCATACCCAAACCATAACCGCCCGTTTCCTTAGAGCGAGATTTGTCTACCCGGTAAAAAGGTTCGAAAACAAAAGGGATTTCTTTTTCAGGAATGCCCTGTCCAAAATCCTGTACTTCAATGGTGAGCTCATCACTTTTTTCGCGCAAGGATACTTCAACAGGATAATTATCCTGCTTGGAATATTTCAACGCATTGTCAATAATATTTCGTAGCAAAATACGAATACGTTCAGCATCGCCATTTATGATAATTGAATCTGGCAAATTCAAGATTTTCAGGCCCGGTTGGCGATCGGAAAATTCAGAGATAACTTCTTTAATAATTTGATTTAAATTTATCTTTTGTAATTGCACGCCACCATGAGAACTTTTGAGACGTTCGGTTTCCAATATTTCAGTAATCATTGTCTCCATTTCTGTAATATCTTCTGTGATGTTCTTCTTCACATTTTCATCTTCAAGGAATTCAAGGGCAACTTTTGTTCTTGTAAGTGGTGAGCGCAGTTCATGGCTTACATCCAGTAAAAGCTGATCTCGGGCATGGATACGCTCTTTAATACTTCGGATCATATCATTAACTGAGTGTATAAGTTGTCCCAATTCATCATGTCGATCTGTTTCAATCTGCAAATCAAAATCACCCTTACTTAATTTTGTTATGCCCTTATGTAATGTTCTTATAGGGTTTAATTGCCAGCGTAAAACCAAATAAATTATAAACAAGAATAGAGTTGTAAAAAACAGGCTAATAAATAGATTTAACTCCATTCTATATTTGAAACCTTCTTCGCGGCGTTCCATTGCAAATAAATAGTGGATATCATTTATCTCAATATCCACAAATAGCCCTTTATCAAATCCTACACGAATATTTTTCTCTTTATCAAACTCCGAAATATTTATTTCGTCAAACTCGCGCATGTCATTGGTACTTTTCCAGTTCAAATCAGGGCCTTCTATCCTGATACCAATACCATTTTTTAATGCAACCCGTTTTGCGATAAGCGTATCTGGTGGCGTGCCAATTTCATTAACTATATAATTTGCATAATTGGAAGAGTTCTGTTGAATTTGAATAAAATGAGCACTTTTAAAAAGATATCTGAAGAGCAAGGCTTGCGATGCTGTAAAAACTATATAACTAGCCAAAAAGGTTAATACGATTTTAATAAATAGAGATCTTTGAATTTTTTGGAATATCCTAATCTTCATTCTCTTCTCCAATAAACTTATACCCCGATCCCCAAACAGTTTTAATAAATCTTGGATTTTTAGGATCATCGTTTAGTTTTTGCCGCAAACGACTAACCAGAACATCAACAGATCGGCTGAAGACATCCCATTCAATACCTCGCAAATGGTCTAACAAATTATCACGGTTCAACAGTTTCCAGGGGTTGTTAACAAATAAAGAAAGAATTTCAAATTCTGCGGTGGTTAATTCAATTGGATTGCCATCAATGGTGGCACTGTGTTTTCGGAAATCTACAGTCAAACTTCCAAATCTTTTTATTTCGGGTAAAGCCTGTGTTTCGCCCCTGCGTAGAACAGTTTGCATACGGGCCACCAATTCACGTGGCTCAAATGGTTTTGGTAGATAATCATCCGCCCCG
The DNA here is from genome assembly GCA_013112635.1 of Calditrichota bacterium. Lineage (NCBI taxonomy): Bacteria > Pseudomonadati > Calditrichota > Calditrichota bacterium. The sequence goes on along the minus strand of JABFGF010000001.1, from coordinate 387,282 downwards.
AGTTCTAATCCAACGATACGGTCTGTGACCTCGCCACGTGCGGTGAGCATGATAATAGGTGTGCTTGAGTTTTTACGGATTTCTTTGCAGACTTCAAAACCTTCCATATCAGGCAGCATAACATCGAGGATAATCAGATCCGGTGGTTCCTGTTTAATTTTTGCCAATCCTGCATGAGGATGATCGACTGTGTCAACTTCAAATCCGAATTTTGCCAAGTAGCCTTTGAGCAGTTTATTTAATTTTTGATCATCATCGATAACCAATATTTTTTTATTCATTTTCTTGAATCCACTTTGCTCAACATAAACATGTCTGATAATAATGCATATACGTTAATAGTATATTTCACAAATGTAACAAATTGTAACAAGGATTAAAGTTAAGAAGGAATTTAGCATTGGTTCGCTAAATGGGCAACAAATGAAGTTGATGGTCAAAAAAAATCCCGATCGAAGTGACCGGGATTATAAGTGGAGCTGAGCGGGATCGAACCGCTGACCTCTTGAATGCCATTCAAGCGCTCTCCCAACTGAGCTACAGCCCCATATATTTTGTTTGATGCTATTTTAAAATCTAATCCTTTTTAAGAAGCTCTCCCAATCCCGAAATGGTCAAAATCTATGATTTTGCAACCATTACGAGGATTCTCGGAAAAACATGAAATCTAAGATTTCGGTTTTTTCGGAACTGAGCTACAGCCCCATATATTTTGTTGCTATTATTATAAAATCTAATCCTATTTAAGAAGCTCTCCCAATCCCGAAATGGTCAAAATCTATTATTCTGCTACCATTACGAGGATTCTCGGAAAAACATGAAATCTAAGATTTCGGTTTTTTCGGAACTGAGCTACAGCCCCAAAAATTTTGTTTGATGCTATTTTTAAATCTAATCCTTTTTAAGAAACTCTCCCAATCCCGAAATGGTCAAAATCTATGATTTTGTTTCCATTCCGAGGATTCTCGTAAAACTTGAAATCTTCGATTTCGTTTTTCGGAACTGAGCTACAGCCCCTTTAAAAATGAAGTGTGAATTTAAAATGATATTTTGTTCTAAGCAAAACTATTTTAAATATTTTTTCAGGGTATTTACAAAATTTTCAATGTCCTCATGTGTTGTATCAAAAGAAGCCATCCAACGCACTTCTCCCCATTCCTCATTCCAGACATAAAAGAAATATTCTTCCTGCAATTTTGGGATTATCTCTTTTGGGATTTTAACAAAAATGGCGTTTGTTTCCACTTTCTGAGTTATTTCAACTCCCGGCAAACCAGAAACCTTTTCAAAAAGAACTTGTGCCATTTTATTGGAATGGGTAGCATTCTCTTTCCACAAATCGGATTGCAAAAATGCATCAAACTGAGCAGAAATAAAACGCATTTTGGAATGAAGCTGCATTGCCTGTTTGCGAACATATTTAAAATTTTCCGCAAGACTTGGATTAAAAAAAATAAGTGCTTCGCCAAACATCATCCCATTTTTATTACCACCAAATGATAAAACGTCAATGCCACAATCTAAAGTAAATTCACTAAAATTTATATCCAGAGCCACCGCAGCATTTGAGATCCGTGCACCATCCATATGCAGATAAAGATTGTACTCGTCTGCAAGTTGACGTAGGGCTTTTAATTCATCAATTGAATAAACTGTACCCAGTTCAGTTGGTTGAGAAATTGAAATAGCTTTTGGCTGACTATGATGTTCAAAATCAAATCCAAATAAAAAAGGCTTTATTTGTTTAGGAGTTAACTTCCCATCAACTGTTGGAATATCAACAAGTTTTGCACCGCTAAATCGTTCCGGGGCGCCACATTCATCTACATTTATGTGGGCTGTATTAGCACAGATGACAGATTCAAATGGCCGACACATGCTGCCAATAGCCAACACATTCGCACCTGTTCCTCCATAAACAAAGAAAGGCTCAACTGTTTCCCCAAAATGTTTTTTAAAAGTTTTTATTGCTGATTCAGTAAACGGGTCATCACCATAACCAACCACGTGACCAACGTTACAATCATTTAACGCTTGCATTATTTTAGGATGAACACCGGCATTATTATCGCTGGCAAAAGATCTTTTATTCATAACTTTATTTATTGAGCCGCCCTAAAAAGGTACTCTTAGATTTAAGGGTTAGATTTTCAACATATTTTTTAAGGCTGAATTTTATGGCTGTAAAAGCAATTTCATCCCAAGGGATCTGGTCAACTGTTATCAGTTTACATTCAAGGGATTCTGTTCCCGGATCAAAATAAGCCGAAGTCATATTTGCTAAATAAATTGCATAAACCTGGTTTGCCTGGGGCAAACTGTATAAGGAATGTAAGCGTTCAATTTTCACTTCTGCGCCGGACTCCTCTAACGTTTCCCTTAGCGCACCCTCCTCGACCGTTTCACCATTTTCCATAAAACCTGCAGGTAACGTCCAAAGTCCATATTTTGGCTCTATAGCCCGTTTGCAGATCAAAATCTTGTCATCCCAAATTGGGAGGCAGCCAACAACCATTCTTGGATTTTGATAGTGGATTACATGACAATTGTCGCATACAAATCGGGCATGTGTGTCGCCTTCAGGTATTTTTAAGGAAACTCTGTTTCCACAGTTACTGCAATATTTCATAGAACTGATTCTCGATCAGTGGGTCATTATTTTTCTTGATTTGTTTTAATTTAATTTTGTTCTATTCTCAAACACCTTAACCAGTGTTTCAACACCTTTTTTGTCTTCTTCGGTAAACCTCCCAAGAGACGGGCTGTCAATATCAAAAATTGCAAAAGTTTTATTATTAATAATAACCGGTATAACAAGTTCGGAATTGGAAGCGCTGTCACATGCAATGTGACCGGGAAATTCATGGACATTCTCAACAAGAATTGTTTCCTGCTTTTCAGCTGCTGATCCGCAAACCCCTTTTCCCCATGGAATACGTACACAGGCCACTTTTCCCTGAAAAGGGCCAAGAACCAATTGATTTTCCCTGGCAATATAAAACCCGGCCCAATTTATGTCTTTCATTTCCTGAAAAACAAAAGCCGACATATTTGCCATATTGGCAATCATATCGGTTTCATTTTCGAATAGAGATTTTAACTGTTTTTCTAAAAGTTTATAGTCCATTTTAGGCGGCAATTATTGGCCTGAATTTATACCCATATAATATTGGTCCTTTGGGGCCGTCTTCATAAATTTGACGAACAACCATTTCCACTTTCATACCAATCTCAATATCAGCAGGAAGCACGTCCGTAAATTGAGCTGTAATCCTTACGCCCTCTTCCAGATCAATCAACCCAACCGAATACGGGGCAATATGATCAAACCGATCGGGTGCCTGGTAAATTGTGGTATGGCTGTAAACTGTTCCCAATCCTTTAAAGTAATGCTTTTCGCAATTTCGTGATTTGCATTTTGGACAAACGAGTCTAGGAGGAAAACTTAAGTTTCCACAATCAAGACATTTTTTTCCCTGTAAGCGATAACGTTGATTTTTTAAACGCCAATACCGTGGGATATCCATCCTATCTCCTCTTTATACTATTCTTTTTAAAATGGTTGTAATTACTGTTGCGCCACTCCCACCAATATTCTGGGTCATGGCAATATTATTATTTTCTACCTGAACTTCTTTGGCAACATCGCCACGCAGTTGTTTTGCCGCCTCAACCACCTGATAAACTCCGGTTGCACCGACAGGATGGCCACGACCTTTTAAACCACCACCGGTTGTTAATGGTAAACCACCTTTAACACTAATGTCGGTTTTATTAGCAAATTTTATGGCTTGTCCCTTTTCAGCAAAACCGCTTGCTTCCAGAGAAAGTGCCGTAATTATACTAAAAGCGTCATGAAGCTCAAAAAAGTCTACATCTTTTGGTTTTATATCTGCAAGATAATAGGCTTTCTTTACGCTGCGTTCAACACCTTTTAACCAAAGAGGATCCTGTCGGTTATCAAGTGCCAATGTGTCTGTTCCAACTTCACAAGCTAATATTGAAACGGGCTTCCCTTTAAACTGCGAAACATTTTCCATTGCACATACAATAACTGCGGCGGCGCCATCGGCAATTGGACTAGAATCCAGCAGGTTAATCGGGTCGGCAATTAATTTTGATTTGGCATACTGCGCATCTGTGATCTCATAGCGGAACATAGCATTTGGGTTGTGCACAGAATTTTTATGAGCATTTACCGGAAAAACTGAAAAATCACTTTTGTTAAACTTATACTCATGCAGGTAACGGCGCATTAGCAAAGCATTAATCCCTACAAAGCTTAACCCCATTGTTGTTTCATAATCAGCATCAGCGGCTGTGGCAAGTGCGGCAGTACTAAATTTCCCTGAATACTCGGTAAGTTTTTCAACTCCAACAACCCCTACTGTATCCATCAATCCTGAAGATACAGCTTTTACCGCCATGCGGATTGCAGCAGCGCCTGAGCCACAGGCAGCTTCAATTTTCATACCTTCTACACCATCAAGACCAGCATAATCCACAACAAGTGAACCTAAATGTTCCTGCTCGCTTAAAGCCCCACTTAACATATTACCCACACAAACGCCGTCAACCGTTTCAACTCCGGCATCATCCATAGCGTCGCGCAAGGCTGTTACAGCCAAATCCCGTAAATTACTTTCCCAATGTTCGCGGACGGGTGTCTGTCCCAATCCAATAATTGCTACTTTTCTCATTATAAACCTTTAAGCTGAAATTTAATTAAAACTTTGGTTACGAAAATCTAATTTCTATTTATGAATTTTTTTACGCCAACGCGCATATTTTCCATAAGTAATTTTTATGGATCGATCAATATAATCTTGTGTTAAGGGAGCTCTTTTTACAGCATCAATAATTTTATCCGTAACCACAAAACTAAAAGCATCACTGCCTGCTCCGGAGCCAAAACTTGCAATTAATATCCTGTCACCGGGTTTTGAATAATCCAGAATATCGGTCAGCCCCAAAGGTGAAGCACCCGCGTAAGTATTGCCAATATATGGTGCCAACAAACCATGTTTGATTTGTTCCTGGGTAAATCCAAGCTGTTTGGCAACTTTTTGTGGAAATTTTGTATTTGGCTGGTGAAAAACTGCTGAAGTAAAATCTGATGGTTTTAAATTTAATCCATCAAGCAATTTAGTAACGGAGCCGGTAATATGTTTAAAATATGCGGGGTCGCCTGTAAAACGATTTCCATGCTCAGGATAATGTTGATAAGCCCTTCTAAAAAAATCTGGTGTATCGGTTACAAAACTGTAAGAACCTTCCAAAACGGCCAATGATTCCTCTGCAGGGCCAATTAGAAATGCTGCTCCACCAGCTGCTGCCGTGTATTCCAACGCATCGCCCGGACGCCCTTGTGCTGTATCCATGCCAATAGCAAGTGCATATTCACCCATTGAGCTGCCAACAAAAGCACTGGCTGTCTGCATTGCTTCTGTTCCGGCTTTACATGCAAATTCCATATCGGCTGCAACTATATCCGGCACAATTCCTAATACTTCAGCAACCACGGTTCCAGATGGTTTTACAGCATAAGGAGGAGATTCTGATCCAACCCAGATAGCACGAATCTTTGAAGGTTCAATCTGTGCTCTTTTTAAAGCATTTTGAGCTGCTTCGATTGACATTGTAATTGTATCTTCATCTTTGCCCGGTACACTTTTTTGTTTTACCGGCAAAAATAATTTATCCTGCCCGTCACGCCACAATTCAGATATTTCTGTTGCGGGCAACCTGTAGACAGGGATATAAGCTCCATAGCCGATAATGCCGACTTGCCTGGATGGTATCATTACATCACTCATTCGAGTTCCTTAGTTTTCTTTTAAATGCACTTATGCTAAAAATTTTATTAATTATTTTACTGCTTTTAGTTTTCTCAAACCACAAATGTATTGCCATTCAACCGATGTTACTCTTTGTATAGAAAGCCGGTTTCCTTTTTGAACAAGTCCCATTCTATGTAGCGGGGCGTGGGATTTTAACTCTGTCAATGTTACAGGTGCATCAAATTCTTCAACAGCTTGGATATCAAACATCAACCAGGTTGGGTTGTCTTTATTACTTTTGGGATCAAAGTATTTATGGTTTGGGTCAAATGCATAAGAATCAGGATATGATTCTTTAGTTACTTTAGCTATGCCTTGAATAGCCATTGGTTTTACAACGCTGTGATAGATAAATACAAGATCCCCCATCTTAATTTCATCACGTATTAAATTCCGAACCTGATAATTACGAATACCTTCCCACATTGTCGATTTATCGGGCTCATTTACCAAATCTTGCCAGGAATATGTATTGGGTTCTGTTTTTGCTAACCAGTACTTCAACGTACTCTCCCTTTTTAGTTTGAAAAATTAAAGCTGAGATTTATAATTTCAATCAGCTCAATGTTAAACTTTATCAAATTAGAAATATTCCTTTTTGATATTTAAAACTGATAATTATAAATATTCTTATTTATTGACATTATCCCACTTTGAAACATGATCTCCTTCACGGATATCCCATTCCTTTGCTGAATAATCCTGGTCACTTGTTGCAGTTAACACCCAGTATGCAAATTGGGCAACCCGCTCGGATGTTTCCATACTTTTGTCATTAAACATATCGTGAAATTTTTGTAAATGCGGATTTTTTTCCAGGCTTGCTTCTCTGATATCTCCCTGCATTTCCGTATCGACAATTCCCGGCCTTAATGAAGCAGTTAAAATTTTCTTTTCACCAAATTCTGCATTAAACATTTGATAAATCATTAGCAATGCTGCTTTAGATGTACAATAGGCTCCCCAAGATTTTATCGCAAAGTGAGCTGCCCCGGAAGAAATATTTAAAATCCTGCTGTTTCCAAGGTTTGGTAACAGCGCCTGCGTAAGAAACAAAGGAGCCTCAACATTTATAGACATTACTCTTCGCCATTCTTCTAAACTGATATTTTCCAAACCTGTTATTTTGCCTAGCACAGCTGCATTGTGGACAAGAAACCCTATCTGTTTTTCTCTAACAGAATCTTTAATCTTTTTACGGTCTTCCTCATTAGAAATATCAGCTTTTAAGATATCAATTCTATCAGGAAAATAACTTTGAGTTTCTTTTAGTTTGTCAAGACGACGGCCAACAATTAATACTTTGTGTCCATTTTGGGCAAGAATATTGCAAATTGAACGGCCAATTCCTGTGCCACCGCCTGTAACTATATTTATTTTTTCCAAGAATCTTATTCCTTAGTAGGGGAAAATAGTATTTATTAATTTTTGTTTTTCTTTTGTATTCAATTGATTTGGTTTCTGGAAAATATGGTTTTCAATTTCCTTTTTTGAAAAGCGAAGATTTTGCAATCCATTTAAAATTTTTCGGATTTGAATTGGACAATCCAGATAATCAATCTGAACGACTAAACCATTCTTTATCTCAAGTATTGCTTTAAATTCAAATTTCTGATCTTCAATATTTACATTAAATCCAGGGGTTCTTCCCCAATTCCATTTCCAGGTGTTGAATTTATTTTCAGCAAGACCATTTATTTCAGCCCACTGAATTTGGTTAAATTCTACATAACCTTCAAATGAAAATGCCTTCAAAATTTCATCAGCCAGGCTATTTCTAAAATCCGTAACCGGAATTGCTTTTTTCAAAAACTCTGAAATATTTGTCACTTTGCTTCTAACAGATTTTGTACTTTTTGATTGAATATTATTAATGGCAGAACTCAATGTTTTGCTAACATTTTGAAGATTTGCATCAAATAACAAAGTCCCATGACTTAAAAGCCTGTTGCGGCTTGTAAATTGGGCATTTCCTGAAATTTTTTTTCCTTCAACAATGATATCATTTCTATGATTTATTTTAGCAGGAACCCCAAGTCTGTTCAACAATTTGATTATTGGGTTTAAAAATATTTTATAGTTATTAAAATTCTCTTTAGTGTTTTCAGTTATAAAGCTGAAATTAATATTTCCATTTTCATGATATACTGCCCCGCCTCCTGAAATCCTTCTAACTATTTCAATATTTTTCTCATTGCTAAAAGTAATATTAACTTCTTCAAAAGGATTTTGATTTTTACCAATTATTACTGATGGAGAATTTGAATATATAAAAAGATAGTCTTTGGAAATATCAAGATTGCGAACAGCAAATTCTTCAATCGCGAGGTTAATTTTTGGATCTTTTATTTCTGGAGTTTTTATTAAATACAAAGTTAATTGTTGGATTCCTGGAGTAATGGCATATTGTAATTACAAAAAACCATTAATTCATTTTCCAAGACCTTTTTGATGATATGGAAATTTATAATGCGCCCTTATAACAACCTATGCAGACGCATCATATTTGTGCCACCTTCTTCTGAAGAGGAGCCTGCTATTATAATTATTTTATCTCCTGCGCTGGCTAAATTATTGACTTTCAGATGTTCTTCCAAAACCTCGAGACCGTGTGATATTTCAAAATGCCCTTTAATCTGGCTGGGAATGACTCCCCAATATAATGCCATTTTTGTAAAGGATTTATCATCTTTAGTCAATGCGATTACAGGAACTTCCGGGCGATACTTTGATAAAACCTGAGCAGTAAAACCTGATTCTGTAAACACGACAATAAACTTTGCTCCGATATCCTGAGCACTAATATTTGCTACATGACAAATTGAGCGGGACGAAGAAAGGAGTGAATTGCCTGGTGACCGTCTTTCCGCTTTTAATCTGAAATATCCACCCTTTTCAGCTTCACGGATTATAGAAGCCATTATTGAAGCTGATTCCAACGGATATTTCCCGAAGGCTGTTTCCCCCGACAACATAACCGCATCTGTCCCATCAAAAATGGCATTTGCTACATCAGATGCTTCAGCACGCGTCGGAACAGGATTAGCCATCATCGAATCCAGCATTTGTGTAGCTGTTATTACAGGAATGCCTGCCGTCATGCATTTTTCAATTATCATTTTTTGTACAACCGGAACTTTTTGAGCGGAAATTTCTACACCCAAATCACCACGTGCAACCATCACAACTTCAGTTTCCATGATGATTTCATCGATATTTTCAACAGCTTCAGGCTTTTCAATTTTTGCAATAATTGGTACGGGATCCTCGCCCATCATCTTTTTTAGATCGCGGATATCTTGTGCTGTTCTTACAAACGACAAAGCAACATAGTCAACACCGTGCTTAAGCCCGAATTCTAAATCATTAATATCTTTTTTTGTCATTGATGGTTCTGAAACTTCAACGCCCGGAAGGTTTATTCCTTTTCGGTCATACAAAATCCCGCCAATTACAACCTCGCAAAATACCTCGGTTTTGGTTGTCTTGTTTACTTTTAACTGGATCAGACCATCGTTGATAAGAATATTGTCATCTGGTTTTACATCATTTGGCAGGTTTTTATAGGATGTCCCCACTAAGTATTGAGTACCCGGGACATCATCGGTAACAATTGTAAAAAGCTCTCCAGGCTTTACAGTTACGGGCCCTTCGGCAAAATGCCCAATTCTGATTTTTGGACCCTGTAAATCCATTAATATTGCAATTGGCTTACCTGTCTTTTTTGAGACTTTGCGGATCAATTTAATATTTGCCAAATGCTCTTCATGAGTTCCATGAGAAAAATTTAAACGGGCAACGTCCATTCCGGAACGCGCCAGTTTGGTTAAAATTTCCTCGGTATTACTCGTTGGTCCAATTGTACATATTATTTTTGCACGTTTTTGCATAAACATCTTTGTTAAATAAAACTATTTTTTACTAATACTACCTTGATCGTACAAAAAATAAAAACCTTTTGCTAAAAGCGTTATTCGATTTGCTTTAAAAAAAACTATTTTTGTTCACTCTGAAATATCGGTTTAATATCAACCGGAATATCAGAGAGCTTGTCAACTAGTTTTGTCATCACATCCGACATAACTATGTATTTTGCCATAATTGCTTTGGAACCTTCATAATCGCCATTTGCCTGAATCATTAACAATTCGCCAGCCAGAGATTTGAGTACTTCTTTAATCTTGGAATAATCAATATTTAGTTTTTCTGTTTTCTCATCAAAAGTGTATGCACCATTTTCATATAAATAATTGAAGATTAAAGCATTACCACCGCCATGTGCTTCATTTATACCAAACCGAATCGAGCGAAAAATTCCCGCAAGAAAAGAAGGCCATATCTCTTTTTCAAATTCTTTAGGATAAACGCCTTTCTCAATCATTAAAAGATTGTTATACATGCCCAATACATCAGCCTTACATTCTTCGATTGTAGAATAGGTTTCTTTCAATTCAATTTTTACTTCGGTTTTGTTGCCATCTTTAATAATTTTCCCGGGTCCAATGCCATGGGTCATTTCGTGCATTAGTGTGTGGTTAAAAAAACCATCAAATGTGACATTGGGAATTTCTTTTTCATTTAAAATGATTTTGGCAATTGGAATAACTTGTTTCTCAAATTTCGCTTCATGAAGGCTTTTTAACATAACCTTTTTTGAACCTTTTGCTTCACGAACCCGCTCATCATTTGGCAAATTAAAGGCGATTGTCTGGATGCCTGCTTTTGTATCACCGGAATAAAGAACCTCTTGCACAACAACAATTGGCGATTCCGATCCCCTGTTAAAGTTTTTGTGTTCATCAGGAATAGGCAAATGTTTTTCCATTTCATTCAAATAACTACCAAAAATTTTTAATTTTTCACTTTCCTTGGGGTCACGGATGGTGAGAAAACATTCAAAGGCTGCTTTGTAATTGAACATTTCATCTTCATAAACTTCATAAGGGCCTATAACAACCTCAATGCTGTGGTCTTTTAAATCCATCCAGGCCATATCACTTTCAAAATAATCATTTGTTTCAAAGGCTGTTGCACGTGTTTCAAGATATCTTTTTAAAGTTGGATTATCAGCATACTGAGCAGCTTCGCGCAATAATTTTGTTGCCCGGCCAAGCGGTTCTTTGTAATACTCAGAATATGGAATCGCGACCAATTTATCATCTTTACGGCGAATAACTGTAAACTCGGAAACAAAGCTATCCCTATCTTCCGGATGATCATCAATCCATTTTTCAAACTCTTCTTTTGTCATATCTTCAGGATAATAGTTTGCACCTGCCGGTTTTTTATAATCCCCGTAAAATGCTTTGTTATGGTCAAGACGATCAAATGGACCATACATTACCTCAAAATATTTCAAAACCTTTTTATCATTCTCATTACTGGAGTTTTCAAGTTTAGTTTTAATTTCCTTGTTTTTACTAAAAACCTGTTCAAGAAAAATCTCATCCATAACTTTAGCTGCTTCAGTTAATAATGAAACTACTTTTTTCTGCCGGTCATCTAAAATGGATTCATCATATTTAAGTACAGTCGGTGAAAATTGGGCTACTTTTTGATCAAGCATACTTTGCGTTTCCTGTTTTTTTTGACACGCTGAAAAAATAATACTTAGAACTCCAGCCACCAATAGTGTTTTCTTCATGATATCCTCATTATTCTGTTATTAATAAAAGCAAACATACAACAACCTTAATAAAAATTCTACTTCATTTGAAGCCGAAATTCAATGATATTTTGTACTTATCTGTTAGACACTTAAAAATTAATTCTCATATTATTTTATAAAGATATTTTTTTTTACCGTTTTTGTATAAATTAGCCGATTAAAAAATTTAGGAATTTAAAAATAAGGAACTGAATGAACGTTTTTAACAATATTTTAGAAGCAATTGGCAACACACCAATTGTTAAAATAAACAAAATGCTTCCGGACTCCCAGGCAAATGTTTATGCTAAGTTAGAATATTTAAATCCCGGTGGCAGTATAAAAGACAGAATTGCCAAACATATTATAAACAAGGCGGAACAGGACAGCCGTTTGCAAGCCGAGGGTACAATCGTTGAAAACACCTCTGGCAATACAGGCGCAGGATTGGCCATGGTAGCAGCAGTAAAAAATTATAAAGCTGTATTTACAATTCCGGACAAAATGAGCTCTGAAAAAATAAACTTCATGAAAGCTTTTGGTGCAAAAGTTGTTGTTACGCCTACAAATGTCCCGGCAGAATCACCGCAAAGCTATTATGAAACAGCCAAAAGAATTCACCAAAATACTGACAATTCATTTTATGTAAACCAGTATCATAATCCTGATAACCCGGAGGCCCATTACAAATACACAGGTCCTGAACTTTGGGAGCAAATGGATGGAAAAATTGACTACTTTGTTGCAGGGATTGGTACCGGTGGAACTTTAAGCGGCGTAGCAAAATTCTTAAAAGAAAAAAATCCGGAAATAAAAGTTATAGCAGTTGATCCAATTGGGTCTGTTTTTTATGACTATTTTAAACATGGAAAACCTGGTGAACCAAATGTGTATAAACTTGAAGGTATCGGCGAGGATATGATGGTTGATGCCATGGATTTTAATGTCGTTGATGATATTTACCAGGTGAGCGACGAAGATGGTTTTGCTACATGCCGCAGTTTAGCGCGTCAGGAAGGTATTTTTGGTGGTGGCTCTTCGGGTGCAGCTGTTTGGGGTGCTTTGCAGGTTGCTAAAAATCTTCCTGCTGATAAAAATATTGTCACAATTTTACCGGACACCGGTTTCAGGTATTTGTCTAAAGTTTATAATGATGAATGGATGCGGGATAATGGCCTGATCAAAAATGACAATACAAGCATATTGGGCGAACTTATTGAAAAGAATCCAAAAAAACTTACCACTACAAATAGCCAGGCATTGATCAAAGATGTAATCAACACAATGAAAAGAGAAAACATTTCTCAGATGCCTGTTATTGATGATAAAAAAATAATCGGCCTAATTAGCGAATCAGCAATTCTGGATTATATGCTTAGCAGTGGCTCCTCATCGGCAAATACTATTGCACAACTAATTCAAACGCATTTTACAGCAGTTGATTATAATGTCCCGGTTTTCAAAGTTCTGGAAATATTAAAAGCCGGTGAAAATGCTGTGTTAGTTATGAAAGATGACAAGCTAATTGATATACTGACAAAAATTGATTTGATTGACTACTTAAGCTAATACAGAATTGTAGAATTTGTTTAGGGGCATTTATATAAATAGCCCCTTTAAAATTTTGATTCTACTTTAGTGAGACATTTCAATCATTATTATTTGAAGTAGCTCACACATTCTCTAATAATTTTAAAATATTCTTTTAAATAGGTTCACTTTTTCTTACTTTTACTGCTCAAAAAAATAGTTTTATTGTGATCACAAAATTTATTTATTAAGAGTTGTAAAAAAACGCCGATTTTGTTGCATTGACCCTGAAAAATCTGCAGGGAAAAAATCCCAAAAATTTATTTGGAAAATTTAATGAAATTCAGAATTATATTTTTTCTCCTTTTAACATCCCTATCAATTTCTCTTGCACAGGATAAACGCAAAGTAGCTATTATCCCTGTAAGTAATAATGGCAATAGTTCTATTGATTGGATTTCGGGTGGTTTAGAGTATCTTTTAAATAATAAGCTTTCTGTTTTATCCGGCTTTTATGTTATAGATAAAAACTCTGTTAAAGCAGCCCTGAAAGAAATTAAGTACAGCAAAGGTGCTTTAAGTGAAAGAAGTGCTTCACAAATAGGACGGCTAACAAATGCCCATGTTACAATTTCCGGGACATATGTAGATTCAGCTTCTCAGTTAAATTTTGAAATCCTATACCACAATACGGAAAATGGCAAACTAATCTACAAGGAAAAGATTTCAACATCGAACAACAAATTGGTTATAGTAGCCGATAAAATTGTACAGCAGTTGTTACATATTTCCGGTGTTCCTGTTTCTTCTTCAGAACGGGCCCTGATGAATCGCTCACTTACCAAAAACAACAAGGCATTCGAAAGCTTTATCAAAGCCTACATGGAGAATAACAAACCAAATCCCAATAGTAATATTGTTATTGGTTTATTCCGGGAAGCAATTGCAAAAGATAAGAATTTCTGGGAGGCATATTACAATCTTGGAATTCTTTACTTCAATTCTAAACAGTATAAACAGGCCTTAAATCAGTTCAATAAAATAATAAAAGCGCTTCCAAATTTTGACAAACCATATTATGGCCGTGGTCTGATTTATGAAAAAGAAAAGAAATATGATTTAGCCCTGGCCGACTTTAAAAAGGTAACTGAATTTAATCCAAATGATCCAAAGCCCTTTTATTATATGGGAAAAATAAGCATTCTGGATAAAGACTACACCAACGCCAGAAAATATCTTAATAAATCAACCGATATAAATCCTGACTATGCCCCAGCCTACTTTGAATATGGCAATTTGCTGACTGCCCAGAAACAAATTCGGAAAGCAATTCCTGATTATCGCAAAGCAGTTGAGCTGGATCCTTTTAATAACAGATACAGACAAACATTGGGTGAAGTGTACTATCGCTCTCAAATCTTTTACAATGCTTTAATAGAGTTTCAAGCCATCCTTAGCAGGGATCCAAATAATGCTGTGGCAAATTTTATGAAAGGCGTCACCATTTATAAACAAGCTGTTCTGGAAGAGCTTGTTGAGGCATTTCTTGATTTGCTGGATGAAAGTACAAATGGGAAAAAAGCAAGCAATGAAAGTAAATTTAAAAAGACAACAGGGATTGATCCTGTAAAAAAACGTAAAGTTTACGATGATATGGTAAACTCGTTTACAAAAGCATCACAGGCAAGGCCGAAGTTTATGCAGGCTACTTTCAACCTTGCGCTAACCTATCTTGAAATGGGGAATTTTAATTTAGCTGAAAAATATTTCAAAACTACAATTCTTATATCTCCAAATCTTATAAAAGCGCATACAAAACTTGCTGAAGTTTATGAGAAAACCAAACGCCTTCCACAGGCAATTGAACAGTATAAAAAAGTATTTTATATAGAACCTGCTATTTTTGTACGTAAACCAACACTTGGCCCGGAACATCAGTACAGAAATGTTTTAGAAATATTTTTAAGGGAACTTGATACAAAGATTAAGCGAAACCCGAATGATTCAAAATCCAATATTGTATTGGCAAAGGTTTTTCGCGCTCAAGGGTTTAATGGTAAAGCAGCAAATATTTTAAGAAGCATTTTAAATAGAAATCCACGCCATTCAGAAGCTAAAAAACTTCTGGCACGAATTGAAAAAGGACAGAGATAATCTGTCCTTATATATTTTTCAATCTCTCCAAATAAGCATTATAATTCTTTTCAATATCTACAATTGTATCCCGTCCAAATTTTTCCATAAATGCATTTGCCAAAACAGGTGCTACTACATTTTCTGCAATTACTGAACATGCCGGGACAGCTGTAACATCACTACGTTCTACATGTGCTGTATACGCTTCTTTTGTTTTCAAATCTACTGAGTATAAAGGTTTCATTAATGTTGGGATTGGTTTCATTGCGATACGAAGAACAATATCATCACCTGTGCTCATTCCGCCTTCAATACCACCTGCATTGTTTGTTTTCCGCGAAAATTTTCCTTCACCATACATTATTTCATCATGCACTTTAGAACCCGGTGTGCGTGCTGTATCAAAGCCCATTCCCACTTCAACCGCCTTAACGGCTTGTATTGACATTAAAGCATGGGCAAGCTGCGCATCCAGTTTACGATCCCATTGAACGTAACTTCCAAGACCTGGTGGCACATTTCTGATTATCACTTCAATTATTCCGCCGGCTGTGTCGCCATCTTCTTTTGCTTGATCAATAAATTTGATCATTCGTTGTTCTGCTTTTTTATCAAGGCATCTTACTGGTGATTTGTCGGCCATTTCCGAAATATTTTTGCCGGAAGGAATCTCATCAATAACCCCTTGCTCTGCCTTAACAGGACCCAACTCTACTACATGGGAATAGATCATAATATCAAATGCATAAAGCAATTCCCTCGTAAACGCACCTGATGCAACCCGTATTGCTGTTTCTCTGGCGCTGGAACGCTCCAATACGTTTCGCATATCACCAAAATCGTATTTCATCGCACCGGCTAAATCGGCATGGCCTGGCCGTGGTTTGGTTACTTCTTTTTTTGAAACACCCTCCTCTATGGCCATAATTTCCGTCCAGTTTTTCCAGTCTTTATTGCGCAACAAAAAACTAACCGGGCTGCCAAGCGTTTTCTTAAAACGAATTCCAGACAAAATTTCTATCTGGTCTTTTTCAATTTGTTGACGACGTCCCCTGCCATATCCCTGCTGACGGCGTGACAGCTCCTGGTTTACACGCTCTAAATTTATATCAAGATTTGCGGGCAAGCCTTCAACAATACCTACTAAACCGGGGCCATGTGATTCCCCGGCAGTTAAATAACGGATCATATTATTTTCTTTAAATTTGAGTTATGGAGTTAACTGTTTTAGCGTAAAAGCTTAATCTTCTCGATCAGGGCATCAACCATTTCATCAGTCGTAGCATTACCACCCATATCCGGGGTTAAATGCTTTTTCTCTGATAAAAATAACACGGTAGCTGCCTGTATTCGATTCGCTTCTTTTTCCAAGTCCATATGACGAAGCATCATATTTGCAGATAAAATAGTAGCTAATGGGTTTGCCATTCCTTTTCCGGCTATATCCGGCGCACTGCCATGGACAGATTCAAAAACAGCAATAGACTCCCCAATATTTGCACCTGGAACAACTCCAAGTCCACCGACTAACCCAGCTGCTAAATCTGAAATAATATCGCCATATAAGTTCCCAAGTACCATTACATCAAATTGTTCCGGGCGCATAACCATCTGCATGGCGCAATTATCAACAATAATTTCTTTATATGTAATTTCCGGGAATTTTCCTGCAACTTTACGTACACTGTCCAAAAACAGGCCATCGCTTTTTTTCATGATATTGGCTTTATGAACAGCATGGATGGTATGGCGTCCTTTTAATTTTGCCCATTCAAAAGCAGCCTTGGCTATCCGCGTTGAAGCTTTCTCCGTAATAATTTTCAAACTTTGAGCAACACCAGGTGCTATGTCATTTTCTAAACCGGCATATAAATCTTCAGTGTTTTCCCTAAATATAACCAAATCAATTGGTGTCCGGTGAAAGGATAATCCCAAAGCTGAGCGCACTGGACGAACATTTGAATATAAATCCAGCTCCTTTCTTAGTCCGACATTTACGGACGTAAATCCACCACCAATTGGAGTTGTAAGCGGGCCTTTTAATCCAATTTTATTTTTACGAATTGACTCGACAGTTTCATCAGGCAAAGTGGTTCCATATTTTTCAACTGCCCCGGCACCGGCATCCATAATTTCCCAATCAATTACAACTCCGGCGGCGGCAATAACTTTTCTTGCTGCTGAGGTGACTTCCGGTCCAATTCCATCACCAGGAATTAATGTAACATTATAAACTTTTTGTTTTCCAGACATAGCTTCTCCATATGCGATTTTTCTATAAAGCGCATTAAGTTAAATAAAAATGATCTTTTTAAACAGAATAAATTTATGTCCTGTGAATATTGTTTTCTTTAGTTTTATTTTCAGTTTTGAAAATAAAATATAAAATTGAAACATGCTTTAATAATTCTTCTTTTATTGTCGAAATAATTTAGCTCTATATTGTTACTTTTATTTAGTTTACGCTTTTCACATTTTTACAGGAAATTTAATGAAAGTTATTGAGCACCTTAGCAAGGCCAAAGAACCACTAATTAGTTTTGAAATAATTCCACCCAAACGCGGTGGTGATATTAAAAGCCTTCTGGCATTAGTAGACGATCTTGCGCAGTATAAACCTCCTTTTATTGATATCACAAGCCATGCAGCAGAGGTTATTTATGAGGAAACACCAAAGGGGATTAAACGGAAGACAAAACGTAAAAGACCGGGAACGCTGGGCATATGCGCGCTAATCCAGAAAAAGTATAATATTGATGCAGTTCCTCATATTTTATGCCAAGGATTTACACGCGAAGAAACTGAAGATTTTTTGATAGACCTGCAATACCTGGAAATAGAAAACGTTTTAGCCGTTCGTGGGGATGATACTGTTAAACCTGTTCCAGATGGCCGCACAACTAATTCTTACGCTGTTGACCTTGTTCGACAGGTAAATGATATGAATTCCGGTAAATATCTTGAAGAAAACTTACTAGATGCGCGCCCTGCTCAGTTTTGTGTAGGAGTAGGTGGTTACCCGGAAAAACATTTCGAAGCCCCTAACCTTGATACGGATATTTTATTTCTTAAAGAAAAGATTGATGCCGGTGCTTCATATATTGTAACGCAGATGTTTTATGACAATAATAATTTTTTTGAATTTCAGAAAAAATGCAGGGCTGCGGGAATTACCGCACCAATTATACCAGGTTTAAAAATATTAACCCGTAAAACAAATCTTAATTCAATCCCGAGAAATTTTTATATTGATTTACCTGCCGATTTGACCAAAGAAGTTATGAAGTGTAAGGGTAATGATGTACATGAAGTTGGCGCTGAATGGGCTGCACAACAAGTTAAGGAACTAATTGAAAGTGGTGTTCCTTCCATTCACTTTTACGTAATGCAAAATTCCAAAGCAATTAATTCTCTCATGAAAAAATTATCATTTTAGTTAAGGTATATTCCCGCAATTTTCTCAACAAGAGAAAAAACCGATGGCTTATTTCTATTGGTAAGCACAATAATTGTTAATAAGTCTTCGGGAAAGCGTTGGATAGAGTTCCTAAAACCACTGGTCGAGCCATTATGATGTAAACGGCGATGCCCTTCAAGTTGATCAATACGCCAGCCAAAACCGTAAATATTATCCGGCGAATCAATTACTACAGCTGGCGTCCATGCTTTTTGCAAAGATTCTTTTGAAACAAGTTTCTCAGAATAAAGAGCCTGATCCCATTTAAATAAATCTTCAACCGAAGAATAAATTCCACCATCTCCTAAAACAGCACTAGTCCTGCTTTGGTCACCAAAGATAAAGCTACTATCAATCTTGGCATCAGGTTCAACGATTTTATAACCATAAGCCCTGTTTGGAACTAATGAGATTCCCTTTTCATATGCGATTGTATTATTCATTTTCAAAGGGCGGAAAATATTTTCCTGTAAAAATTGTGCAAATGGTTTCTTACTTATTTTTTCAATTATCATTGCTAAAATGGCATAACCGGAATTGCTATAGCGATATTTTGATCCGGGTACATGATAGGTTGAATCTTGTGAAATCATCATCTGCAAGACTTGTGCATCTGAGACTTGTATAGTTACAGAATCGGCAAGCAAACTTTCATAGGCGATTAAACCGGAAGTATGCTGCAATATCTGTGTAATAGTAATTTTTTTTCCATATTCAGGGAACTCTGGAAATATTTCTGTTAAGGTATTTTCATATTTCAGTTTTTCCCTTTCAACAAGCATCATTATGCACATGGCAGTAAACTGCTTTGTGAGTGAGGCAAGCCGAAAGTTTGTGGTTGAATCCACTTTTGTTTTCTTTTCAAGATCAGCCAATCCATACGATTTCTTTAATTCCGTCTTTCCTTTTATTATTACAATAACCGATGCTCCGGGGTTGTTACCGGTATACTCGGAAAACAGCTTGTCCACTTTTTGCTCATTCGAGCTTATACAAGCGTTAATAAAAAGAGCACTTAAAATAATTAACAAATATTTTTTCATTTACGATTTTCTATTATGATAAAATGTGTATTTCATTTAAAAAATGGGTGTCTGTTCCAATTGAAAATCAAAGCTTATCAACCATCGAAACTCAAAACCTTCGTTTATATCCTGTGTCTGTCCAACCCAAAGCGGAAAGTCCAATTTTATTTCTTCCAATCCAACAACCTGTCTTAACATACCAAAATTATTTATGGCAACTGAAAATCCTCCGGATTTTACAAACTTATCAAACTGAGGCATCTTACCCTGCCAGACTGTGCCCACATCAGCAAAAACGGAGTTATCAAATAAGTCCAGATCCGGCAAATTTATGTAATTAAAAATATTAGGGAACTTAAGATCAAGGCTTGCGGCTAAAACATTGTTATCCAATGATGAGTATTTTCTAAAAAGTGAAACGCCGC
Source organism: Calditrichota bacterium (assembly GCA_013112635.1). Classification (NCBI taxonomy): domain Bacteria; kingdom Pseudomonadati; phylum Calditrichota; species Calditrichota bacterium. Next base: position 367,222 of record JABFGF010000001.1, on the reverse strand, counting down.
GTACCTTGGCAAAGTCATCAAGAAAAAGGTGGCCATTTCGTTTCCAGCTTACAGGCAAGCTCCCTTTTGAACGGTAAAAATCATTATCAAATTCCTTGACAGCATTTGCACCGGCAAGATTAAATTTTTCCTGTAAAGGCGTACTTTTAGATGCTGCTCCACCTTTAAGATTAATTTTCAAAATATAATCGGAATAGCGGCTGGCAATTATTTGGCGAATATCCAACCGGGCACTGCTGAAAGATTTTTCACTTCCCGCCAAAGCATTTTTTAAATCAATCCCAATATAAGTATTATCAGATGATCTATAATCCTGCAAATAATAATTGAGATTGAGGCCGATGGTATTAAAATGACCATTTTCCCACGAGCTATTCAAATAACGGCTATCAAACAAATTATAATGAGAAAGAGTCAGGAAATGAAATGAAGTGCGGGTCGGATTTAAACGTAGTTTAATATTTGCCCCTTGTCTGCCATCCAACAAATAGATATTACTTTGCAGAGTTGTATTTTTTAACCATCTCAAAGGATGTTCATATCTAAATGTAAAATCTAAATTACCTGTTTTAATTTTATACCAACTTTTAAAACCAATAAGGTGATCTCGATTCAGGTAACTGCCATAATTAGCAAAGCCAACTTTGAAATTATCTACATCATTATAAAAAACAGATGGCCAGGTTTCCCAAATATATTTATTCAGCGGTGGCGCGTAAGATTGCCGTTTTGCAAAAATAAACTCCATTTTGGGGATGAACCGGCTGCTATTATTTAACTTGTTTATATCTAATAATGTATTTTCCGGATCGATAACTGCTTCATCAACAGGCATTGTTACAGGGATTTGTACAACATAATTATTCTGGCTAAAATGCCAACTGTTAAGATATTTTCGCTCCTTAACCCGTGGTGTAAAATCGTCGATTGGAATATGATATAAAACGGAATCACTGTTTTCCAGTTTCAGCATTAAATCAATCGGCATATGGCCGCTTTTTAGTTTTTCAATTTCTATTTCAACAGCAAACCCGGCTTCATTCTTAATATTTTTAAACGAACTTAATTTATAGTCCAGTTGGCGCAGGCTGTAAAACCATTGATTAAAAAACCAATCAAGGTCAGCACCATACGCTTCTTCCATTACATGTTTAAAATCATCCGGATGCGGGTGTTTAAAGCGCCACTTTTGGAAATACTTTTTCATGCCGCGCCAAAAGCGTTCTTCGCCCATTGTATTTTCAAGCATTATCAAAATTGAACTGGCCTTGTCATATTGTGACGCGCCAACACCATGACGAAATATATCAGGCATTGTGCTTACAGCATCTTGCTCTCTTCCAGATTTTATCAACCGAAGTGAAGCAAGATGACTCCACTCCCTGACTTCCCGGGTAGGACCAAAATATTTGTAGATAAAATTGTAATTTCCCGGATTATAGTTGCCTTTTAAACCATATAAATCTTCCATTCCAAGGATTTCTGCAAATTGAGTAAACCCTTCATCCATCCATTCAAATTCAGTCTGGTTTGAACCAAACAATCCATAGAACCAATTATGGGCTATTTCATGTACAATCACTGCACGAAAAAAAGAAAGCTGATAATCCGGATGAACATATGTATTTATGAATACAATTCCTGGATATTCCATCCCGCCTGCACGGATGTATGTATCAGCAATGGTTATTTGGCTATAGGGATATCTGCCAAATTTTTCACTTAAAAATCGAATGCTCCCGTATCCTGGCAATACCTCTTTTTTCCATGCATCATAGTTTCTTTCCATCACCAGGTAATGGATATCAATTCCATCCCAGGATTTTGTAATATAGCGGTAATCCGGATCAGCTGACCATGCAAAATCATGAACATTATGGGCTTCATATTTCCAGGTTGTTTTTGAGGTACTGTCATCCATATTATGATTAAACCAATCTCGAACCTCTTTGGTTGTATCTTGCATGGCTTCTTGAGAATTGATTAACTTTCCGGTTGCCCCAAGTACAAATCCTTTTGGCACAGTTATATTTACTTTAAAGTCTCCCCACTCTTGATAAAATTCATTATCAATATGCTGATGAAGGTGCCAGCCATCCTTGTCATAGACCACCGGTGTTGGAAACCAATTTCCCACATCATAATGCAATCCCTGGTAGCCATACCGTCCGGAAGCAGATGGCAGCTTTGCAATAAAATCAAAGTTAAAAATAACCGAATCACCCGGCAGTAATTCGTTCTTTAAATCAAGCTGCATCAAAGTACGGTTAATATTATAGGAACTTGTTACACTATCATTTTCTTTAATTTCATTTATGTGGATAAATGCCGTTGTTCGCTCTCGTTGCCCGCCTTCATCTGTGAAAGCGCCTTGTTTATATTTATTAAAATAAAGGTGAAAATAGATAGATTTTAATGTATCCGGAGAATGATTAATGTACAGTAGTTGTTGTTGAGCATCTATTTGATTTTCAACGTCATTAAGATTGGCGTCAATAACATAATTTACATACTGCTGGAAATAATTTTCGCTGGCGGGTAAAGCTTGAATAAAAAATAATATTATTACTATTATCTGTTTCATTTCAGTTCCTGTTTTACATTTAAAGAATTATTTTAAGCAATTTTTAATCTTCAAAATCATCATGGTTATAAGCACCTAAACTATCAGCGCGGTTTATCAGTTTGGTACCAAATTTCAGCCTTATTTCATCCTCAAGCGCATCCAGCTCTTTTCCTTTTTTATCGGTATTTTCAAAAATGGTCAGCTGTTCAGATTCTTGTTTTTTAAACCCACTAACACCAACTCCTATTAGCCTGATTGCTTGTCCTTTAATATAATTCTTCTCAAACAAAGTTGTAATAGTTTTATAAATTTTTTCAGTTTCATTTGTAGTGTTAGAAATTGTTTTATTGCGGGTAATTGTTGAAAAATCAGAATAGCGCAATTTTAAATGAATTGTTTTTCCGGCCAGCTTTTGATTACGCAGCCTAAACCCCACTTTTTCACACAAGGCCGATAAACGTTTGCGAAGTTTAACACCATCTTGCAAGTCTTTAAAAAATGTATGCTCATTACTGACGGATTTCACTCCATGTCCGGTTTGTACTCTTCGGTTATCAATGCCGTGGGCAAGTTTATAAAAATGATCACCCATTTTGCCAAGTTTCTTCCTCAGGATATCTTCCGGGTAGGCAGCTAATTGTCCAATTGTGTCAATACCCATCTTATGCAATGCTTTTTGAGTCTGTTTTCCGGCACCCCACAAACGCGAAATTGGAAGCGGATGCAGAAACTCATCAATTTTACCAGGCTCAACAACAACCAAACCATCCGGCTTTTCAAGATCGGAAGCAATTTTTGCAAGATATTTTGTAGGGGCAACCCCAACAGAAGCAATTAAATCCAGCTTTTCCTTAATTCGGTTTTTTATTAATCGGGCAATTGTCCGGCCTTCTCCAAACAGGCGAATGGAACCTGTTACATCCATAAAAGCTTCATCTATGGATAAAGGTTCAATCTCGTCAGTAAATTCATATAAAATTTCAAAAACCTGTTTACTCACCTGGCTGTACAATTTGCCATGTGGCCAAACATAAATCCCATTTGGGCAAAGCTTGTAAGCTGTGCGGATTGGCATAGCAGAATGTACACCATATTCTCTTGCTTCGTAAGAACAGGTGGAAACGACACCACGGCCCTTACCGCCTTGGGGATCGGCACCAACTATAACGGGTTTTCCCCTGTAATCCGGATTGTCCCGTTGTTCTACAGCTGCAAAAAAAGCATCCATGTCCATGTGCAATATTACACGGGATTCGTTCATTTGTAACTCACACATTTTATTATAATTTTGAGCATTTAAAAAAAAAGGTGATTGAATATTGCCGGATTACTAACTGATATAAATCTAAACATTTTTTTGAATTTGTGATAATCATTTCTTATAACTGAAGATAACATTTTTTAAAATTATATAATGCCCAGAATAAATATAAAAACCCCAATATATTTTAAATGCAAGGATGATTGCTCTAATTGCTGCAAGATAAGCGGGGGCTTTGTTGTTATACGCGAGGTTGAAATAAAACCGATCGCCAAACATTTAAAAATTTCTGTAGATGAATTTTTAAAGCAGTTTACACGGAAAGAAGGAAAATATCTTTGCCTCATTGATCGTGATGGAGAAGACTGTATTTTTCTCAAAGATCAGAAATGTTCAATTTACCCTGTAAGACCTATTCAATGCCGCACATTCCCCTTTTGGCCGCAAAACCTAAAAACAGAAAAACGCTGGTTTATGATTGAAGATGAATGCCCTGGAATTGGCGAAGGAAAAGCTTTTTCCAAAGAAGAAATTGAAGCAATTTTCAAAGGTAAATCAGTTGATTCGCAAAAATAATTTTAAAATCTTATTTACCTTTCCGGTTTTTAATCATTAATCCTCATATTTAGTTTTTTAAATTTTGAGGTGTATATGGAAAATCATAAGAAATTTCAAGGGAAATACGATTGTGCTTTCAATCTATGCTCAAACCTATTATGTGCAAAATTGAAAAGTCGTGGCATTTCTTCTGAAACTGAAAACATCACTTTAATCCAATCTGTGCTTAATTCACCGGACATAGTAGAATATTTAGTAAATAATGATTTTGATGAATCCCATTTAAAACCTTTACTTCTTAATGCGATTGAAACAACCCGAAAACAATTGTTTCCCGATCTTGCAAAAAAACGATTTATTTCAGTTGACAAAATCTACTCAGAAATACCTTCTGTTTCATTTTCAGAGACAAACACTGTCTCTAGCAATGAAAGAAATCCGACACAATTAAGTACCAAATCGAAAGAATATCTAAATAAAATCTCCAGCTTATTTAAAAAAAAACATCAAATTTTACATTTATCTAAAGAATCCCTTGAGATAGTTGAAAGAAATATCGACACAGTGTCCAGATTTTTCCCACTTGGAAATATACCTGACATAAGTCTTATTAACGTAAACCAGCCTTTGTCTGGCGATGAAATCATAAATATTTATAAATCTGTTTTGTGTGGAATTGAACGAAAATATCCGGTTAATTTTTTGAAATATGAAGCTTTTAAAAGGTGCGCGATTCTTATTCAATTTTTAGTGCATGAAGTCCTCAATATAAAAAAAGACGATATTCTTGGCTCGGTAACGAAAGAAGTTATTCGCCAAAACAAATTACAGAATGTATTACGTTTGTTTAATTATTCAGCCAAAAGAGTTTGTATAAATGCCTTCCCTTCCCTGTTACCAGCTTGGAGGAAAAACAAAATTAACAGCGGACATTGGGGCTATAAACCGAACAGAGTTAAAGCTGTAAAATGGCTTGTAGAAAAAAAAATGAACATTCATCCTCAAACTGTTGGGAAATTTATTGTTTCAAAAAAAGATTTCATCGAAAATGGTTTTTCTTATCTTTTTACAAACCACTATAACTCAGTTTCCAAAGCCTTATTGGAAGCATATCCGTGGATTGAGCCATGGCAGACTACAATTACTAAAAAGGAATTCTGGACCGATGAAAATGCACACCGGGCAATAAAATGGATGGTAAAAAAACTCGGTTGGGAAATTGATGACCTGCCAATGCATTTTTACTTAGGTAATTTAAATCGTAAAACTTTTAGCCGTTTTGGATTGGCGGGTTTATTTGAGAAAAAGTATAGCTGTAATATTTATTATGTCCTCTCAGCAACATGGCCAGGACGTTTTAGGCCATGGGAGTTTGCAAACATCGATCCAAAATTTTGGAAGTCTCATAAGAATAGAATTGAATTTGCAAAATGGACTGTCGAAAAATTGAAAATCGATATTGATAAACCAACACGGTATATTGAATTTCAATTGTTTGAGCAAAAATTTCAAAAGTATAAATTTTATCCTGCAGTAAAAAAACAATTTGCAGATGACTTATCGCGAATTATTTCTCCACTAAAAACGTTCTACCGGGAAAAAGAAAAAGCAAGCCAATTATCCCGTAAATGGGACCTACTCATAAAAAATGAAAAAGAAAATACTCTATTAACAAATTTTTTGTTAAACGGGCTCTTTATGGGGATTGTGAAAAGTATTTCCACACACAGAATAGAAACATTCACACGGATGAAAAAAAGACATTTATAATTATATTGACCCAAATTAAATAAACTAAAATCTCAGTTCACCCAACTCATAATTCAAGAAAATCCGTAGCATACTAAAGATGAGTAATTTGCCGTTTTAAAATTTTTTTAAAAACCAATTGCTTTTCAAAATGAAGGATTATCTGAGACTCGTTCAATTCAGGTAATCTTTTATTTTCTGTATTTAATAAATCTATATTTTTTAACAACAAAGCAGTTTGCTTTTTTAGAAGGAATTTTTCTTCACCCCTTTTCGCATTTATAATTGACTTGGCAATTCCTTTAAAATATTCTTCAGCTTCCTTGTAAAACACTTCAAAATTTTTATGTGCCTCAGCTAAATTCAAATCAAGCATTTTTTGTTGGATTAAATTAAACCGATCTAAAAACTTATTACAAAGGTTTTGGTGTTCTTTTAAATCATTCATAAATCAAATCTTAAATTTAAATCCGGGTAGTCCATTGCAACCATTTCTAAAAGATTTTTCTTCTGTTCGTCCGGAAGTTCTTTTTCCAGAGTTGGAAATAAAAAAGCCTTTTCACGTGCATCATGATGGTCTAGTAAATCCTTAAGCCAGGCATATTCTTCAAACAATTTAACTAAGTTTAATTCAACCTTCTCAGGATGTAAAACAAATTGGCCTAAAAAACGCATTTGCTTATTCAAATCTTTTAAGATGAGTTTTTTCTCACGGATAAAATAAAGTGGCTTACCGCCTTTAGGAAATTCGTTTAAAGCTGATTCGTACAAGGGCAACAGTTTTTCTTCCATAATTTTCAGATGTATCGTTCTAATATCATAAAGCCGTTCAAATATCAACAATGCCTGCTCATAATCTTTTTTTAACAAAAATATCTGGTGATCAATAAACAACTTTTCACACAGTTCAAGATTTTTAGATAGGTCTCTAAACGAACTAAAATTCAATTTTCACTTATCCCGGTTTATTAAAAAACTCAAATACATTTTGAGCTGTTTTCTGTGGAAGTTTACCAATATTCACCAAATCTTCCAATGATGTCTCTTTAATTTTTTTTATGGAGCCAAATGTTTTCAGCAGCGCATTTCGCCTGTTTTCTCCAATTCCTTGAATGCCGTCCAGTTGCGATGTAAGTGTCCTTTTGCTGCGCCGTTTGCGGTGCGCCGTTACCGCAAATCTGTGGGCCTCATCTCTTAATTGTTGAATTAACCTTAAACTGGATGAAGTTTTTGGCAGCATTTGAGCTTCAGTAACTCCTGAAAAAAAAACCTCTTCCAAACGCTTTGCCAATCCAATTATGGGTTGATCTTTTTTATCAAGTTGTTTTAGAATAGCAAAAGCACTTGATAGCTGGCCTTTCCCACCATCAACTATAATTAAATCAGGGAAATCTAAGTTCTCTTTTTTCAGACGGCTATAACGGCGTTCAACAGCTTCACGCATCATGGCAAAATCATCCGGTGTACTTTTAATGCGAATGTTGAATTTTCTGTATTCAGATTTTTTTGGTTTTCCATCCACAAAACAAACCATCGAAGCTACAGGATCTGTTCCCTGGATATTTGAAATGTCAAAACATTCTATTCGTTTTGGCGGTTTATCAAGTCTTAAATCCCGCTGTAAAGCAGTGACAGAATGCGGAACATAATCCTTTGCTTTGAGACGCTGTAGTTTTAATTCTTGCAAAAGATAGCCTGCATTTTTTAGACACAAATCAATTAGTTTCTTCTTTTCACCAATTTGCGGGAATATAAAACTAACTTTCCTTTGGCTGCTTTCACTTAAAAAATCTTCAATTACTTTTAAACTTTCTATTTCATATTGCACCAAAATATCCTGCGGATAATCTTCAGTTGAAATGTAATAATCATTTATAAAGCGGTTAAGTAATTCCTTTTCATTAAACCATTCTGTCTGCTTTAAATATTTATGGACACGGCCAAGAATTTTTCCATCGCGAACTTTGACGAGGACAGCACAAGCGTCGTTATCTTCTTTTTTAACAACAATAACATCGCGGTCACGTGAATCACTTTGAACCATCTTCTGGTTATTTCGGTAACTTTCCAATAGTGCCAACTTATCGCGTGTTCTGGCTGCTTCTTCAAACTCAAGGTTTGCAGATTGCTGTTCCATCTCCAATTTTAGATCCCTGACCAACTCATCTGTCTTGCCTTTTAAAAAGCTGCGTACCTTGGTAATTACCCGGTTGTATTCTTTCTTTGAAAATTTTAACTGGCACGGCCCTTTACATTTATTGATATAAAAATCGAGACAAAGTTTAACACTTCCTCTTCTCAAAACATCTGGATTTAGATCGTATTTGCATGAACGCACAAAGAAAATACGCTGCAGTGTTTTTAAGGTATAACGCAGGTTTTTTACATCTGTGTATGGCCCAAAATAAGAAGAGCCATCGCGGATTATTTTACGGGTTACAAAAACCTGAGGAAAATCTTCATGGGTAATACGGATGAAGGGATAAGATTTGTCATCTTTTAAATTTACATTAAAACGCGGTTTACGATCTTTAATAAGATTATTTTCAAGGATCAGCGCTTCAATCTCAGAATCCACTACAAAAATTTCAACATCACTGATCTTATTTACAAGTGCCTGAAGCCGCGGTTCATGCGGCCTGGATTTTTGAAAATACGATCGTACTCTGTTTCGCAAGATAGTAGCTTTGCCAACATAAAGTACTTTACCGTCGTTATCTTTAAAAAGATAACATCCCGGTTTGGTGGGTAAATTTGCCAGTTTTTCAGTTAAGGTCATATCAGGTATTTTTAAATAAACGATCCATAAATTATTGAGGAAAATGATGGCTTACAAGAGGATTGATTAAATATAAAAACCCTCTGTCCGGAAAATTTAGAACAGAGGGTCGAAAATAGTTAAAAGAAAGATTGAAACTAAAATTTTAATTATGATGGAAAGGGTGTTTCGCTTTTACAGTAAAGCTGTATTCTGCACAGGATTCTTCAGGATTAATTCTAAAGCCCCTTCTTGTTTTTTTGATACAGACTTTACCAAAGTTTTTATATCCCATTCTCTCGCAAGATCGTAACGAGGCATAATTATTTGTTTCAACATATGAAATAATACCCTTAAAACCCTTCTCCGCAAAAGCTTTTAAAGACCGGGCCATTCCAATTGCATGAAGCCTTTGTCCGCGATAATCTAAAGAGGTATATCCTTTAAACATGTAAATCCAACTATCATCAAAATGGAGGGACAGCTCTTCATTTATCTCAGTTGGTTTCGCTGAATACCAACCATAGCTTGCTAAAACATCCCCATCTAATACGGCGTAGCAATAATCTCCTTTTTCAATTGCATGTTCCAGAAATTCAGGGGATATAAAATTGTTCTCGTCTTTTGAGTATTCTTTTAATTCTTCATTTGTAAGAAAACGATAGGTGTATTTTTCATTGCCTTCAAGATATTTTGGATCTAATGAGTCCATTGTAACTGTCATACCTTGCAGCTCTTTATAAAAATGGAGTTTGTTAATACAGCTGTATTTTATTGAATGATAAAGCGCAGGGTAACCAAATTTTTCTTTTGTCAGTTTTAAAGTTTTAAATTCCATTTTCAAACTCCGTGGGTTTAGTTTTCTTATCACAGAATTTATCGGTAATAAAATGAGTGATTTTAGGTTTAAAACAAATTTTGAAAAGGAAGGAAGCATATTTTATTATTTCTTTTCTTCTTCGCACAACTCAATAAGGATTCCATTGCTGCTTTTAGGATGAACAAACGCAATACGTTTTCCTTCTGCCCCATCCCGCGGACTTTCATCAATTAATCTGAAACCCTTGTTTTTCAAGTGATCCAGGGTTCTTTGCAGGTTATCCACACGGTAAGCAATATGATGTAAGCCACTGCCTTTTTTCTCAATAAATTTCGCGATTGGTGACTCGGCTGAAGTCGGTGATAAATATTCAATTGTAGATTCACCAACATGAAATCCCAACACATCGACCATTTGATCTTTTACATGCTCAGAAAATTCCGGTGAAAGGTCAAATCCTTCTAACAATGTTTCTTGAATTTCATTCAAATCTTTTACAGCAATTCCAATGTGGTCAATTTTTTTTAGCATTACCCCTCTCATAAAGTTCTCGTTTTTGTGGAAGAGAAAGATCACGATCCCAGTTGAAAAATTTTCCAAAAGAGGTCGATCTTCTTAAAAATTCTTCCCATGAAACTCTATTTATCAAGACTATTTTTTCTTTTTTTAAATTACTCATGGTACTCTTTTTAAAAACTAAACCACTTGATCAATAAGTAAACAAAACAATTAAAAATGTGATCGCTGTTGCAAGCAATGCATAATGGGAATTTCCAGGCCAATAATGTTTATCATATTCATTATCATCTTTTGCTAAACTTGGCTTGGATTTAACTAAAACAGCTAAGCCAAAAACACCTGTTAACAAACAAATAAAAAATCCACGAGAAAAGTAGTCGTTTTTTGAATATGCCACGAACCCACCAGATACAACAATAATACCATAAACTATTAAAACAATTTCCATTATGTCCCTTTTTAGAATTTTCTAAAATTATCTCATGCTGTAGTTTGGTGACTCTTTTGTAATTATCACATCATGTGGATGGCTTTCCTGCAAACCGGCCGGACTAATTTTTACAAATTGTGCTTTCTTACTTAGTTCAGAAATAGTCTTACATCCTGTATAGCCCATCGCCGATCGTAAGCCGCCAACCATCTGGAAAACCGAGCTGCTTAACGGTCCGCGATATGGCACACGTCCTTCAATGCCTTCAGGTACCAGTTTATCCACCGCTAAACCTTCCTGGAAATAACGGTCTTTACTGCCCTCTGCCATAGCGCCAATCGACCCCATTCCACGAACCGATTTGTAGCTTCGTCCATCAAGCAAAATTACTTCACCGGGGCTTTCATCGGTTCCGGCAAATAATCCACCAATCATCACGCTGCTGGCTCCGGCGGTCAATGCTTTGGCAATATCGCCGGAATACTTAATCCCACCATCTGCAATAATCGGGATATTATGTTCAGCTGCTGCTCGAACAGTTTCCATTATGGCCCAAATTTGCGGGACGCCAACACCGGTTACAACACGCGTTGTACAAATGGAACCAGGCCCAATACCAACTTTTATTGCATCAACACCAGCCGTGATTAAATCTTTAGCAGCTTGATAAGTTGCAATATTTCCCGCTATAACTTCTGTTTCCGGATATTGTTTTTTAAATTTTTTAACCGTATCCAAAACACCTTCGGAATGACCGTGGGCAGTGTCAATCACAATTACATCAACATGTGCTTCAATCAGCGCCGCGGCTCGTTTCATACCATCTTCACCTACACCGATGGCAGCGCCAACCCGCAAACGGCCATGCTCATCTTTACAGGCATGGGGAAACATTTTTTTCTTTTGAATATCCTTAACCGTGATCAAGCCTTTCAAAGCACCCGCATCATCCACAATCAGCAGTTTTTCAATTCTGTTTTTTTGCAAAATTATTTCTGCTTCTTCAAGGGAAGTACCGTATTTTGCAGTAACAAGATTATCTTTGGTCATTCGTGTGTGCAATGGCAAACTAAAATCGGTTTCAAAGCGAATATCGCGATTGGTCAAAATTCCAAGAAGTTTTTTGTCCTGCGTAATTGGGATTCCGGAAATATGATATTTGCGCATCAACTCAATCGCATCCAGCAAAGTGTTATCCGGGCCAAGGGTAACCGGTTTCTGAATCATCCCGCTCTCAGATCTTTTTACGCGGTCAACTTGCTCTGCCTGTTTTTCTATGGACATATTTTTATGGATAATTCCGATTCCACCTTCGCGCGCCATGGCAATTGCCAGGTTTTGTTCGGTAACCGTATCCATCGCCGCTGATACAATCGGAATATTCAAGCTGATGTTTTTGGTCAACCTGGTATTGGTTTGCACATCACGCGGCAAAACATTTGATCGTGCAGGAAGAAGCATTACATCATCAAAAGTTAACGCTTCGGGGATAATTTTGTCTTTCACTATTTACTTCCTTTTGCTTTGTAATTTAAAATTTTGGCTATTCGAGCCTGGTGCCGTTCTGCCCCGCCTTTAGTATTTAGGAAAGCAAGAACAATATCGTTTGCAGCGGTACTACCGATTATTTTGCTGCCCAAAGTGAGCAGATTTGCATAATTATGTTCTCGGGCGCTTTTAGCTTCGGTTACATTGTTGCATTTTGCCGCCAGTATTCCCGGCACACGATTGGCGGCCATGGCTGATCCAATCCCAACGGAGTCAATCATAATGCCAACATCCGCTTTGCCCTCAGAAACCATTTCCGCTGTTTTTATGGCGTAATCAGGATAATCACAGGCATTTGCATTGGCCGGTCCAAGATCAATGATCATAAAATCTTTATCCCGCAAAAAAGTTTTTAATTCTTCTTTCATGTAAAACCCACCATGATCTGAAGCAATGGCAATTTTGTGGAACGGCCACTTTTGTTGAACCTTTTGGGAGACTGTTGAAGCGGTATCGTTTTCATCCACAATGGTTACACTAAGTTCTTTGGCCATATCTTTTGCACTGGGCGTAAATACAGTATTCGAATCAACATGAATTGATTTACCGGTTTTTGCTGCTTCACGTACTTCTTCTTCACGGATTAGTTTTTTCAAAGGGTTACCTTCAACTATGGATTGTGATAATAAAATTTAGGCAATTTAACCAGATTGGATTTTCAGTTCAAGAAAGAATAATTCGCAAATGAACCAAAAAAAATATTACTATAAATATCCATTGAGTTTCCTTTTAAAAACTACTATATTTAAACCGTTAAAAACACCTTGACCTTATTGTTGACTTTTGACTTCATCTAAAATAGCTTTTTTATTTTCAGTTATTTTGCAGCCTTTACAAACTGTTTAAAATAAAAAATAAGAGGGTATAAAATGAAAATTAAAGAAATAGTAATTAGCCTACTAATTCTGATTTGTATGTTAATATTTGCCCAAATGTTTCGTTTTACAATTGTTGTATCTGATGGTGATGCATACAAACTAGACAGGTGGACTGGAGATGTATATTTTATTTATCATTACAAAGGTGAATATAAAGTACCTAAAGTGAACAAAATCCGTAGTCTATGATATGAATATTACAATGCATCGTGAAACTACTTAGTATCATACCATTAAAGAAAGTGAGTAAATGATGAATGAATTTCTTAAAAGTTTACCTATATTGTATTCTGGTATCTTTGGTTTATTGGGTGGGCTCATTGCAGCCTTTTTTGCTTACAAATCTAAAAAAACAGAGATGAAATATAACGCAGAAATTAAAGCCAGGGAATTATTATATAAAACATATGAACAAAAATTAAAAAAGCATAACGAAAGAATGGAAACATATAGTGGAATTATTGGCAAGATGCAGGGTGCGATTAATACAGAAGAAAGCGAAATAATATTTTTTAAGCAAATTACACCTGTAATTTTAAATCAAAAAAAACTATTGAAGAAATCAAGTTTAATTGAAATGAAGAATGAATTAAAAAAGTTGGAAATTTATCAAGAAAATATGGAGTACTATAACGATTATTCAAAAGATTTCATAAAAGTAATAAGTGATGACGGTTCTGAAAACACAAAAGAATTATTTTTCACCATAGAATCAATGCTAAATAACGAATCTGTTCTTGTTAATGCAATATTAGAAGAAAAAAGTGAAAAGCTCTTTTCAAAATATTTAAAAGATTAAATTTAAAATAAGTGGTGTCTGTTAATACGCCAAATAAAATAAACGATCAATTTTTTAACAAAAAAACAAAAAAAACATGAACAAACTGTTGTTTTGGTCCGTAGGTACGACTATATTTTGTAGTCATATAACTACAATTAATAAAATTAAAGGGAATTAAATGGCTGTGCCGGATGATATGGACACAGTCCAGAAGTTTCTTGATGAATACCGAGCCTGTTGCGGCAACGATCCTTTAATTAAACGTACTGGAAAAAATCGGGAATTCAGAGAGAACTATCCTTTATCATTAGAAGAGATTGTTGATATTCTTCGCAATCAATTAACAGTTGATCATTGCTATCAGGGGCCCGAAAAAGAAGATGATCAGAATAGAAACCTACCAGGCGCAGTTTGCAAATTTAAATACCCATGGGAAAGTATTTTAATTTTTATAAAACTAAAAGTTCCGGAAGATGTTAATCTTCGTAGAGAAAGAACTATTTGTTTGTCTTTCCATGAAGTAGGGATGTTTTAAAAGAAAGGGATGGCTTATGAGAGAATTAACTGGGTGTCCACTTTGTGGATCCGAGGATTTAACAAAGGAGATTGGAAAAAAGGAAATAATAAAGATAAGGAATGAGAAAATTGAAGTAATATCTAATAATTCAATTCAGTGTGACTCATGTAAAGAAAGTATTACCAGCTTTAAGAGTGAAGATGAGCTAATAAATGAAGCCCGTCAAATTTATAGAGAAAAGAAAAATATTCCTTCACCAACAGACATTATTAATTTTAAGAAGCAATATAATTTGGGCTTTCGTGATTTTGAGGAACTAACAGGGATTGCTAATAAGACATTGCAGAGATATATAAAAGGAGCAATACCTGACCCTTCTACGGTGAAACTATTAGTTCTATTAATGAACGATCCTGAAATTGTAGTATCTTTAATGAGCTCTAATCCATATTTTGATAAACAAAAATTTCAATCTATAATAAGAGAATGGGATTTTGGTGTTTATTCAGAAAAAAGAGAAAAATTTGAATCACAACAACCATTAAAAACTAAGCAAAGTCCCAGGAAGAAAAATCAATGGCAACAACATCCAAAGAAAAACTCTACGGATCATTTATTAGCAGCTTAGAAATTAGTTCGATCACTTTTCCTAAAATGCTTTGGGATCTAAAAAATGAGCCAGAGCAAGGAAAAGAATACACTATTAGCCCAGGTTTAAGAATTGATGGTCCCAGGAAAGAGGATAATTCTTCAGCAATTTTTGATGCTTTTTTTGAACTTTCGGGAATTGTGAATGGTGAGACTACTCCATTCTTAGTAATAGAAATCCACTTAAAGTTTGTTATTAAATATGATTCAGAATATGTTTCCAAAGAAATATTAGAACTATATAAATTCAGAAATGGAATTATGTCAATGGTTTCCATTTTAAGAGAACAAGTGAGAACAGCTACATTTCAATTAGGATTACCTCCATTGATATTGCCAACATTTAAGGTTTATCCTCCTGAAAAGAAAGTTACTAAGAGCTTAAAAAAAGTGAATAAACCCAAAAAAATACAAGAAACTAAAAACTAAAATTATTTATTTACTTCAAAGTATTTACCTCCGGCCGCCTATATTCAATAGGCGGTTATTATAAGGTTTTATACATACCTATTCTTCTGTTTCTCTAATAAAAAAGCAAGAGCCATTAATTTTAACATTTACACCCCCCATGCTTTCTTCTCTAAACACTTTTAGTTTTATCCCCTATCAAGTTTGAAATATTTTTTTTATAATAGGTGTTCCAAGTTTCGCCAACACCTAACTAAATCTCCGTTTAAAACAATTTCCACTTTTGGAGGATCTGATGAAGTTTATTTTTTCTCTTTTTGTTACTGTCTCAATTGTTTTTGCTCAAAACAACTATTTCCCAAATGGTACTTACCTGCAAGATATCCCGACACCTGAGAGCGTTCTTGGCTTCAATATCGGCGAACAACCAGCAAGATATCATGAAGCATTGGGCTATATTAAGGTTTTGGCTGAAAAATCGCCACGGGTACAATTTTTTGTGCAAGGTGAAACCCATGAAGGCAGAACTTTAAGTTACCTGGTAATCAGCTCAGAAGAGAATATCAAAAATCTGGATAAAATAAAATCCAATATTAATAAACTTTCTGATCCAAGATCACTATCAAATCCCAAACAAATCGTCGAGTCCTCTCCTGCTGTGGCCTGGATGATGTATTCCATTCATGGCAATGAAATTTCCGGAACCGATGCTTCACTTCAATTGGCCTATCAACTTGCAGCGGGCACAGATGAAAAGACAATGAACATTTTAAACAACCTTATTGTTGGAATCGATCCCATGGAAAACCCTGATGGGCGAGAAAGGTATTTACACCAGGTTCAGCAAATGAGCGGTAAAGTCATTAATTCTGATGGACAGAAAATCCAAAACTCCGGCCTGTGGCCAAGCGGTCGTGTAAATCATTACCTGTTCGATCTTAACCGCGATTGGTTTATTCTTTCGCAACCGGAAAGCCAGGCACGTGTAAAAACACAGCTTGAATGGCATCCCCAATTAGTTGTAGACGCGCATGAAATGGGCTCTCAATCCACTTTTTTGTTTAACCCGCCACGTGAACCGATTAATAATAATATTCCCGAATCTGTAAGAAAATGGTGGGATATATTTGCTGATGACCAACGGAATGCTTTCGATGAAAACAATTTTAGCTATTACTCCGGTGAGTGGTATGATGATCTTTATGTCGGCTATGGAAGCGCGGCTCCAAATTATCAAGGTGCAATTGCTATTTTATATGAGCAAGCCCACACTGACGGAACTGTAATCAAGAGACACGATGGTACAAACCTTACATATCACAAGGCCGTAAAACAGCAATTTACAAGCTCAGTTTCAAATCTGGCGACAGCAGCCAATAATAAAAATGATCTTTTGAATCATTATTTTTCTTTTAGGAAAAAAGCATCAAATTTAAATGGCGCTTATTATATAAAACCAAGCGAAAACGTAGGCCGTGTTTCAAAACTGATTGAAAAACTTCAGCTGCAAGGAATTGAAGTCAGTGTTTCAAAAACGAGTTTCTCCAGCGAAGTAAAAGATTATAGTGGAAAGACCAAAAGCCAGAAATTTCCAAAAGGTACAATCGTAATTCCTTTAAACCAGCCACTCGGGACATACATTCATAGTATCTTTGAGTTTGATCCAAGAATAAAAAAAGAAGTTTTGGCCAAAGAGCAGGAAAAGATTGAAAAACAAGGTTACGGAATAATGTATGATGTGACAGGCTGGTCTATGCTAATGGCTTACGGTGTTGATGCATATTTTTCTAACACATCAGAAAGCATTAAAACTGAGCCTTATCAAGGCAAAAAAAATACCGGCAAGCTTACATCTACCAATAATGCTGTGGCCTACATTTGCGAATTTAGCGATGATAACAGTATCAAAGCCTTGCAGATGATGTTTGATGCCAAACTAAAAGTCAGGTCAGCAATAGAACCTTTTTCAATTGAGGGCAAAAATTATGACCGTGGTACTCTTCTTTTGAGAGTGAACGAAAACCCTTCTGATATAAAAACTCAACTGGAAAACATAGTAACAGCGACCGGGCTAAACATTATAGGACTATCGACATCTCATTCTCAAAAAGGAAACGATCTTGGTGGCGGTTATTTTGCTTTGCTGGAAGAACCAAAAATTGCGCTCCTTACAGGTACAAAGATAAATATTTACAGCAAGGGTACAATCTGGAATCTGCTGGACAATGAATACGGCCAGCGAATAACTATCTTAAATTATGAATGGCTTGGTTCAACCGATTTACGAAAATACAATGTACTTTTATTGCCTTCATCCTGGTGGGGCTATTCAGATATTTTGCCAAAACATGTTTTAACAAAATTGAAAACATGGGTTAAAGGCGGTGGAACCTTAATATCAATCGGGAGTGCATCGGCGTTTTTAGCTGATTCAAGCTCAGGATTTAGCCAGGCCAAATTGAAAAGACAAAGCCTTAAAAAATTGTCAGAATATGCAGAAGCTTTGGAAGATGAATCACTTTGGCAAACTAAAATTGACGAGAAAGCCATTTGGGATGGAATTATTCCAAAGAAAAAAGATGCCAAGAAAGAAGAAAAAGCAGACTTTAAGACTATAAAAAAACAGGATAAACGCGCCCGACTTTATTATCCCAAAGGTGCAATCCTTAAAGTAAACCTGAATGAGGAACATTGGTTGAACTTTGGTTTAGGCAGTTCAGTTTCTGCCCTCGTACAAAGCCGTAATGCATTTCTTTCGAAAAAGCCTGTAAAAACCGCGGGTAGATTTTCCGATGCTGCAGACCTTCGTCAATCGGGATTATTATGGCCACAAGCTAGAGAACGCTGGGCAAATACAGCTTACCTTACACAAGAATCGATGGGCAATGGCCAGATAATTATGTTCGCCAATGAGCCTATCTACCGATCTTATTTTTATGGAACGGCGCGTCTTTTATTAAACGCGATTTATTTAGGCCCGGGAATGGGAGCAGATGCAGTGAATGAGTGGTAAGGCTTTATTCAGTTTTAAAAATTTACATGTTAATTTTTCGGTAGCGTTGCAATTGTAGTAAGTATTATTTTTCATCGATTATAAAATCAATCGAAGTAATACTGAATCAAAGGAATAGTTAAGATGAATGTGAGTCTTAGTTTTCAGGAAAAATATGATGCTATTGGCAATAAGGAATCTCTCTACGAGGGTTTGTTTATTACGGCAGTTAAAACAACAGGTATATTCTGTCGCCCATCTTGTAGGGCAAAAAAGCCAAAAGCTGAAAATGTAGTTTTTTATGACACATCTCAACAAGCCATTCAAAACGGATACAGGCCATGTAAAATTTGTAAGCCAATGGCTTTGGAAGGAGAATCACCGGATTTTATAAAAGAAATTATGTCTGAGCTACAAGAAAATCCCAACTTAAAGATCAAAGATTCAGATTTGCAAAAAAGAGGGATTTCGCCAAGCAGATTACGAAGATGGTTTAAAGAACATCATAATATGACCTTCCAATCTTACCAGCGCATGCTTAGGCTTAGTAAAGCATTCAATCAAATAAAAAACGGAGAGTCTGTTACAGAAACGGCATTTGAGTCAGGCTATCAATCGTTAAGCGGATTCAATGAAGAGTTTAAAAATATATTTGAAAAATCACCCAGTAACTCGAAAGATAAAAAGGTAATAAATATTGTCCGCTTTAGCACAAAACTGGGAATGATGTTTGCCTGTGCAACTGAAGACAAATTGTATCTGCTGGAGTTCTCTGACCGAAAAATGTTAGAACAAGAATTTCAGGATTTAAGCAAAACAATGGATGCTGTTATTTTACCCGGATCAAATAAAATTTTAGATCAGGTTCAAACTGAGCTGGAAGAATATTTTGATGGAAATAGAAAAGAGTTTACAGTCCCCCTTTGTACTCCGGGTACGCCTTTTCAACAAACTGTCTGGGAAGTTCTTCAGGAAATACCGTATGGTGAAACATGGTCCTATCAAAATCAGTCCAATAAACTTAATAAGCCGAAAGCTGTACGTGCAGTAGCTGCGGCCAATGGACAAAACAGGATTGCGATAATCATTCCCTGTCATCGTGTAATTGGATCAAATGGGCAACTAACAGGATATGCAGCTGGTTTAGCAAAGAAAAAATGGCTGCTTGAACATGAAAAACAACACTCTGGTAAACCAATTCAAAAAGAGCTGTTATTGTAATAAAACCAATTTGGGTTAATGTAAATTATCCGTTTTCTTTTCTACCACTTCAACAATTGATTTGTTGTTGATCAAGGTGTAAGCTTCTTCAATATCCGTATTCATCAACCTGTCTTCTTCCCAATAGTCTATTTTGGATCTAACTTTATCAAGCACAGCTTTAGTAACTTTGGATGGAGAGACAGGTTTTCTCAAATCCAATGCCTGACAACCACAAATCAGTTCAACAGCCAAAACATATACAGCATTTTTTATAACCTCCAAAGCCTTTCGCGCCGCATGTGTGCCCATACTAACATGATCTTCTTTATTAGCCGATGTAGGAATTGAATCAACACTGGCGGGGTGCGCCAAAACTTTATTTTCTGATACAAGTGCGGCTGCCGTCACATGTGCAATCATAAATCCGGAATTTAATCCACCTTCGGTGGTAAGAAATCCAGCCAACTCGCTTAAAGAAGAGTCCATCATATGCTCAATACGCCGCTCAGAAATATTGGCCAATTCCGCTGCAATTATAGCCAGATAATCTGCAGCTAATGCAACAGGTTCACCATGAAAATTCCCACCGGAAAGAACATCCCCATTATCAGGGAAAACCAAAGGATTATCAGTCACACCATTTATCTCCCTTTCAAAAACAGATTGCACATGCTTCAGACCATCCCTAACAGAACCATGAACCTGTGGAATGCAACGCAGGCAATACGCATCCTGAACGCGATGATCAGAATGTTTGTGCGAGGCGACAATCGGGCTTCCTTGTAAGATATTTCTAAAATTTTCTGCAACCTGCACTTGTCCGGGGTGCCGTCTAATCTTGTGGATTCGTTCGTCAAATGCTGTTAGTGTACCATGCAGGCACTCAAGGCTGATAGCACCAATTATATCCGCGGATTTGACGAGATTTTTCATAGAGATTAATGCCAAAACCCCATTTGCCTGAATTGCTTGCGTACCGTTTAAAATAGCCAGGCCTTCTTTTTCCATGAGGTGCAGTGGTTTTAATCCTGCCATTTTTAGCGCCTCTTTAGAGGTCATTTTTACTAAAACATCTTTTTCTTTTACAAACGAATGCCCTTCTCCAATCATGGTTAAAGCCATATGCGCCAAAGGTGCTAAATCACCGCTAGCTCCAACCGAACCTTTTGCCGGGATTATTGGAATTATGTCATTGTTCAGCATATTTACAAGCTGTTCAACAACTTCAATCCGTACACCGCTATATCCCTGGGAAAGGTTTTTTATTTTCAAAACCATCATCAAACGAACAATATCTTCCTCAAATGGGTCTCCAATTCCTGCAGCGTGGCTAAGGACAAGTTTGCGCTGAAGCTCTTTTGTTTTATCGGGTTCAATGCGCACATCCGCAAACTTTCCAAATCCTGTATTTACACCGTAAACCACTTCTCCGGATTTTACAATATTCTGGATTACTGAGTGCCCTTTTCTGATTTTACCTTTGACGGACTCTGAAATTGCTACTTTGGGTTTATCTTTTAAGAAATCAGCTAATTGTTCTAAGCTTAAATCTTGTTCATCGATGATAAAAGTTTTTATTGACATTCACTTCCTTTCGGTATTAAAACTATTCTTTCTCTTTAAACCAAATGTTCATTTCATTTATCATTTCATCTTTATCGAAATAAATATTGGATTTTACAGGTAGACTGTTTAAAAATTGTTGACCGTATTTCATGCGGCTCAGGCGGTTATCACAACAAATCACCGCGCCATAATCACTTTTACTGCGAATTAGCCGTCCAAACCCCTGGCGAAATTTAATTATTGCTTCAGGAACAGAATAATCAAAAAACGGATTACCGCCCTTTTCTTTTATTTCCTCCATGCGCGCAGCGATCAGTGGTTCGGTCGGCACATCAAAAGGAAGCTTTGGAATAATAAGAATTTGCAGTGCATCACCGGGCACATCAACACCTTCCCAAAAACTATCCGTGCCCAACAAAATTGAATCTTTATTTTCTTTAAATTGGTTGATAATATTTGTCCGACTGCCACTTTTACCTTGCGCTAAAAGCAAAATCCGCTCAGCATCCATATGAGGTTTCAAAATATTATAAACATAATTCAGCATTGAATAGCTGGTAAAAAGCACCATCGTACCTTTTTTTTCAGATTGGTGAATATCCTGGATCAGGTTAATGAGTTGCTCAGTAAAATCCTCGTTGCGCGGATCAGGCATAAAATCTGTCACACCCAGAAAAATCTGGTTCTCAAAATCAAAAGGCGATCCATGCATATTTGAGACAACTTCCGTTTCTTCCAGCAAATCCAATCCGATACGTTTATTAAAATAATTGAAGCGATTATTAACCGATAAGGTTGCCGATGTAAAAACTGCCGATCGCAGCTTATCAAACAAATTATTTTTTAGCAATTTCGCAATTTCAAGCGGAACAGCATTCATCAGCACATCAATATTGCGATCGCTAAACGGTACTTCGAGCCAGTAGACATATTTTTTTTCTTCTGCTTTTATACAGAAATTAAATGATTCATTCAACATAACAATGTCTTGTTCCAGCGCAAGAAGTTCCCTGTGAATCTGATCCTGGAATTCAAATCGATCTTTTGGGATATCGTAAAACAGCTCATTTATTTCATTCAATTGGCGTGCAAGGGTTGTTAAATTTTTTCTAATCTCAAGGATGTTTTCTTCATTCTCCCTAAAAAACTTAAAACTTTTGTGATAACGTATTTTTTGTGAATCCGTATTTTTCCCGGCATTTTTACTCATCTGCTGTTTCATAAAGGCATTAAAATCATTATAAAATTGCTGTACATTCAATTTTAAAATAGAGCTGTTTTTCTTGATTTTGCTTGTATGCCTGAAAAGTTCGCTCGTCTCTTTTTGGTTTAAACGGCTACCTTTCGCCATGCGAAATTCAAGCTGAAGGATTGTGCCGGTTTTGCGCGGATCTTCTTCATACAAGCGATGATAAATATTGCGGAAGGTCCAGTAACTGACACGAACACCTAAATGGCTGGCAGCAGTTTTTTCTATATTATGCGCTTCGTCCACAACCAGGTTACTAAACTCTCCCAAAATAGAATTATCCGAAGCCAAGTCAGAAAAAAGCAGCGCATGGTTAACTACGATTAAATCGGCCTTGCGGGCATGATCGCGAGCCTTCATCAGGTGGCAATCATTAAAAAATTTACAGGCTTTTCCAGGACAATAGGAAGGTTCAGCAATAAACTTTTGCCATAATCCACGGTTTGTTTCCAATTGAAATGCTGCATTCTCGGATATGTCACCTGTTCTTGTTTGACGCGCCCATAAAACCAGTGGTAATATCCTTGCCCGTTCATCTTGCGAAAGACGCTGGTTCATATCTGTCATTATGGTTTTCCATTTATCAATACAAAGATAATTGGAGCGGCCTTTTAACAAGACAGCTTTAAAATCCCCTTTTCGTGCCTGGAAAAGTGTGGGTAAATCTTTAAAAAACAACTGTTCCTGTAAATTTTTTGTATTGGTAGAAACAACAACCCGTTCATTTGCTGCACGATTATTTATTGCCCAGCTAATTGCCGGCGCCAGGTAAGCCATGGATTTACCCGTTCCGGTTCCAGCCTCAGAAACCACAAAACTATTATTATTAATTGAAGCGGTAATATCTTCTGCCATGGTTAATTGTTCACGACGAAGCTCATAGTTCTCAATTATCGCGGATAAACTGCCTTCTTGCTCAAACAAAGCCTTTATTGATTCGTTTTCGACTTCATGGAAATCATCTTCTTCCTGGCTTTCAAAATGGTATTCTTTCTCACCAATTATGTTATAAAAGTTCTGGGCGTTCTTAATATCATCAATTATCGAAAGAGCCGGTACAGAAATATTGTTTTCAGTTTTAAACTTCAATAATGGTACAAAAAAGGATTTTGCCCGTTTTGAATTTGCAAACAGCAGTTGGATAATTTCAGAAATAATGATATTGTCTAGTGCCAAAGCTCTGTCGAGTAGTTCAAGAAAAATATGACCGGTTGCACGAGCATCTTCTATTGCCCTATGTGCATTTTCAATGTCATGGCCAAAAAATTGGGCCACCACACCAAGTTTCATTTTTGGTAAAAATGGTAACAAAATCCGTGAAAGAAAAAGCGTATCAAATCGAACCCTGCCAAAATATTTAAAGCGCTGAGCTTTGTTTTCCCAGTTTTCAAAATCATCATTCTGCTCTCGGTAAACATACTCAATAAAAGAGGCGTCAAAATTTACCTGATGGCCAATAAAAGGAACATCATGCATTAGTGCATCCAGTTTTGGAAAAACCTCATCAATAGCTGGTGCGTCTTTAACATCTTCATCTTTTATACCAGTCAACCGGGTTATAAAATCGGGAATTGGTATTCCCGGATTAACCAAAGTTTCAAATGTTTCTGTTTCCACGCCATCAACAAATTTTATAGCACCTATTTCAATAATTTTGTCTTCATCCGGATTTAATCCTGTTGTTTCCAAATCCACAACAACAAATGTAGAAAGCCCAAGATGTTTCAATAATTCTGATCTTAATTCCATTAATACCTTTTTCTATTTATGCTAATTATAATTTTCATAAAATTATTTTCGTTCAAGAAGACCACTAAACAATAAGGTAAAGGCCAGTACTAAAAAGATAATTCCTAATCCATATTGTAAATATGAACTCCATTTTGGTAAAATTTTTAATACTGATTGTTCTGGATTTTGTGGATTATAAAATACATGGATACTATCCCCTTTCTCGTATTTACTGACGACTGCTCTCGATGATTGGTCCCTGTAATTTTTTCCTCCAAATGAAGGTGTCGCCAAATCTGAATATCCGGTATAGGTAACTCCATCTACATGATAATTATATGCCAACTCAGGTCTTTTTGCTCTTTCGCCCACAACCTTGCCATCCAGAATAACACCATTAATTGTGGACCATTTAGTCATTTCATTATATCTTTTAAAATCCTCTGTTGAGTTGTGAATCATATATAATCCTGCTGTAAACAAGAAAAAATTTAATATGATTGCTGCCAGGTTTAGCCTAATAAAAATTCTTTTTTTAATGACAAATATACTGAGAAGTATGGTACCAATTATAATTAATGAAAAAGCAATGGCAAGCAACATAAAAACCTTTAGCGTTAAATATTTAAAACTTTTAATTTATTCTTTTTACCCATGTATCAGGGAATCAATTCGGCAAACTTAATAAAAAATATTCTTGTAATTTAATACTATTCTACAAAAAAATAAAAAAGAATAAATTATTTTAAGTAACTTTGGCACTAACTTTTTAATTGTGCTTATAAAAAGAGATAAGGCTGAATTGTTTTAACTTCTTAAGTGAATTTCCACAAATAACTGAAACAAAAAAAATTACTTTTCGTCTATAAATGGTTACAAAAATCTATCCTGAAAAACAATACACACTTTTATTAAACAAGGAAGGAATTTACTATGATTTCTCAACGTCTTTTCATACTGCTTATATTTTTCTTTTGCAGCTTCATTTCACTTCATGCAAACCCATTTGAAAAAGTACTTCCGGGTTTTAATGAACAAATCCAGTTTGACAAAATTGATGCACAGTTTATTAATGATGTTAAACAACCAACAATGGATGAATTAAATAAAAAACTGGAAAAAATTTATAATATTCCTGCGGATGACAGAACTTTTGAAAATACTGTCCGGGCTTTTGATGCTGCATATAGTGATTTTGGTAAAGTGTATGGAATTTTATACCTGATGAATGTTTCTCACCCTGATGATGACACCCGAAAAGCTGCAAATGAAGCAGTTATAGATTTTGGTAAATTTGATAACGAATTAAACTTAAATGAAAATTTATACAACTCATTTATAGAATACTCTCAAACTGAAGAAGGAAAATCTTTAAGTGGATCTCAGGAAAAGTTTCTTAGGGAAACCATTGATGATTTTAAAAGAAACGGATTTGCTCTATCCAAAGAAGGCCGGGATAAATTAAAAGAAATCAATGATCGGATTGCTTTGTTATCAAATGAATTCGGAAAAAATATTTCAGACTATAAAGATGATTTGATTGTTACAGAAGATGACGTTAAAGGCCTTGATGAGGCTTACAAAGATGCGCGACGTTTGGAAGATGGTACATATAAAATTGATTTATCCTATCCATCTTATCGCCCTTTTATGAGACTATCGGAATCTGATGAAGCACGCAAAAAACTATACATGAAGTATAACAACCGGGCAAGTGATAAAAACCTTGTTGTTTTAGAAAAGTTAATTCTAAATCGAAAAGAAATGGTTGAACACCTTGGATATAATACCTTTTCTGAATATCAATTGGCAAACCGAATGGCACAAAACCCTAAAACAGTTTGGGAATTTGAAAATGGGCTTATTGAAAAAGTTCAGGAAAAAGGAAAAATTGATTATGATGAAGTACTTCAAGTAAAAAGACAAATTACCGGTAACGATACAGCCAGTGTTGTAAATGGTTGGGAATATGGGTATTACAGTAACATTTTAAAACGCGAAAAATATAAAGTTGATTCTGAAAAAGTAAAAGAATATTTCGAAATAAATAATGTTATGGATGGATTGTTTAGTATCACACAATCGCTATTTGGCATTACTTATAAAGAAGTAAAAGATCCTTCGGTTTGGCATCAAGATGTTCGCCTTTTTGAAGTTTTTGATGATGGAAAAGTAATTGGTCGTTTTTATCTGGATTTATATCCCCGTGACAATAAATATGGACATGCCGCATGTTTCCCAATTATAAATTCAAGAGAGACTAAAAATGGTCCGGAGATTCCTGTAGCAGCTTTAGAATGCAATTTTCCACAAGCTACAGATACTTCCCCAGCTCTTATGTCTCACTCACAGGTTAAAACATTTTTTCATGAATTTGGACATGTGCTACACACATTGCTTAGTAAAACAGAACTATCCGGCCAATCAGGATTTAATGTTCCGCGTGATTTTGTTGAAGCACCTTCACAAATTTTTGAAAACTGGACTTGGGATTACCCTTCTTTACAGATGTTTTCTAAACACCATGAAACAGGTGAAATTTTGCCAAAAGAGTTATTTGATAAAATGATCTCTGCTAAAAATGTTGGATCTGGAGTATCAACATTATATCAAATTTTTTATGGCACAATAGATATGACTTTGCATGACAAATACAATCCAAATGAAACACGCAATACAACTGCTGTTGTAAAGGAACTTCAAAACAAGATTCTTCTTACTCCTTATGTAGAAGGCACAAACTTCCAGGCTGCTTTTGGCCATTTAACCGGTTATGCATCCAGTTATTATGGCTACCTATGGTCTAAAGTATATGCGCAGGACATGTTCTCAGTTTTTGAAGAGAATGGTATTTTAAACCCAGAAATCGGTAAACGCTACCGTGAATTGATATTAGCCAGAGGTGGTGAAAAAGAAGCAATTGACCTTGTAAAAGAATTTCTTGGTAGAAATCCAAACTCAAATGCATTTTATAAATCACTTGGTCTGGAGCCGGATGAATTAAAAGAAGTGAAGAATGAAGCCGGTTTATAAATAATCGTTTTAATATTTGAAGTGCTTCCTAGGTACCATACTATCGGAAGCACTTTTTTTTAATCAAAAACTGGTAAAACTTTTTAACTTTACTATTGACGAATACTATAAAAGTATCTTAGATTATGATCTGTCAAAAATTAATAGTTTGACAGCATTTTGGAGGATTGGCAGAATGGTATTGCAGCGGTCTTGAAAACCGTCGCCGAAAGGCTTGTGGGTTCGAATCCTACATCCTCCGCTTTTAGAGATTCTTAACGATTTTATCATGAGTTTAGAAACTCTTAAATCCCGATATTTTATCGGGGATATAGATTTAAAGTATGATTCTGGAGAAGTGGCCGAGTGGCTGAAGGCGCTCGCCTGCTAAGCGAGTATAGGGTACTCCTCTATCGTGGGTTCGAATCCCACCTTCTCCGCAGAAACCTGGCAATCAGTCAGGTTTTTTTATGACTTGAATTTAAAGAATATCATTTTCATCGGCTGATGAAAACAATCTATGCCAATTACTTTTTATTAATCCCATCCTGATTACATCATGAAATAATCCATTAACGGAAACCTCATTAAATAGAAGTCCTTCAAGATCAAAACCAAAGTGGCTGTTGAGATTTATATTTTTAATATTGGTATCCATCGAGTGAATAAAGACTTTATTAAATTCTAAAATATTAAATACATAATATAGAAACAGGAAAGTTGAAAATTTCCCAATCCCTTTCCCTCTAAATTCCTTTTCACCAATAAATTTTTTCATTTCTAATTTTTTAAATTGATCATCAATTCTTTCAGCTCCAATAATGCCCACGAATTTTTCATTCTTATAATATGTCGCAAAGAAAAATTTATCTTTGGAGTTTAATAGATAATCTTCTAGTTCTTTTTTTTCTTTTGGCAAAAATCCAATAAATGTTCCAGATAATTCTTTTGCCTTTAGCCATTTCGTAACTTGTTTAATATTTTCCTTTACCAAAGGTCTAATATTAACGCCATTAAGACTAATAGTGCTGTTTTCTGTCCAGTTATTTCTAATATCTTCAACTTTAAAATCAAAAGAATTTTCCTTCTTTTCTATTGATTTGTGTTTTGACTCCGTAACATAATCTAAAAGGTTTGTGCTGACTGATACTATATCACTGTGGTTAACACCATACTTAACTAATTCCCTGTAAAATGAACTGCTAACAATTTTAAGCATTTGTTTTTGCTTTAATTTGTTGATTTCAGAATAATTATCTTCAACCATTATAATTGCTCCTTTATTATCCACATCCGTGTAGTTAACAACCAGTACCATTTATAAGAAACTTTTTAGCAAAAAAAAGTGAGGTATCTCAACAATTTGTCTTTATTTATAATTTCTTTTCCAGAATTGCAAGTGTTATTCTGCTTATTGCGATAAGAGCTGCATCGTCATTCACGATTTTAATTTCCCAGATTTGTGTACTTCTGCCTAAATGAATCGGTTTTCCTGTACCGGTTACAAAGCCATTTTTAACAGATTTGATATGATTGGCATTAATTTCAAGCCCAACGCAAAAGTATTTCTCAGGATTAATAGTTAATGATGATGCAACACTTCCTATCGTTTCGGCTAGTGCTACTGAGGCTCCTCCATGCAAAATTCCGGCAGGTTGTATTGTGCGTTTATCAACAGGCATTTTTGCAGATAAGTAATCGTCACCAATCTCAACAAACTCAATAGCAAGGTGAGAAACCATTGTACTATCTGCGATCGTTGATAATTCATTTAAATCATATTTTTTAAACCAAATCATTTTCTAACCTCTAAAATTATAAGAAATCATTTTTAAACCTAGCATAAAGCATATCAGAGAATTGGTTACTTTTATTTATTATTTCATTTGCAGAAACCGGGGAATGAGCATCATCTGAAATAAGTTTGAAACTCAATACAGGGATATTAAAAGAATTAGATATTTTGACAATTTCAAATAATTCCATATCAACCATATCGGCTATTTTTGAAAGTGACTCCGCAAGATCAAAATTAGAAACCGGTATAATTGATGTTACACATCGTTTTGCATTTGTTTGATTTTCTAATTTTAAGCTGGTTTCCATTATAACTTCATCATAAAAAGAAACTGATTCTATTGAATAGATTGCATCTAATTTTAAATCTTTGTTCAACTTACCTGATATCCCAAAGTTTATTACTTTTTTTATTTTTTCTGAATTCTCCTGCAAATAATTAAAAAGATTCTTTCTCACATTTTTTATTCCCTGTCCACAGATTAACAAAATGGTGTTTTCGTTCGAATAACAATTAAAAATAGAGGATTTGATTTTACTCAACTTTAAATTGTTAATAAAACTAATCGCTTCTTTTTTATGGGCAATAACAATTAAAACCATATTCTAAAAACTATTTTATCCAATATGTGAGATCAAACAATACCAAAGAAACTTTGAGTACTAATTTAGCTTCAAATAAAATTTTACCAAATGAAAATATCAAAAATGAAAGTACCAAATGGCTGAAAAAAACGGCAAAAAGCAACGCGTTGATGTAAACTCAACAAGGGCAACTGAAAAAGGTTTAAAAGGACTTTTTGAAATTGCATTAAGAAAATTTAGTGTTGCAACATTTATGTTGTCTCTCATCCCAATTTACTTCTTAGGTGCCATAATTGTTGGAATATCTGCAACTCCGGCTATTTATTTTTTTAAGTTCATTAGTGATATATCATCCGGTTGGGCGCCTATCTTGCAGTATAGTTCTATGGGCTCGGCGCTATTTATAAGTTATTTTTTATATGGAATTAGCCTTGTTTTTGTAACACCTTTTTTTAACAAGATTTTACCTTTTAAAATAAAACCCTTTCGTGGCCCCTACTATTCATTTCAAAGTGTGCCATGGTATGTGCATAATGCAATGATTTATTTAGTGCGTTATACATTTTTAGAATTTATTACACCGACACCTTTAAATGTTCTTTTCTATAAAATGATGGGAATGAAAATTGGAAAAGGTGTTCACATTAATACAACCAATATATCAGATGCCGGCTTAATTGAGTTAGGTGATAAAGTAACAATCGGGGGATCAGCTCATATTATTTGCCACTATGCAGCTAAGGGATATTTAGTCATTGAGCCGGTAGTAATTAAAAATGGTTCAACTCTTGGTCTAAAATCAACTATTATGGGTGATGTAGTTATTGGAGAAAAATCTATTATCGCACCACATGAAGTTATCTACCCCAAATCACGGCTTCCAAAAGGTTATCGGAAAGACAAACAAAGCAAACAAACGATGGAAAACCTACCTATTCCAGAAAAGATCGAAAAAAACTAAACAGCATCTAAATTATCAATTCCGCTCATTTTATTTTCATTGCACCAAATAGTAATGACAATTATCACACGGTGAAATAGTGACTTTGTTAAATTTTTAACGAAATTAATTAGGGTAACTATTCATTTTATATAAGGAGTCAACCATGTCCTCAAAAAAACTATTAATTTTAGGTGTATTGTTTGCTTCTATGGCCTTCATTGCATGCGAGAACGGTCAAGAGCCAAACGCGAATAATACGCAGCCCACAATCCTGGCTGAAGTCCCACAAGAAGTAGCAATTAATGAAGCAAAAAATATTGCAGCATTTGCAGTTAACTTTTCAAATGATTTTGCTGCTGATTTTATTGAACTTAAAGCAACTGAAGATGGGTTTGCAAAAGTAACGAATCCAGATAAAATATATCGCTGGAATCCTGAAACTATGTTACACACATGGACACACACTATTGAAGGTGAAAACTTATCAGGATACAGATTTAGAGCCCAACAACATTTAGATGAAACCGGCGCTGTAATTAAGAAAGCACAAGATGCAGCTGGATTCACCCTTTATTATATATCTGAAGGAAGCTATGGCTTTCCAGATGGCTCTCCATCAGGAACAACATGGAAACACACAATTGGAAGTGAAGAAACCCATATAGTTGGTATGGTACTTGGAAATTCATTTGTTATGAATGCTACTGGTTCTTATCACAAAATTTGGACTGGATATTATAAAGCGAATGAAGAAGATGAATATGAACTTGTTACTATTGACAATGGTGTTGATGTAACATTGGACCAATTGACAATTACTCGTGATGTTGATGGCAATGAGACTGCATCTTTAGTTGGAAATATTGAAGTTGTTTTTGCTGATTGGAATGTAAGCCTAAGCAGTGATGGTGGCGAGATGGTTACAGGTAATATCTCTAAAAAAGGTGTTTTACTTCAGAACTTAGCTTTCCCTGTTGCAGATCTACTTGAAATGGGCAAAACTTTATTACCCTAGTTAATACATAAAAACAGAAACCCCGGTTTTGCCGGGGTTTTTTTTGCCTAAAAATTATCCTATTTAAAATAGTTAACACCTGATTCAAAAATTTTCTGATCTTTGTTACCGGGAACATTTTTCGCAACATTCATGCCTATTCTTTCCGAATGTGCCATTTTACCTAATATTCTGCCATCCGGGCTAGTAATCCCCTCAATTGAGTACATAGATCCAGAAGGATTGAATTGAGAATTCATTGAAGCTTTATTATTAAAGTCAACATATTGAGTTGATACCTGCCCATTATGAAATAGCTCTTTAATAACACTTTCTTTTGCAACAAAGCGTCCCTCCCCATTGGAGATTGGAATAATATGTCTATCACCATTCTCTACACTTGTAAACCAGGGAGACAATGTGGAAACAATTTTCGTTTGCACCATTGTGGAATAATGTCTTTTAAGTTTATTAAATGTTAAGGTTGGACTTAACTCAGGGTCAGCTTTTCTTATTTCCCCAAATGGCAATAAACCAAGTTTTATCAATGCCTGAAATCCATTACAAATCCCGAGGATTAAACCTTTGCGAGTAACGAGCAATTCCATAACGGCATCTATTATAATAGGATTTCTAAATACTGTCGCAATAAATTTCCCGGATCCTTCAGGTTCATCACCGGCACTAAAACCACCCGGGATCATTAAAATGTGTGAGCGATTTATTTCTGCTGCATAGCTTTTTAACGACTGTTCCAAAAGCTTGTCATCCAAATTATTAAAAACCAAAGATGAGACACCTGCACCAGCCTTTTTGAATGCCTGTTCTGAATCATACTCACAATTTGTACCAGGAAAAACGGGTATAAAAACATTCGGTTTAGCACCTAAATTTATGCCTATATTTTTATTTTCTTTTGAGCCAAATTCAATTTGGTCAATATTTTCTTCATGTTTAGTCGGAAATATTTCTGCCAATGGTTCTTCCCAGGTCTGTATTGCCTCATCTATTGAAATAGATGATTCCTTTATAATAATTTCCTGTTTTTCAGTTGTAACCCCCAAGACCTCATAATCAACTGAATCTCTTGCAATTCCTTCCTGAGTATGCTTATCAATTTCACAAATAATAGAACCATATTCAGCGTCAAAAAGGCTATCAACGTAATTGGTATTTGTAAACTTGAATCCTATTTTATTACCAAAGGCCATTTTTGCAATTGCAACACCAATGCCACCTGTTTTTACCGCACAAGATGAATATATTTTACCATTATTAATAAAATCTGTAATTAATTGATATGTTTGTTTAAGCTTTTCAAAATTAGGTAAATTATTATTGTCCCGGGTGCATTTAAAAACGACAACACTATTGTTACATACCTTAAACTCTGAAGAAACTGCCTTAGAAGCTGATAAAGGAGCAATGGCAAATGAAACCAGAGTTGGAGGAACGTTTAGTTCTTTAAATGATCCGGACATGCTGTCTTTTCCACCAATTGCTGCAATTTCAAAAGCCATTTGTGCGTGATAGGCTCCCAATAAAGCGGCATACGGTTTTCCCCACTTTTCCGGATTGTTTCCCAATTTTTCAAAATACTCCTGAAAAGTTAAATATACTTTTTTATAATCCCCCCCACTCGCAACTATTTTGGAAACCGATTCAACAACAGCAAACAACGCACCATGGTAAGGAGACCAGGATGAAAGCTTAGGATTAAAGCCCCAACTCATCACTGTTGCCATATCACTTTCAATAAACGGAAGTTTTGAAATCATACTTTCAGCCGGCGTATTAAGGAATTTCCCGCCAAATGGGTGTAAAACACTTCTAGCTCCGATTGTACTGTCAAATTGTTCGCTCAATCCCCTTTGACTGGCATTATTCAAATCTTGCAGGTTTTTTAGAAATGACTGTTTTATATTCTGTACATTTGTGTTTTTTTCATCAAAAAACGTTTTCTCTGATATGGCCCCTATCGTCACAGATGTTTCTAATCGAACTCCATTTGTATCTAAAAACTTTCGATCCAGATTAACTATTATCTGGTCATTCCAAAACATTTTCAACCGTCCTGAATTAGTAACAGTAGCAACATGCGTAGCCTCAAGATTTTCATCTTGTGCATTTTTAATAAAAAATTTTAAATCATTTGGAGAAATGACAACAGCCATTCGCTCCTGAGATTCCGACAAAGCCAGTTCAGTCCCATCAAGACCATTATATTTTTTGGGTACCCGATCCAGAAATATATCAAGGCTATCTGTTAGTTCACCAATTGCAACAGACACGCCGCCAGCGCCAAAATCATTACAGCGTTTTATTTTTGTACTAATCTCTTTATTTGCAAACCATCTTTGTAGTTTACGTTCCACTGGAGGATTACCCTTTTGGACTTCAGCTTCATTCTTTAAAGCCGTTTCAGTATGTGCTTTAGATGAACCAGTCGCTCCCCCAACACCATCGCGGCCTGTACGTCCGCCAACAAGTAAAACAATATCCCCTTCTATCGGCTGCGTCCTATTCACATTCTCAGCAGGCACTGCACCAACTACCGCCCCGATCTCCATGCGTTTTGCAACATAGCCTTCGTCATATATCTCCGAAACAAGTCCTGTTGAAAGACCAATTTGGTTGCCATAAGAGCTATATCCTTTGGCAGCTGTAGTTGTTATTGTACGCTGTGGAAGCTTGCCAGGTAATGTTTCTTTTAAATCTTTTCTCGGATCGCCGGATCCTGTTACACGCATTGCCTGATAAACATATGCCCTGCCGGAAAGCGGATCACGAATAGCCCCGCCAAGACAGGTAGCTGCACCTCCGAAGGGCTCAATCTCTGTAGGATGATTATGTGTTTCATTTTTAAACATTATTAACCAATCCTGATTTTGCCCATCTACTTCAACCGGAATTTTTATGCTACAGGCATTGATTTCTTCAGAGACATCAAGTTCTTTCAATTTCCCTTTTTTATGCAGCTCTCTCATGGGGATTGTAGCTAAGTCCATCAGGCAATCCGGACGAGAGTTATTTTCAAATACAAATTTACGCGAAGCCAAATATTTTTTATGCGTCTGTCTAATTACATCTGAAAATTTTGAATCTTCTATTTTTACGGATTCAACTTTTGTGTGAAATGTTGTATGGCGGCAATGATCTGACCAATACGTATCCAATAATTTTATTTCGGTGATAGTCGGATTTCTTTTTTCAGATTCCCGGAAATATTTTTGACAATATTCAATATCTGAAAAATTCATTGCTAAACCTGTCTCATATATTAAATCATTTAATTGTGTTTTATTAAAATCATTAAAACCATCAATGGTTTTTACCGGAGCCGGCTTTTCAATTTTTAATTTTAAATCGGTTGGTTTTTCTATAGAAGCGATTCTGGAATCTACTGGGTTAATACAATATTTTTTTATCTGATCCATTTGATCTGAATCGATATCGCCGGATAAAATTATTATTTTTGCACTTCGGACTATTGGGGCTTTTTTATGGGTTAATATTTGAATACACTGAGCAGCCGAATCAGACCTTTGATCAAATTGTCCGGGTAAATACTCAATGCCAAAGGTTTTATCATTTTCATTTTTAGGAAACTCCTCTTCAAAAACTATGTCCTGCGGCGGATCTGAAAAAACTGTGTCGCGGGCTTGAGAATATTCTTCACCTGAGACACCATGAATGTCATATCGATAAAGTATGCGCAATTTTTTAAGTTTTGATATTTCTAATAAATGTGTTAAATCATTAAAAAGATTTGTAGCTTCTACATCGAAGCCTTTCCTTTTTTCGATGAACAAGCGATATATTTTTTCCATGAAGAGATTTTACCTTAAATAGAGTTTTTGTTGAATGCGCTAATATACTTTTTTTAAAATTTAAATTAAAACTGAAATCTTTTAAAACAGATCAATAGTTATAATTCTTTATGAGCAATTGTTAATTGAATCTTGATGGGAATTGTTTAAAACAATATTTTTTCACTATAGCAACGTTTCAATTAAAAAACACCCGATAACTAAATGAAATACTCCTCAAAAATATTATTTATTCTGGTAATTTTTTATCCAATTCTTCTCTTGTCTTCTGATTTGAATAACCAGCCTCCTAAAGAAAATGATAGACTACACCTTTTTTATCAAGATATCCAAAACAGTCTCCAGGGTACATTTCATGTTTTTACAAATCCTGTAAGGTGGGAACAAAATGATTGGTTTTATTTTGGCAGCACCATTGCGGGTGGTGCACTTTTATTTTCAATAGATTCAGATATTGACCGTATAATCAAACGTAACCGAAATTCATCATTAGACAAATTGGCCAACTTTGGGTCTTTTCTCGGGAGCCCTACAACTGTTATTACTCTTACAGGGGTTATTTACAGCTATGGTATTTTATTTAAAAATGAATGGGCAAGAGAAACAGCAATAATATTTACATCTTCACTAATTGCTGGCGGTGCTATCCAAACCACTTCAAAAAAACTTGCCGGACGTGCAAGGCCATATATGAACTTAGGAAAAAGTCATTTTGATCCTTTCCCCTCGACAGATGATTTTCATTCTTTTGTATCAGGTCACACCCTTGTCTCAGTTAGTACGGCTCTTATTCTGGCAAAAAGGATAGACAATATTTATGCTAAAACATTTTTTTATACATTAGGTGGTATCGGGGCATGGGCCAGAATGTACCAGCGTAATCATTTTTCCAGTGATGTGTTTTTAGGAACTGTTTTAAGTTTTGCAACCGTTTCAGCTGCAATAAATTGGCAAAAATCTTTTAGGGGAAAGAAAGAAAATAAAGTTCAATATAGTATTAACTTTAGCTATCAAAAGATCATGGTAAATGTTTATTTTTAATTCATTATTAAAGCACTGTTTTTACCAGCTGATTTAGGGAAGTAAATTTTGAATTCTGCACCTTTACCCATATCGCTGATTACTTCAATCCTCCCTTTATAATTTCCCGCCATTTGCGAACACATATGAAGCCCTAAACCTGTACCAGTTGGCGCACCATTTGTTTTTTTATCTGCAGAGGGTTTTGTGGAAAAGAAAGGGTCAAATATTTTAGACTGGTTCTCTTTAGAGATACCCGGTCCATTATCTTTTATTGAAAACCAAACTTCGTCTTCTGAAAAACCAGTAAAGATTGAAATTTTAGCGTCTTTTTTCTCATGCATAGCATCTAAAGAATTCCTGACCAGGTTTTGAAAAATTTGAGAAAGCTCTCCCGGTAAAATATCAACATATAAATCTGACTCAACAAATGATATATCTTTATCAACTTTATTTTTAAAGACAGAATCTGCACTTAAAAAATCAATTTCTTTTCTAATCAGATCATTGATATTAACTGTTTCAACTGCCTTACTGGTATCACTTTTGCTTTTGGCCATCAGAGAGTTAATCATTTCTAACATACGTTTTGTACCAATCTCAACTTTCTCGATATTTTTGTCTACCTGAAACATAAACTCAGCAATTTTTTCAGGTAATTCATCTTTTGCAAATTGTGGTTTTGTAAGCCTAAGTATTTGAGATGCTGCGGATATTATTGACAATGGATTTTTGAGGTTATGTACAATTCCCTGGCTAAGAATACTAAATGCTGCATGCCTTTCGGTTTGTATCAAATGTTTTGTTCTTTCTTCAAGCATATCTTCTAATTGATGATTGTATTTATAAATTGTAGACATGGCATTTTTTAATTGACTGGTTTTCTCTTCTACAAGTTTCTCCATATTTTTGTATAAGTCATAATAATTTAAGACAGCCGTTTCGTTTTCTTCCTTCGTCAAAGCCAACTCATTTTTCAAATGTTTTACCTGACTTCTCAGTTTTTTGAGTTCAGCCGTTTGCTCATTCTTTCCCATATTTTATAAGGCACCTTTTTCAAGCATTTCAGCTATTTCATATTTACCATCTTCAATTATTAAGTTTAAATCGTCCTGATCAAGTTTTAGATCTGATATACATTTTTGATAAAGATCATCGTTAAAAGGCGTTGCTTTAGAAAAACCAATCTCTGCAAAATGGCACATGGCACTGGCTACATATAAGGTAGCAACTTGTCTAAAATGATTTTTGGGTGCTTCATAGGGATTATTGTGATAACCCATTGAATAAACCATATCTTCAGGCAATAACCAGTTTCGGGCGATTTGTTCTCCAAGAAAAGCATGGTTAAAACCAAAAACCTTTTCTTCAACACTCATTAAGTCAATATTTTTTTCATTCGTTAATTTCAATATTTTTGTAAATGCTTTTCTTAAAAATTGTTCTTCAGCAATTAAGCCTATTTTATGCAACAATCCTGCAGCATAAATAACCTCACCTTTTTCTCTAAACTCACGTCGATATATCATTTTTGAAAACATCGCTACTCCAACACAAAAAGCCCATAACTCAGATCGCCGGTATCCTTCTATTGAATCATTGTTTTCAAAAACCTCACAAGCCTTTTGGCGTAAGGCAAGTTCTTTTACTGAATTATATCCAATCCAAATAACGGCTTTTTCTATTTCATCAATTTTTGTTTGAGGCGAATAAAAAGCGGAGTTGGAAACTCGTAATATTTTTCCTGATAAAGGTGGGTCAACCTGAATTATATCTTTTAAATCTTTTGCTGTTGAGCGGGGATCATTTATCAATTGAATGATTCCGGAAACAACAGATTTGATTGAAGAAATATCTGACTGATTTACAGCATCCAGTATTCTTCCTATGCGTTCATCTTGCAATTCTGCGACAGGCATAAAAAACCTTAAAGTATTTTTAATGTATATATTTATATTTCGGAAAAACTATCTTTGGCCTTTAGGGATAAAAGGATATGGAGAGAAAGTTATACAAAAAAAAAGGCATCTGAATATATTAATTTCAAATGCCTTTTAAAAATAATTAAATCTATAACGCGCGAAGTTCATTCACTGTTTTTAATATAATTGGAATTCCATCAATACTATCAGGGATTTTAGTTTTAACAGTCGTAATCTTTCCTTTAACACCAATTATAATCCCAACAACATTTTCATCAACCAAACCAATGCCAATTGAAACAATCGAACTATGCGCAAGCCATTCATCCTGATGATTCGACTTTATTTCCTTTGCTTTTTCGATTCTGTTTTCCATTAGGGTAATGATATGTTTAGAAGATCAAAAACATTTTGAATTCTATTTATGATTGTTGAACTGGAACTACCGGCAAATAATAAACCGACTATTTGTTTATCACTATTTAAAACTGCTGAGCCGCTATCTCCGCCGGCACTCATATTTCCTGCCATCAGCTGATCAACAAAGGTTGCTGTTTTACCGGTCCCATAGCTAACAGTTGAGGTTACATCTATCTGAAGGATCGTTCCTGTTGTATATTCTGTTGTCCTGCCAAATTTCTGTAAAGACATACCCAGGTTTCCTTCTGCAATTCCAGAAATATTACCGATTTGCATTATATCATCTGTAATATCATTTTCATTTACGGGCTCTGCTATAGCACAATCTACAAGATTTTGCCCAGGCGTGTTTTCAATAACCGCCTTTAACCGCGATTTTCTACCTGCAGCTGCTGCCATCCCGTTTAGCATGTTGGCCGCAGCATTGGCAAATGGACAATCGCTTCCACCACCACCTCCTCCTCCATCATCTCCATCCCATGCTATCGGCACAAAGTCATGTAATTTTGCCATAACATCGGCTGGTCTCGAACCGCCATCATGTGGGCCGGGTTGTAAAATATCATCACCAAAATCGGCATCATTGCTATTAGCTAAAACATGGTTGTTGGATAAGATATATCGTTTGCCGTCTTTCTTTACGGTACATCCAAAAGTACCTGCCGTAATCTGGTAATGCCCAATACTGGTACCACCCGGTGCAGGACGATATCGTAATTTGGGATCTTGAAACGCAAATATTGGACCGGATGGGTTTACATCGATTGGAATGCTTTCCAAAAACTGTGGTAATAATTCTGAAGCTGTGAGTGATTTTTTTGGTTTTTTATGCTCAACCGAGCAAATAATTGATAAGTCATCCGTAACTTTTCCATTGGTTACTTTGTATCCAATCCCTGTTGCGACAACATTTGCTTTGCCCATTAAACCTGTTCGGGTAGATTTAAGAATCTCACGGATGTCATCAATATTGATTGCCATTTTTCCTCCATTAATGCGGGTGAATGGATTAATAAATACAATTACAAAATAATGCTCCCTGGAAACTGATAATAATTATTTGGATAATTGCTCTTTTACAGATTGTAAATCTTTTTCGTTTATCTCCTCTGAAAATTTTTCAACATATGATTTATCATATTTATAAGCTACATAAAGATGATCCAATGCCTCGGTATCATTTTCTTTCTTATACTCTTCGTAGGCCATTAAATGTCCTTTTGCAATTAGTTGTGAATCATCTTTTTCTGCAATAGCCGGAATGGAAATCTCGATACCTGATTTAATAAAATCAGGATTTTTAATTTTGTCTTTGTTGGCCTGCAATATTAAAGGCCATAAATATCCATCATTATAATATTTAGTTGCCAACTTCCAAAGATTGTCTCCATCTTCAGCTTTATGAGACTTGACAGATCGCACTTTCTTTTGAACAGGTGGTGGTTTTTCAGGAGTTTTTTTTGTAGTTAGTGCTTCTTTGTCGACATTTTCTTTATTAGAAGCCGGGGCTTTTTCAACCTGATTTGTTGATTCTTTATTTGCAATTTGTTCAGTATCATCACCGCTGAACTGGAGGTACAATAATAGGATTGTTAAAATAACAATCACTGAAATGATTAAAGTTGTTTTTTTTAAATGATCCTCTTTTTCCTCAATATTTTGAGGTTTTTCCTCATTGCCCGCTGAATCAATATTTTTGTTATCAATTGTAGCTCCCAGCACTGGTTCTTTTTCTGTGGTTTCCTTTAACGGACTTTTTTGGGCTGCTCCTTCAAATGTTTCTTCCGGTTGTGTTAAAGGTTCTTCGCTTAAAATAACTCCGTTTGACTCAAGGTTGTCCTGGTCATTAAAAAATGTGGCTCTTAGATGCTGGTAGTTTTTATTAATTAATGCCCGCAATTGTTTTTCGGGTTTAAACATAACCTTGCGGTGCGCTGCAATTGTAATTGGTTCTCCTGTTTGGATATTCCGTCCCGACCGTTCCGGAACATTGTGTAACTTAAAAATTCCAAACCCACTTAAAGTAACCACATTATCGCGCAGGAGCCCTTCCTGGATAACCTGAGCCATTTCTTTTACAAAACTGTTAGCAAATTTTTTATTTACATTGCTTTTCTGAACGAGTGCATTAATAATGCTATCAAATGATATTTTTTCGTTCATGGATCAGATCCTATTTAGTTTTATCTTTAAGTGCTTTAGATGGCCTGAAAACAGCTACAATTTTTTTGGGGAGAAGCATCATTTTTTTAAAGTGGGGATTATAGGTTTTGCGTGGACTACGGGCTGCTGTATCAAAGGTGCCAAAGCCAGGTATTGTAAATCGGTCATGGTTAGATAAATGTTGTTTGAAAACCTCAAAAACAGAATGTAAAACGCCTTTTATCTCAGTCTGTGGTTTTGCTAACCGTTCAGAAAGTATTTTGATAACCTCGCTGGTATTCATATAAAAATGCCTGCAATAAAATATGTAGGGACATATGTGAGACTGAAATAATACGTTACAAAGCTGGATATGTCAAGCGGAAATATAAGATGGATTTTAAATCAAAACTGTTTTTACACAGCCAATTGTAACAATTTCGAAGCTTTGCTTTCTTGCCCAACTTTTAAATATAAACCGGCAAGGCGACGCGAAACTTTTTCATTGTCTGGAGATTTTTCATGAAGCCCTTCATACACTTCAATTGCCTGTTGAAAATTTTGCAGTTTTATAAAAATGGTTCCCAAAGTATCAATCGCATCTAAGCGGTCTGGATTAAATTTGATCAGCTTTTTTAATAAATCTGTTGCTTCATGTATTTGCGATAGGTTAAGTGCCAGTTGAATCGCTTTATTTAAAACTTCCTCATTTACCTTTTCACCGTTTGCCAGCTCATATAAAACTTGAAAAGCTCCATAATGATCACTGCTTTTTTCCAGTAAAACGGCTTTAGTATAGTTTAATTTATCGGTATCAATAATTACATCAGTGGAAATTTGCCATCCATTTTTTTGCAATAATATTCCATTTTTAATCATTGAATCAACTGCCAATATAGCTTCGTTATATAGCTCATTCTTATCTGCAATCCTGTATAACATGTAATATCCACCAACCTGGTCTTTTACTGCTTTAATTGACCGATCAGCATTTTCCTTTGCAGATTTGTAATCACCTGATTTGAAATATGATTCCGCAAGTACATTGTGCAGGGAAGCTGTCATTGTTTTTTCAAATTGTTTTAGCTTTACCGCCTTTTCGAAATGCTCAATTGCCAGGGCGAATTCTTCATTAAGATTGTATTGCTGGCCTAAAGTGAAATGCGCATAAGCATCATTCGGATTTTCACTGGTCATGGTTTTTAAAAGTTTAAGGTTACGAATATTCTTTTGAGATTTTAAATTGTCGTCAACAGCATATCCCAAATGGTCGATAATTACTCCGGAACGGCGAATTTCAGGTTTGGAAAATTTTGAATCAAACCCAAGCTGCTCATGAATTCTACCTTTGAAACCAATCCCAAAATTATTTTTAAACAAACGATAAGCTGTTGAAAGATAAGCACTTGCAGCATCTGAGGTTTTGTTATTAATCTGAACCTGATAGATTACAGGTTTTTGAATGGTCGATAATTCATTTCTTAGTATTACGCCAGATTCCGGGGATAAACGCTCATCCGCATCCATCCATAAAATCCAATCTGATGTTGCAAATTTTATTGACTCGTTACGTGCTTTTGCAAAATCATCACACCAATCAAAATAATGGATTTCAGCATTATAGTTTTTTACTATTTCCAGGGTCCTGTCAGTTGAACCTGTGTCAAGAATGACAATTTGATCGACTGAGTCTTTAACACTTTCAAGACAATCTTTTATAAACTGTTCTTCATTTTTAACAATCATGCATAGCGAGAGTGTTTGTTTTTTATTTTTCATTTTAGAGCCCAAGTTTCAAATATTATTTTAATTTAAAATCTTATCCGGAACATTGACATTTTCAAATATTTCAAGCAAACGATCTATTTCAGATAAATCCAATCCATGAATATTTTGCGTAGCTTTCAACTCCATAAACAGCTTAATTCCTTTTTCCATTTTCCCGGAATACATCATAGTAATTGCCAAAATGTATTTTGCCATTGCATTTTGTGCATTAAACCGCAAACAAGCTGAAGCATATTCTTGTGCCGATTTGTGATCATCTTTTGCTAATGATATTTGACCGAGCCGTAAATATATTACTTCCTTAATTTCATTTGTAATATTGCCCTGTGGGTTACTTATTGCTTTTGTCAAATATTCCGCTGCTTTGTCCCATTGTTTCATTGCCTTGTATGTTTCGCCCATTTTAAAAAGAAGGTAGGCATCTTTAGGTGATTCCTGGAGTTCATTTTCAAGCAAGTTTAAGTTCCTTTGTGCACGTT
Source organism: Calditrichota bacterium (assembly GCA_013112635.1). NCBI lineage: Bacteria > Pseudomonadati > Calditrichota > Calditrichota bacterium. The sequence goes on along the minus strand of JABFGF010000001.1, from coordinate 324,108 downwards.
GTTCGTTATTTGTTTGGTAGCCAAAATGGTTGATAATTATCCCGCTCTCTTCAAATTTGCCGGCATTCTCTGCTATTGACGGGATTATTTGCTCATGTACTTTATTGCGATAGCGATACTGTTTTTTATTAAGAAATATTCTGACCTGAGTTTCATCCAGAAAACTAACCATATCTTCCGCAGGCTGATGATTTCGGACAACTACATTTATAGCATCCGCATGTGATTTATTAAGTAAGTTTTTTAGAGACGGAGTTGATTCTTTGTGTAATTCTTCATCCGCATCAAGGTGCAGTATCCATTTTGAAGATGCTTGTTCGAGAGCTAAATTCCTGGCTTCTGAAAAATCATTATGCCATGCTGTAAAAATAATCTTCGCTCCAAACTTTCTGGCAATTTCAACACTTTCATCAGTTGAGCCTGTATCCACAACAATAATTTCATCTACAATACCTTTTACACTTTTCAGACAGCGCTCTAAGTTTTTTTGTTCATTTTTTACAATCATGCACAAAGAAATTAAGTTTTGATTTGAATTATCGATTTTGGCCGATGAATTGTATTCTTCGCTTTCATTTTCAGTACTAAGCAGGTTCTTCTGGTCATCATTCAGGATGTTAAATATTTCCTCAAATAAACTTGGATCATGTTTTCTTATAAACTTAAATACTTGTAGAGAATCCGTTTTTGTTTTTCCTGTTAATTCAGAAATATTGTTAATACAGGTAATAAAATCTTCTGCTGGTTTTTGGTTGTTTATTAGTTTGAAAAGCTGATAAATTGGCGCAATGTATTCTTCATCTTTTAAATAAACATTATCAGGAGCTACGCCATTGAGAATACATTTTTCTAAGTCAGATATAGCCTTTTCGAAATCACCCTGCATAATAGACACTTTAACATATGGCCAAACCAGGCGAATGTCGTTCCATTTAGTTTTTTCGGTTAAGGTGCCAGCATTTTTGTAGAATTTTTCTACAGAATCGCTATTATTGTCTTCGATTACCCAATCACCAAATAGACCCCAAATAGCAACAATTGATTCATTTAAAAGTGGGTTGTTTTGTTCAATTCTGTAAACAGTTTTCAGCAATTCATCTTTATAAGAATCATTGTCTCCACCATCTTTTTGAGCCAGCAAAAAATTAAAACGGTAATTATAATTATCAGGATCTTTTTTTACAGCTTTCTTCAAAACAGCTTTATGCTTTGTGGTCTGCTTGATATTACTCTTTTCATGATGGTCCAATCTGCAATTATCAATACGACCAAACGGCTGAGCAATTTTATTTTTTTGCGCATACTCTTTGATTGATTTTAAAGGATGTTCATAAATTGCGCCGCTATATTTAAACCCACAGTGATTTTTAAAAAGAAGTAACCTGTCTGAGTCTTGAAAACTTTTGTCAGAATCATAGGTTCTTTCATTTATCATCAATCCTAACATTTTTATATTTTCAAGAGGTTTTTTAAGGGAGTTTTCTTTATCGCAAATAAAAGTATGATCGGCATCTAAGTTAAGTACCCAATCACAGGCGGCCTGTTTTAAAGCAAAGTTGCGGGCAGATGCAAAATCGTCGTTCCATACAAAATGAAAAACTTTGGCTCCAAATTCATTTGCAATTTCTACTGTACGGTCAGTGGAACCGGTATCAACAATAATAATTTCATCAACAAAATCTTTTATGGTATTTAACGATTTTCTAATGTTTTTCTCTTCATTACGAACAATCATGCACACGGAAATTGAAACGGGATTGTAATTCATTGGCCTATTAGTTTATACTGGATTCTGAACTCTCGATGCCTGATTTTGATTCCTGCCAGTAATTATACTGATCCGCCCATTGGCGGACTAAAAACATACAGGAATGACAATCATTTTCGAAATTCAATGTTCGCATTACACAGCTTCGAGATGAGTATTAATTAAAGTTTGTAATTCCAGTGCATTCGTGTTATCAGGCTCATTTGTTAAAGCAATTGATACAAAATTTTCTGCCTCACTCCATTTCTCAATT